>JAGQPX010000179.1 GCA_020426505.1 Planctomycetaceae bacterium | reverse complement strand
CAGGACTGGAGCCGCAAACTGGAGGTCGGTGCATTTCTGCGTGATTGGCAACTCAGCGACTACCACCGCATCAAGACCCGCATCCTGCGCGAGCGACTTGAGCTGCTCAAGCACGAGGTCGAGCATCACGCCGAAGATGTAGAAGACGAACATGCAGAACACGACCATCACCATCACGGCGAACACGACGACGATCATCATTCCGAGATTCGGCATCTCATCGCAGGAATCGGCCGCACTCACGCTCGGCTCAGAGTTGCGTTTCTCGAAGAACGATCTTCCGAATAATGAGTTCGACGGCGATTACCGTCGCTGTTCTGCACGATAACATCCCTTTTAAGTAGTGGCTGCAAGCCTGAATGCCTGCAAAAGAAGCACCAATTTCTCTGGAATCTGCAGGTGACCTACTGAAGAAGGCTGGGCTGCGAAAGACAGTTGCCCGAGTCCATCTTCTACAATGTCTCGCTTCACAAACTGGCCCACGTACGCAGGCCGAAATCAATGCTGACCTTGAACCGCATGGCTTCGACTCATCCACAATCTTTCGGGGCCTCACCGACCTCACATCGTCAGGCCTGGTCGTCCGCCTCGATACCGGCGATCGCATCTGGCGGTTCGAACTCCACGACCGGACTTCAGATGGAGACCGGACAGAGCGGCATCATCCGCACGTCGTGTGTGTCGAGTGTGGAACGCTTTGGTGTCTTCCCACCGACACGATCGAACGATTTAGTGACAAAATCCCAGGCTGGCAGATCAGTGACCTCCTGTTGCGCGGGACTTGCAAAGCGTGTGCTCAGAAAACTTAGAACACGCGGCCAGAGGAAGCCCCAGAATCTCGGCGTGACCACATGCAGCAGAGGAAAAGTTGCACATATTGAGGCGTCTGCGTCAGTCGTTTAGGTTTCCTGAGTCGATGTCGGCTATCGATTGAGAATCAGCTTTCCGTTGCGAGTCAGTCGCAGACGGTAGACCCGACCATCGTGTGTGATATGCACTTCGTGCAGGTTCCCGCTGAGTTCTTCGAAAGCGAAAACCCTTGGCTCTTCGCTATTTTCTTCGGCGGCCTTCTGAGAATCCTCTCCATGGGTTGTTTTGCTGCGGTCGAACATCTGTGACTCAAGCCTAATTCTCAAAACGACGTGCGGGCTACGCAAAAAAAGCATTCCAATCGATTGACCAAATGGCTGACTCAGCTAAGATATCGAGACTGAGACTCAGTGTCAACAACGAGTCTTTGTCATCTGAGACGCAGCAAGCCATCGCACTCCTGCGAACGCCAGCCACGCTCGAATTCGCCTCTTCGCGACGTGTGTCGCGGGGCTTTCGTTCTCTGGTTTTGCAGGAGCTTTGCCATGTTTCTTTCTCTTCCCCGACGCCGTCGGGGGTTCACGCTCATCGAACTGTTGGTGGTCATTGCAATCATCGCGATCTTGATCGCTCTTCTCTTGCCGGCCGTACAACAGGCCCGCGAGACCGCACGTCGCACGCAGTGCAAGAACAATCTGAAGCAGATCGGCTTGGCCATTCACAACTACCACGATGTTTACTCGCAATTCCCGAACGCGAATTGTGGTGGAGTGGCGAACGCGAGCCTGAGTGGAACCAGTCTGTTCGCCAGCATTTTGCCGATGATCGACGGCGCCAACGCATACAACCTGTATGACTTCAACAAGGGGAATGCGGATCCTGCCAACCAGGAAGTCGTGAGCCAGGAGTTGCCGTTCTACCTCTGTCCGAGTTCGCCGATGCGACGGGCTGTTCCGAGTTGTGATAGTGACAGCGGCCGGGCTCCAGGGAATTATGCCGTCTGCATCGGTTCGCAGGATTTCAATCAGTACTGGTCGTTCTACGGTTTGCCGCGTCCTAGTCTCAATGGGGCGATCGTGTACACGGACAGCGGGAGTGGAAAGACCAAGTTTCGCGATTTCCTCGATGGGACTTCCAACACGCTGATGATCGGTGAGACCGCTTACAACTTACCGGACTACAGGTTCTCCAGTGGTAGTTGTTCAGGTGAGTCACGTTACTCGTTTACGTACTGGGCGAATCCGTTTCCCGGGTCGACCGCCTGTACGACGCAGTACGACTTCAATCCACACGATGTCGCGGACGACGGGATCTTCGATCCGAACTGGACCCGATCTTTTCGTAGTGACCATGTCGGGGGAGTGCAGTTCACCTTCTCTGACGGTTCCGTGCATTTCATCTCTGAGAACATCGACGCTGGCCTCCTCGATTCACTGGCCACTCGCGCCGGTGGGGAGGTGGTCGGTGAATTCTGATCGCCACCCAATAATGCATGGCTGGACGCTCTGCATAGTAATGACACTGGCGATCTTGTCCGGGTTGGGGTGTGGCGGGTCTGCGAAGGATGCCCCTGTACGCGCTCCGGTTTCTGGGACGGTCACATTGGACGGTTCGCCACTGCAGGAGGGTGTCATCCGGTTTGTTCCTTCACAGGGAACACCTGGTCCACAAGCGACAGCGACAATTTCGACCGGTCAGTTTCAACTGCCGAAATCGAGTGGTCCAGTCGTTGGCACTCATCGTGTCGAGATCGAGTCCACCGACACCGGGGGGCTTGCGATGGACGACGAAGAGGCCTTGGCACGTCTGCAAAATTCCGGAAAGAAAACTCGAATCGAGATCGTGACGGTTCCTGCGATATACAACGTCAACAGCCAGTTGAGGACTGAGATTCCTGAATCAGGCAGAGATGATCTTAAGTTTGACTTAACTTCAAGTCCCAAGAGGAAGTGATTCCCCAGGCGGCGACTTGTTTTGAACAATAACTGTTGCGCATCGAGATCGCTTCCTCCAAGAAGAACCTTTACCCCACTTTGGCACCATACAACAGGATAACGTAATGCGACAATTTCTCAGTTTCCTGCTCCTGCTCGCGATGAGTGGAGCGGCACAAGCTCACTTTATCTGGATCGAACCGATTCAGAACGATAACGGCACCACGACCATTCAGGTCTACTTCGGTGAAGATGCATCACCTGATGATCCAGCGTACTTGAGCCGCGTCCAGGGGATGAAATTGCATCGCGTCGCAGGCAAAGACGCGCCGACGGCACTCGAACTGAGGGCCACAATGGACGACCTTTCTGCCACGCTGGACGATGTTGACGGACGAACCTTATTTATCGGCCAGCACGATCTGGGAGTGCTCGATCGAGGTGACTCGAAGTTTCGACTGCAGTACTACGCCAAGACGGGACCAGCAGTGACCAGTCCGGCCTGGCAGCGGACCGAAACCAAGGACGATCTCCGGCTGGATGTGGTTCCCGCTTATGAAGACGGACGGGTCACCGTGACTGTGCGATTCGATGGTGAACCTGTCACAGATGCCGAAGTGAAAGCGTCCGGTCCGGGAATGGACGACTTCGAGGGGCAGACCGACGAGCACGGCCACGCGACATTCAAGATGGCGGAGGCCGGTTTGTACTCAATTCGTGCCCGGCACATCGAAGCAGTCCCCGGCGAACTGGATGGCAAGTCGTATCCCGAGACTCGGCACTACTCGACAGTTGCCGTCTCAATCCCCGAGCCGCTCACTCCGATTGCCTTTGAAGAGCTGGCCAAAATCGAGACGCCGGTGACGAGCTTTGGGGCAGCAGTTTCCGGCGATTCGCTTTATGTTTATGGAGGACATTCCGGCGGTGCCCATTCCTACTCCAACAAGGAGCAGGGACATCAGGTTCTGCGACTCAACCTCGAGAGTCGGCAATGGGAATCGCTGGCAGAAGGACTGGGTCTGCAGGGACTGGCTCTCGTGGCTCACGGGGGCAAGCTGTATCGCATTGGTGGTTTCACTGCCAAGAACGCTGATGGCGAAGACCATGACCTCTGGTCGCAAGATTCCGTGGCTCAGTTCGATCCGCAGACGAAAGCCTGGACTGAGCTGCCACCATTGCCCGAACCTCGTTCGTCGTTCGATGCAGCTGTGCTGGGTGATTCCATCTACGTCATCGGCGGCTGGTCGATGCAGGGGGAAGGGAACACCGTCTGGCACAAGACCGCGTGGAAGCTCGATTTGAGCAAGTCCTCACTGGAGTGGCAGGCGCTGCCGGAGCTACCCGTCACGCGACGGGCAAACGCTGTCGCCGCGCACAATGGCAAGCTGTACTCCATCGGTGGGATGCAGGAGGAAGGGGGACCGACTCGCCGCGTGGACGTGTACGATCCGCAGGCCAACACCTGGACACAGGGTCCAGAGATCCTTGGCGACGACGGCATGACCGGGTTCGGTGCGTCGGCATTCGCCACAGGGGGCAAGTTGTATGTCAGCACCATCAAAGGAACTCTGCAGCGCCTGAGCGATGATGGCCAGTCCTGGGACATGGTGGGCAAAACGCCGACCCCTCGCTTCTTCCACCGTATGTTGCCGCTGGATGAGAGCCATTTGCTTGTCGTGGGTGGAGCGAGCATGGAAATCGGGAAGTTCGACACGGTCGAATCACTCAACGTTTCCAACGCGGCAGGGGAAAGTGCGGCTGCGTCAGCATCGCCAACATCATCCCTGGCTCGGGAGACGATGCTCGCCGCTCACAACGCTCGAGCAGTCTGGAACGACTTTCCCGGATTCACAGCCGAATTGACCATCAGCGAAAACGGTGTTCAGCAGACCTGCACGATTCAGGTGAGCGGCGACTGCCGATATGAACTGTCCCTTTCAGAAGCCGAGCGACCCGCCTGGCTGAAGTCCAAGCTCGACTCCGTGATCTCGCATCGGCGACCACGCAAGTTTGACGAAGTCGGCTACGAGATCATTCCAGAACCAGAACGCACCGACGGCAGCCTGCTCGTCAAGAAGCTGGATGGATCGGGAGTCTTCCGGATCCAGGGAAGCACGATCACGGAGGTCATTCGCAAATCGGACAAGCAGTGGCTGGAGATCACCAACCTCACGACCGAGACGGTCGGGGGTAGACGATACCTACCGAGTGTCAGCTCCGTGACTTATCGCGATCCAGCATCCGGCGATGTTCAGTCCGTTCGCAGCAACACGTTCGACTGGACTCGCATCGGCGACTTCGACCTGCCGCTGAATGCACTGACCGTGGAAACCGGCGGCGGCGGGGAGCGTACGGTTCGTGAAGTGATCTTTTCCAACCATCAACTGACTCCGTCCGCTGCGCGCGTTTCTCAGTCACAATAATGCCGGCGTCTCAGATCCACTGATCACAGCATCGCCCGTTCCGAAAGACCACCCCATGAAGCCAACGATGTTACGCCGACTGCCCATTGCGGCGGGGCTTTGCCTGTTCCTCCTCGCCTCCGTCAGTGCCGAGGAGAACTGGACTGCCTTTCAGAACGGGGGCAAGGTGTCCAACAGTCCTGAACCGGAAATTGCATTCGGCCTCAGCGAGGAGATCGCCTGGTCTTGCGAATTGACTGGTTACGGCCAATCAAGCCCTGTCGTCTGGCAGGGACAGGTGTATGTGACGAGTGTTTCAGGAGCAAACAAGGAGACCTGCCACATCGCTGCCTTTGACGTCAGCAACGGGGAAAAGCGATGGCAGATCGACCTCGCCAACGCGACGCCGCAGGAAAGCAGTAATTACGTGAGTAAGGCTGCCCCTTCGCCGGCCGTTGACGAGGACGGATTGATCTGCTTCTTTGAAGGGGGCAACCTGCTCGCCCTCACGCACGATGGCCAGCAGCGGTGGGAACGAGATCTCGTCGAGGAATATGGCGAGATTGGTTCCCGACATGGGTTGTCCGCGTCAGTCGAGCAGGACGAGACTTCCGCCTACGTATGGGTCGAACGGTCCGAAGCCCCGTATGTTCTCGCGGTGAAAAAATCTGACGGAACAAATCGCTGGAAAGTCGAGGGAGTCGGCGCCACAAGCTGGTCCAGCCCTCGTCTCGTCCCGGTTGAAGGGGGGAGCCATTTGGTGCTCAGTGCCATCGGCAGTCTCATTGGGCTCGACCCCGCCAGCGGTGAGCGATTGTGGACGGTGAGCGACGTCTCCGGGAATTCGACACCGACCCCCATGCCTCTGGGAGAAGGACAATTCCTCATTGGAGCCACCGTGGGACGTGGCGAATCCGATGGCGGCAATGCAGCGGCTTCGAATGGGGTTGTCACCATCAGTCGCGACGGCGACGGTTGGAAATCCGAATACTTGTGGCAGGCGAAACGGGCGACCAGTTCGTTCAGCTCACCCATCGCCCATCAGGGATTGGCCTATTTCGTCAATCGCACGGGCGTCCTGTACGGCCTCGACCTTGAGACCGGTGAAGAGCGTTTCGCCGAGAGGCTGTCTGGAAGTTCATGGGCCACGCCGCTAGGCATAGGGGATCAGTTGTACGTCTTCGGACGTGACGGCAAGATCGATGTCGTCGCCAATCGGGATGGTCGCCCCGCAGTCACCGCTTGGGATACGCTCCCTGCCGATCCGGAACCTCCCGCTGAGGGTGCGGCCGAGTCGGTCACCGGGAGCGTGCTGTACGCGGCCGCCTTGTGCGACAACCTGCTCCTCCTGCGACGCGGAGACCGGCTGTTCGCGGCGAAGGTTATACAGAAGTAAGAATGACTGCATGCAAATAAATGACGAATTATGGCTTTCGTTAGGTCTACAACTCTGACGGCATCAGCCTTACGTATGCTGAATGTCGAGAGCTCCGATGTCGATGGCTTTGCGTCCCAACTGACGTGCGTGCTCACAGAGGATTGCTGACAGTGAACCGGCGGTACAGAGGAGCAGATCCCAGTCGCTGGAGAAGAGTTCATCACGAACTCGTCGCCAGGTCTTGACCTTGGGTACCGACTTGTCGGGGCACGTCTGTG
>JAGQPX010000020.1 GCA_020426505.1 Planctomycetaceae bacterium | reverse complement strand
AATACTGTCCGGAACAGAGGCGGGCATCAGTCGGCAAACGTCCGAGCCACGGATTCCTCGACCCAAAATGTCTCCGGCCTCTCGCGGCTCGTCAAACCTCGCGGTCGCTTCAGACACCATGAACGGCTGATACGGCCGGCGCGTTCGTATTTCGACGTTGGGACATCGGCCGACGTTCGTTTTGCGAGGAGCCCCCACGGCGGACTCGACGGGTTTAGCCCTTCTGCCATAAGTGGCGATGTGGTTCAGGTTTGGTTAAGATCGAATCCCGATTCCTCGCCAGCCGACCTCTCATCGGCTGGTCAAACTCTTGTTGTTCGCGACAGTTCCGTCGCACAGCGAACCGTCGCAGCTGGAGCCGTACATCCTTTAGACATTCAGAACAGGCAGCACGCATGGCCAGGTCGATTGACACCGTTCGTAACGTGGCATTAGTGGGACACGGAGCCGTTGGCAAGACAACACTCGCCGACCTGCTGCTGCACAAAACGGGTGTCAATTCGCGAGCCGGGTCCGTCGACGACGGCAGCAGCCTTCTCGACACGGATGACGACGAGAAGGAACGCAAACATTCGATCACCTCAACCGTGGTGCATTTCGATCACGGCGGCAAACACGTCAATCTCGTCGACGCTCCAGGCATGCCGGACTTCGTCGGGCAGATTATCGGAACATTGCGAGCGGTCGAGACAGCCGTCATCACCATCAGTGCACCGGCGGGCATCGAAGTCAACACCCGCAAGACGTTCCAGTATGCGGAAAAGGCCGGACTCGCACGGATGATCGTCATCAACAAGTGTGATGCTGAGAACATCCGCTTCGAAGAACTGCTGGACAACATCCGCGAGTTGTTCGGCCCGGCGTGTGCCCTGATGAACGTGCCCGTTGGACTCGGCGGGAATTTCAGCGAGGTCATCAGCACGGTCCATATCCCCGACACGGTTCCAACCGGTTGCGCGGTCGACCCGAATGAAGCGAATCAGCAGGTCGTCGACGCGGCCGTCGAGGCAGACGAAGCCCTGATGGAACGCTATCTGGAAGAGGGCGAAATCTCCGACATTGAACTCGCCGGCGCCATTCAGAAGGCAATCGCCGCCGGCACGTTGATCCCCATCTTCTGCATGAGTGCGCAGAAGGACATCGGCGTTCAGGAGTTTCTTGATGCCCTTGCCAAGTTTGCTCCGGCCCCCAATGCCATTGAGCGGACTGCTGAAAAGGGTGGTGAAGCGATCGCCATCGATCCGAAACCGGACGGACCGGTCATTGCGCAAGTCTTCAAGACCCGGATCGACCCGTTTGTCGCCAAAATGAGTTTCCTCCGGGTTTACTCCGGAACTCTCACCAAGGACATGTCGTTACAAAACGAGCGGACCGGCAAGTCGATCAAGGTCTCACAGTTACTCGACGTGCAGGGAGCGCACACGGAGCAAATCGCGGATGCCGGCCCGGGTGAGATTGCGGTCGTCGTTAAGATGGACGATCTCCACACGGGAGACACCCTCACGAAGGGAGCCGACGGCGTCACGTTGCCCGTCATTCCGTTCCCGCGTCCCATGATTGGTCTCGCGGTCGAGCCAAAGTCGCAGGCGGATCAGGCGAAAATCTCCGGGGCACTCCAGAAAATCGAAGAGGAAGACCCGACGTTCGTCGTCCGTCGCGAAAAGCAGACCAAAGAAATGGTGATGAACGGGATGAGCGAACTGCACCTGCAACTCATCCAGAATCGGCTGCACAATCGGGAAAAGGTCGATGTCATCACACATCAGCCCAAGGTCCCCTATCGCGAGACGATCAGTGGAACCGCCGAAGGCCATTACCGTCACAAGAAGCAGTCCGGCGGCTCGGGTCAGTTCGCGGAGGTTCACTTCCGCGTCGCTCACTGTCCGCAGAATGTTGACCCGGAAACGTACTTCACCAAGGACAACTTCGAGAGCTTGCGCGAGTACCATTACGACCCAGTCCTGAACTCGTGCTTCTGCGACTGCATTTCCGGCGGCTCGGTTCCCAATCAGTTCATCCCCGCCGTGGAGAAAGGGGTCAAGGAGCGGATGGACCAGGGCATCATCGCGGGTTTTCAGGTGCAGGATATCGTCGTCTCGTTGTTCTTCGGAAAAGATCACCCAGTTGACTCGAACGAAACCGCGTTCAAGACGGCAGCCCGGATGTGCCTGAGAGACGTGGCCCTGCAGGCCAAACCCTCGCTGCTGGAGCCGATCGTCGATATGGAGATCATGGTGCCCAGCGACAAGATTGGCGACATCACCAGTGACCTCAACACGCGCCGAGGACGCATGGAGGGCATGGACGAAGCCCCCGGCGGGTTCACCATCGTCAAAGCGAAGGCACCTCTCGCCGAGGTCATGACGTATGCCCGCAACCTCTCCAGCATGACGGGCGGACAGGGATCATTCACACTCGACTTCAGCCATTACGAAATGGTCCCGCCGAACGAGCAAGCCAAAATCGTCGCCGCCGCCAAGAAGGCTGACGAGGAAGATTGATCAGACGTCTGCAATGTTGCCGTTGGCGTCGAATGCCATCGCGTGGGGTCCGTCAATGATCTCGATGTGATCGTTGCCTTCGAGTTCTTTCATGCAAGATTCGCTGACGAGCAGTTCGGCCAGATGTAGTGTGTCGGCGATCTGCACGATGCGGGAGTCGGCGACCTCGACCATGCCCACTGTCGAGATGGCCGCAGCAATTGCATCGCGGTCCGACTCATATGCGATCGGAATCATCGCCCCTTCCGGATGTCCGCCCGTGATGCAGTTCGTGCGGGTGATGTCGAAGTCGATCTGGTCAACTGCCCGCTTCGTCGTGAACTCGGCGAGGCCGATGCCGGTCGCGTTCCCTTTCGACTTCTGGGTCAAACCGCGAACGAAGATGCGTTTGCAGTTGACCTCGTCGCGGTCGCTTGCCTCGTGATGGATGAACTTGCGGCCGACGACGTTCGTGTCGAGCCCCGTGCCGCTGATGTCCTTGCCGATCCGGTCGATGATTAACAGATCGACGGGCGTAATGGGCAGCCGTGGCAGCCACTGCTTAGCAAGCGTGAGCAGTTCACGCTCCCGGTCGAAGAACTGCTCCGGGGCGACCGCTTCGATGCGTCCCGTTTCGTCATAGGCGTTCTCGACGATCGCAACGCCGGCGACGACCTTGCAGCGTTTGATCACGACATCCGCGACGGCCCGAATGATCTCGATGAAGCTGAAGTCGCGAATAGCGCGATGATAGATCTTGGCCCCCTCGTGTTTGCCGAGACCAATGAGCATCATCTTGTGCAGGCCCGATTCGATCTCGCCGACGAATCCGGTGTGCGGCTTGACGCGGCCGGCCACGATCACATGATCGGCCAGCGAGGCGTGTTTGTCGAAGTGGACCGGAATGCCCTGTGGCGTCGTTTCGACGATGACCGTCTCCATCGAGGCCCGGATCTCGGCCCCCATCGCCTCTTCGGTGACGCCGTAGCCTTCGAGGATTCCTCGTTGTCCGGCTGCCGTGCCGCCGCCGTGTGATCCCATCGCCGGTACCAGGAATGGCGTCGCTCCAAGTGCTTTAATGTGATCCACGATCCCCTTGGTAATCACAGCAATGTTCGCAATCCCCCGGCTGCCGACCGTGATCGCAACCGTCTCTCCCGCGCGAACCTTCTCGCCGAGTTGGAGTCGGCTTAACTGGGATTCCACTTCCGAGGGGATGTCCTCAACTTGCTCGGCAGGGAACTGTTGCCGAATACGCACCATTCGGGGATAAGACGTGTTGTCAGACATGGGCGAAGCCTTTGATTGTCAGGGATCTCCACAGCATCTCACATTCGCCAGCCGGGAGCCAGCATGGCAGCCGACGACGACATTCAGGTCACTGATGCGATTCGTATTCCGCGATCGGAACTGACGTTTCAGTTCTCGCGGAGCGGAGGTCCGGGGGGACAGAACGTCAACAAGGTCAACTCTCGCGTCCA
The DNA here is from genome assembly GCA_020426505.1 of Planctomycetaceae bacterium. Taxonomy (GTDB): domain Bacteria; phylum Planctomycetota; class Planctomycetia; order Planctomycetales; family Planctomycetaceae; genus JAHBXU01. The sequence continues at coordinate 11,507 of JAGQPX010000020.1, read as the reverse complement.
ACTCCGGTGGAACATCGAAGACACCGCCGCTTTGCCAGAGGACGTGTTCCGTCGGCTCAATACGCTGAATCGGCGACGGATTAACGCGGATGGCGAACTGATCATCACCAGTCAGCGGTACCGGGATCAGCCGAAGAACATCGAAGACTGCATCGTAAAACTGACGGAACTGGTAGCGGCAGCGGCCGAGAAGCCCAAACGCCGTCGACCGACCAAGCCCTCCGCCGGCGCCCGCCGCCGTCGTCTGCAGGCCAAACGAGAACGCTCCGAACGCAAGCAAACCCGCCGCAAGCCCCGTCTTGGCGACGAGTGAACCTCGCTGGGTTCACGGTGACTTCCGGACGCAAAGTCGCCAAGACGCAGAGACGCGCAAAGATGGGAACAGGTGATATGGCATGACTTTGCGCGTCTCGGCGTCTCCACATTTTTGCGTCGAAAAAGCGAACTGATCTTGACCCATCGGCACATTTTGCCGGATAGTCCCGCCCGATTTGCCGCAACCCTTCTCGGGAGTCACGATCATGTCACCACTCGGCCCTTCGCTTTGCATCGCTTTGCTGTTCGCTCAACCGGCTGCGACGAACGAGTCAAATTCGTCAATTCGCGTGACAGACAGTCAGGCGTACAACCAGATCGTGGGCGCGCTTGACGAGCAGACCGAACTCGAAATTGTCGACGGGTCGCTCGAAGACGCAATGGCTCAGATTGCCAATCGCCATCACATCAACGTCGTGGTTGACGAGTTGGCAGTGCGAACGGCCGAGAAGGAATTCGAGATCCTTCGCGACAACGTCTCGCTGATTGTGAGTAACATCACACTGCGATCCGCCCTCAAACTGCTGTTGGACCCGCTGGAACTCGACTTTGTGATTGAAGACGAAGTTCTGATGGTGACATCACGAGAGGCTGCAAAAAACAATCAGGGGACGCACGCCTACGACGTCTCGGATTTGATCCATGGGGACACCGTCGGGGAACTCGCCGAAGCCGTTCATACGGCCTTGCCGCAATCGGTTCAGGAGTCGGCTTCAATCTCCGGATATCGGAACCTCATGCTCGTCACGGGCAATCGCGAGGTGCATGAGAGCGTCAGCAGGATATTGCATCTCATCAAAGGCGGACTGCGCGAAGTGAAAGCTCCGACACCGACATTTTGAATGAAACGTTCGACTGTGCAAGGAGGCACGGGTTGTGAAACGCTGCTTATCGAATACGTTGATCGTCGGTTACCTCAGTTTGTTGATGTACGGGGTATTCTGTCATGCCCTGTACTACAGGATCAACGATCATCCCGGGATGTACTTCATCGTCTGGGATATGTACTGCGGTTGGTCGGCCTACGAGACACGGAACCACATCGTGGGTGAGGGAGCCAGCGGACAGTTCTATGAACTGGCCCCCGGACCGTGGGGGGAAATGAAGCCGCACGGCGACCTCGATCGCCGTCACTACGACTACAACGGTTTCCACTCGATCAACCTCGCGTTGAACACGCTTCGACAGACGGAACATGAGCCGATGGCACGGTTGTACGTTGTCGAGGAGGCGTGGCCCCGCAAGTACAATCTCCCGGACGAACTCTGGGCTCAGCGATACACCGAGCCCAAGGACATGCAGTCCTACTACCAGCTTCGCGGGACGTATACGCCGGATGGGCAGGCCATTCAGCAATGGCCGACGCTCCTCACACGGCTGCAACAGGAAGCACTGCTGAACAATCCGCGACTCCGCCAAGACATGCAAAAGGGAAAACCTTTCTATGCGGTCGACCCCACTTCCAATCTCGGAAACGTGACACCGGTCGGATATGAACTCCCGACGGATCGCTGAGCAACGAAATCGACAAGGCCCGAACGATGGTCAGACGCTTGAAGACTCGATGGAATGAATTCTTTCACGCCCGCGAGGTGCCCTACGGAATGGCGCTCGTCCGCATCTCGCTCCCGCTGGTGCTCTTGATTGGAGCGATCCCGCGCTGGTGGCATGTTCGCGAGTTGTACTCACTCGATGGATCTCCTTCGCCGTTGTGGGTCTCGTACGGGACGACTCCATTCCTCCCGATCCTCGCCGCACCCGTCGCAGTGGCTCTGTTTTCCGTGCTGATTCTCAGCCTGTGTGCGGTTAGCGTTGGCTGGATGACGCGTCTGTCGCTCATCGTCTCGTGCATCCTGTATGCTGGCTTTGGTCTGTTGGATGCCATGGGCACGCTGACAAAATACACGGTCGTGGCGACCCATCTGATGGTTATCCTCTCCCTGTCCGAGTGCGGAGCGGTCTGGTCCGTCGATGCCTGGTTACGCAGGCGATCGCAACCCGCGACGCAGGGCATCATCGACTCGCCGAAATCGTCGGTGTGGACGCTTCGGCTGTTGCAGCTGTTCGTCGGGATCGTCTATCTCGGCGCTGCGATCACCAAGATGCACACCCCGGCCTACTTCAGCGGCGATCAACTCACGTTCTGGATGCTGGGCAACACCAACCTGGAGAACCGACTCGGGGAGACACTCACGCTATATCCTTGGCTGCTGGCGATCATGGCGTACATCACGATCATCTGGGAAGTTTTGTTTGTGTTCCTCGTTTACTCGAAGGTCTGGCGCGTCCCGACGCTCGTGATCGGACTGATCTTTCATGTGCTGACGTATTACACGCTGGGATTGATCATCTTTCCGCTGATGTTCATCGCAACTTACTTTGCCTTTATCGAGCCTCACGAGGCTGAGCGAATGGCGGTTTGGGCTCGAAATGCACTGCGACGTGTCGGGCTCACGTTCCGTCGCAGGCCATCGCTCAGGGTCCCCCGCTCATTCGCGCCACGACCGGCCTATGCCGCTGCTGCGTGGTGCATGATGATGGCGACTGGAGCCGTCATCGGCGTCGAGGTCGAACATCACCGTGACGTCTACCACAAGCGAGGTGAGAATGGTCCGCTGCCGTTGAAGGTCATGGACTCTCAACTTGTGCATGAAATGCTTGGTCCCGCGAAGCCGATCCGCCCGAAGGATCTGTACTTTGCCTTTGACGTTGGTTCCTCGAACCTCGGTGGGGTTCTTTCGAATCGCCGGGACACGTTCTCGTATGGCGAACGGGCTTTGATCCAGTGCAGTCTCCATCCGCCTCATCCGGACATGTGGGTCGAGGTCAACCTGCACGATGCAGACGATGTCGTCCTGAAACGAGTCGGCACGATCGTCCCGCGTGAGGATCTGCGTGCTGAGTTCTTCTACGACATGAAGGAGCCACTGCTGCCCGGCGAGTACGACTTCGTGCTGAAGTACGACGGCGAGGAACTCACCCGCCGTCGGGTTACGCTCCAAGGTCAGCCGCCAGAACTCACGGCATCACGTTGACATCAGGCGACGCGGGTGAGGATCTCCCCCTTGCCCAGTTCCAGAAAGTCGCCGTGGTACCGGTGATACGCCGCGTCGAGGCATCCTACGGGACATGACCATCCACTCGCTTCGAGGTGACGCAGGAGCACCCGCATGATGGTCGGATGGTAGGTACCGCTGTGCTTGAATGTGGGCAGCATGTCCGGCGGATTGTCGCCCAGCAGCACGATCGACCCACGCTTCATTCCCATTCCATAGCGGATGCCCGTTTCGCCTGCGATGACAATGGTGCCAGCGATCATGGCGACGCCGGCCGCATCACCCGCGCGTCCACCGACGGCGATCAGTCCCCGCCGCATTGCATGACCGACTTCGTTTCCCGCATCGCCATCAATGAGGATCTCGCCCCCCGTCATCCCTTTGCGTCCGCCTCGATAGACGGCTCCAATAAGATGCCCCGCGTTCCCCTTCACCTGAATGCGGCCGCCGTGCATCTCTGCACCGACCCAGTCGCCTGCATCGCCATCGACGATGATCTCGCCACCTGTCATCTCCGCTCCCAGGTGCATGCCCGCGTTGCCTTCCACACGAACGGTGCCGGACGAGAGGTGCGAACCGATCAGTTTGATCTTCGAGCAATCCCCCTCCCAGATGAGTGTCTCATCGTCGGCCGCAGAGCCAGTGACGTCGAAGAACTCGCCAAGAGTGACCTGTTTGTTCCCCCGCTGAATGAGCGTCGCCTTGACTCCATCGACTGACTGTTCCCGAACCGTTTCGAGTTTGACGGAGTCGACCTCCAGGGGGATCGACGAGGGTTTCTGCAATGTGAATGTCAATGGCATGAATTGATGATTTCATGTGAGACTCGCAGAGTCGCTTGCGGTTTAGCGTGGTCAGAACAAGTCGATCATGCCTTCCGGACTCGCTAAGCCGCAAGCGGTATTTGTGAGGTGAGATTGTAGCGCGTGATTGAACGAATCACCACATCACGCGGCGTCGCGTGTGCTCACCCATTCGGTCGTGTCAGCGGCTCGACCGTGTTGATTGACTTCGTGGACGGCTTGGATCAACCCGACGACCAATTGCACCACTCCAACGGCGACCAACGCTGCGTAGAAGACCGTCGCGCCGGTGACAAGCGATCCGACTCCCCCCGCCACACATCCCGCGAGCACGAGTCCGAAAGTCGCGAGCAGCGTCTTGAATTCGGTCGGACCAAACGCGGAAAGTGTGAATTCACCGATGAGCTTGGCCTTGATGTTCGTCAGCACAGCGGTGGCGAACAGGCCGATGACCGCAACAAGTCCCAAGTCCAACCGACCACAAGCAACAGCGATGCCGACGAGCCAGTAGGCAAACGAGAGCGGGTCAAGAAAGTGATCGAGCAGTTCACCCCCGTTGCGACACTGCCCCGTCGAGCGGGCATGCGTGCCATCAAGGACATCCGCCAGATGGTTCCCGACGATGCCGAACGCCGCGAGCAATCCGCCCCACCACGTTGTCGTCGAGAAAGCCAGTCCCACCGCACCGATGATGGCAAGAGTGTGACCCAGCAGGACGATCGCCTCCGGGGGAAGTCGAGGCGGAATGGGCAGCCGATGATACTGCTGCTTAACCGGGATTGTCAGGTACGGGTCGAGAAGACTGTGAGAGATGCGCTGGCTCATGATCGTGCGGAAGTCCGATGATGCGTGTGAGTTGGAGGTTCAATCTGCTTGGGTCATCAGGCGCCATAGGAGCGAGGATATCACGCCGATTTTCGAGAGATTCCCGGCTCGATCTGCACGTCAAAGTGTTTTGAGAGGCAGGCAGGCCTGACTTGCGGGCCTGCTGCAATCCGTCGTAGCCGAACGCCGGAACTCAAGTTATGATGTGAATGCGTCAGAAACCGGGAGAATCGTGCATGTTCTCAGCCCTTGATCGACCATCGCGCATGTGCGACGGCCTGCGCCGGAGGGAGTTTCTCCGCTGGGGAGGCGTCGGTCCGCTGGGATTGGCGTTGCCGAATTTGCTGCACGCAGCGACCGAACCGCCTCCGGTGGGAGTTGTCGACGATCCGTCGTTCGGAGCTGCGAAGAACATCATCTATCTCTGGCTCCAGGGCGGACCGCCGCAACACGAAACGTTCGATCCCAAGCCCGATGCGCCACGTGAGATTCGCGGCCCCTTCAATCCGATTCAGACCAACGTCGTCGGAACCCAGTTCTGCGAGTTGCTACCGAGGACCGCTCGACTGGCGGACAAGCTGGCGGTCGTGCGGTCGCTGTCGACGGACAACAACATCCACTCCAGCAGTGGTTACCATGTGCTCACGGGGCGAAAATACGTCGGCCCGAATGCGCGGACGATCAACCTGGGAACCGATTGGCCGTACTTTGGATCGTTCATCAAGATGCTCAAGCCGAGCGAGGTGCTGCCTCCGCTATCGACGGTCTGGCTGCCTGAGATCATCCGGCTGAATGAGAATGTGACGCCCGCCGGACAGAATGCTGGGTTCCTCGGTCGACAATGGGACCCCGACCGCTTTCTGGGTGAACCATGGGCGGAGGAGTATCACGTCGATGGTCTCGACCTCGGCAACGTCACCAACGAACGACTTGAACGACGCATGTCACTTCTGCGTCAGTTCAACGAGGATCCGACAGCCGATCACTCGCGAGCCCGGACACTCAATCAGTTTCAGTCGCAGGCGTTCGATCTGCTGACGTCGGGACGTGTGCAGGATGCCTTTGCGATCGACAAGGAACCGGATGCGCTGCGCGACACGTACGGTCGCACACGTTGGGGGCAGTGCTGTGTGCTCGCACGTCGTTTGGTCGAAGCGGGTGTGCGACTGGTGCACGTTGGCTGGCCCCGCGAACCGGGCGACTCAGCGGTCGACAACCCGATGTGGGACACCCATGCACAGAACGCGGACCGCATGGAAGATGTCTTGGCCCCGATCTTTGATGTCGGGTTCTCTGCTCTGATCAATGATCTCGACCAACGCGGGCTGCTGGACGAGACGCTGGTGGTTGCCATCTCTGAGTTTGGTCGCACGCCGGAGATCAACAAGTCCGGCGGACGGGATCACTGGGGGCCGGTCTTCAGCTTTGCGATGGCCGGAGCTGGTGTGCAGATGGGGACTGTCTATGGAGCCAGCGACAACAACGGTGGCTACCCGGCCCGTGATCGCGTCACGCCCGGCGACGTGACAGCGACGATCTTCCATCTGTTGGGCATTCCGCACACTTCGCGATTCCGGGATGCAGAAGGTCGTGAGCACCCGATCACGGAAGGAAGCCCGATCGACGGTCTGCTCAACAGAGGCCGTTCCCCTGCTCCTGCGATCACCACAGCAGGCGGGTCCATTGCGCGCGTCCCTCACTACAACGACGAGTTGTTGCTTCACACGAACTTTCGAGAGGGCGTCGAGTTGTACGACGTGGAGATCGGCTCCCGCCCCAAAGGCTGGCGAGCGACACCCCTAGCGGCAGACGCATCGACCGGGGCAGGAGTTCGCCTGTTCGAATGGGACAGCCGCCGGGTGGCAGCATTCGAGGTCGGCACGAGGTCTTTGCAGGAGAACGCTCGGACTCCGATGCTGCTCGCCCAAGAGATGCGGAATCCCCGTTTGGGTACCTTCACATTCGGCGTGAGTGTCTGTCTCCGTGCTGAGACTGAAGCAGCGTACAAACGGTTTCTCGACGCACACACGTGCCGTCTGATCATCTTTCGATACAACGATACCGAGAAGAGCCCGCTTCGTCGGACGGAATTCATCTCTGAGCCGTTTGTCCCGCCGTTCGCTGTCGACGATCGCCCGGCGTTCGCTTGGTTCGAAGTCTCGAAGCGTCTGGACAGTCCCGCCCCCGGCCAGAATTTTCCGATCGGCAACGGCTATGGTGTCGCCGTCATCCTGGAGGCCGGTGAAGGAAGTGGGAAATCCTCCCACGAGAACGGCGGGACGGTGCAGCTATGCATCGAAAAAGTCCGATTGGACTTCACTGAACGGACGATCAATGACGATGTGACCGTTTGAGCTGTTCCGCGATTGTCCCTCGGGCTGGCACAGTTTCTGCATCTATTGCCGAGCGATCGTTGTCATCAATTAATCTCTGTGTCGAATCGCGGCATTTTCGCACCAATCAGTTCGGCACCTCTGTTTCATTTCTCGACACCCGCGCATCATGCACGGTTTTCTGTGACACTCGCTCACATCGACTCTGTCATCGGAAGTTCATCTCAACCTCATCGGATCTGCATCAACTCCCCTTACGCTTTCGGGGTCAAAGGAGTTTATCGTGCAAGCAGTTTTGGTTGATCGCTGGTCATGTGACACTTGGCCGCACTCGGCGGATGAAGTCGAACGCGAAGCGCGACAGCAACTCGATCGTGAACCGCACCTGTACAATCACTCAGTCAGGTGTCGGTATCAACAGGGAGTGCTCACGCTTCACGGCCATGTCCCCTGCTACTTCCTCAAGCAAATCGCCCAACACTCGGTTGCGGGTGTTTCGGGAGTCAAACGGGTCATCAACAGACTGGTCGTCGACGACGCGGAATCGTCAGGCAGCTGACGCAGCGACGCCCCCCAACCTGACTCGGCTGCCGACTCTCACAGGGAGGTTACGATGCTCGTGCTGACTCGCAAGATCGGTGAGGAAATCGTCATCGACGAGGACATCCGGGTCAAAGTTGTGGAGATTCGACGCGGACGAATTCGACTGGGAATCGTTGCTCCCCGCAATCGTCGCGTGGAGCGTCCACGCAAACCGCCACCGATCAAGGTGAGCGAATTCGAAAGCGCCACGCGATGACAGCTGTCAATTGACGGACTCGTCAATGGGTTGCCGAGGGACATCCCCACCTTGGTGTACCGGCTCGTGCGGTTTGAGCCAACGGGGAGCGATCTGGTCCGCCTCGTCGGCTGTCGTCAGCCAGTGAAGCAGCCGATCCTTCATCTCGGCTTCGACATCAAGAGATTCCGGCTCGCCGGCGAGGTTGTGCATTTCGTTTGGGTCTGCTTCGAGGTCGTACAGCTCGGCATATCCTTCCGGATAGTAGCAGTACTTCCACCGCCGCGTGCGGACCATCTTCGCGTCAGGATGTCGAATGCCCTTGACGCCCTCCCCCTTCTGAAACTGGAAGTCGAGGCCGCTGCCTGAGGTGATCACTTCTGGGATCACGTTCTCACTGAACACGGCCTGTTTCGGTTCGTACGGACGGTCAGCGTCTCCAATCAAGGGCATAAGACTTCGTCCCTGATTCTCATACGGCTCCGGGAGTCCCGCCAATTCAAACAGCGTGGGCAGGAGATCAACCGACTCGATCAATTCGTCGTACTGACCCGGTTCGACCTGCTGCGGAAAGCGAATGATGAACGGCACGCGGACCGATGCTTCGAAGAAACAGTTCTTCCCGGTCAGTCCATGTTCGAGCAACTGGTCGCCGTGATCGGAGGAGAATACGACGATCGTGTTGTCCGCAACTCCTGCCTCTTCGAGCGTCTGCAAGATGCGACCGACCTCGCGATCGATGTGTGAGATGGCTCCGTAGTAGCTGCGGTAGATCCATTGGAGACGCTCGCGGTCGATGTCATAGACCGGCTTGCCTCGCAGGATCAGCAGTCGCAGAGGCGGCGGCAGACGGGTGATGTCGTCAAGTGACATAACCTCTGGCAGCCGGATGTCGAAGTCATCGTACATCGCATCGAACGGCTGAGGCACCTCAAATGGAGAATGAGGCTTCCAGAACGAACTGAACAGAAAGAACGGCTGATCCGACCCCGCGAGTTGCTCGATGTAATGTCGCGTTCGCAGTCCAACCCATGACGTCTCCGTATGTTCCTCCGCAATCGCCTGCCGAAACGGGTTCTTGCCGGTGGGGATATCCTCCGCGATGGCCCGGTAATCCAGATGCGAAAGGGGATCGTGTTCGCGTCGCCACTCAACATAGGCGGAGAACTCATCGAGTTTGGGAACCGCGTCGTGCAGTTCGACGTGGTCGAACCCGGTTCGTTTGGCCTCTCTCTCGTCGGGCGGATGGTAGTGCAGCTTGCCGACCGCCGCGGTGGCATAACCAGCATCCCTCAGTCGGGCCTGCATCAGCAATTCACGTCGATCAAGAGGCGTGTAGTTCACCCGATTCTTATGCGAGTGCGGATACCGACCCGTGAAGAAACTCACCCGTGACGGCACACAAACAGGAGCCTGCACGAAGCAGTGTGTGAAGTTGGCTCCCTCCGACGCAAGGCGATCAAGGTGCGGGGTCTTGATCAGTTCGTTCCCATTCGCCCCGATGCAGTCCCAGCGGTGCTGGTCTGTCATAATGAACAGAATGTTCGGCCGCCGTTCGTCGTCAGCAAGAGACACACCCGCAGCAATCACGGCGAGAGCAATGCCGCACATTCGCAACCCGAGTTGGCGTTGCTTATGCATCATCGACCGGCAGTCCGCATGCTTTGAACAACGTCCTTTGCACGGCGTAGTCATGTTCGTAGGAGAAGTCTGCGTCCTTTTCACCGCGGACGATTTTTGCCAGATCCGCGACATCTGCGACATAACGGCGGTACTTCGGCAGCTCGACGTCCTGATACCCCTTTTCGTACTTGCCTTGCGGTTGTGATAAGGCGACCTTGGCATCCGGGTCATCGAGCGGTTGCATGTGGAACGTTCCCTCGGTTCCGCACAATGTGAAGTGCCGCCGGGCGAAGCCTTCGACCTCGTTCACACTCGTGCGGACGGTTGCCGTCGCTTTGGGGTACTCCAGCACTGCGAACATGTTGTCCAGCAGTCCGTCATCGATGGGTGACGAGTGCTGTGGGAACGGATGCACCTTCGTCGGCTCGCCGAGAAAGCCGACCACCAGATCGATCAGATGTCCACCGAGATCGAAGAGTGTGCCGCCGATGTACTGCAACATGTTCTGCCGGGCAGCGGCATCCATCTTCTTGCTCATCACGGCGTGCACCTCAAACGGCTCTCCGAGCCATCCGCGACTGAGAAAGTCCCGCAGCATCACCACGCCCGGGTTGTAGCGATACATGTAACCCATCTGAATCGCCAGATGCTTGCGCGATGCCTCGTCGAGGATACGTCGGAACTGTGCGAGGTCATTCCCCGCCGGCTTGTCGAGATGAATGTGCTTGTCCGCCGCGATGCACTTCTCTGCCACGTCCAATAACCCAGCGACTTTCGTCTCAACCCCGACGACCTGCAGGTCGGGCACATTGAGCAATTCCTCGAAGGTCATCCACTTGAGGTCGCGATAGGCGTCCTTGCTTTCCGCTTCTCGACGAAGTTCCGCATCCGGCTCGACGATCCCCACCACTTCGAAATCATCCGACTCACGATAGACCGACATCTTGCTCGCATGCGGATGTCCGACCCCGACCTGCCCATATTTGATCTTTGCCATCGTGACCTCGCAATGTCGTGTTTGATAATCTCTTTAAACTTCCGGAATGCTTTCCCAATGTTACCGGGATCAGTAAGAAGGTGCGATCATGTCGTTGACTTTACAGCCTCCGCTGGGTGAACTGGTCTCAGCACACACGGTCGATCACGCAAACGCCTCTGCGGTCATATCCGTGATGCACCAATCAATGAGGTGACCTCATGTCATTCTACGTGGACCTGACGGCCATCCGGACGACCGAGGTCGAGCGAGTCATTGAATACGTTGAGAGTGAATTGACCCCACACGGTCTCCTCCCCATGAGTGGATTCTCGGATTCACCGATTAGCGCGATCGTTTTCGAGCCGCACTCCGGATGGGTCGTTGTGTCTGCCGGAGTGGGGTATGGCTACGCGTTGGCCGACGATCTCTCAAAAGACTTGGGAACAGATGCCGTTGCGGTCATGGTGGCTGATGTGAACGGAGCGGGATGTCGGGTCTTCACGCATGGATTCGAACGAGCATCATTCGATGTGGATGTTTCAGAACTTTCCTATAACGACGCCGACCCGACGGAATACTTTGGCACCTTTCGTGACCTCGCTGCCGACTCCATCAGCGATCAACAGATTCGAGCCGCGCTCGATCAATGGGAGATGCCTGATGCTGAGTCGGTCGGAAGTCTGCTCGCATTGCTGGGACTTCCCGAGGCCTTCGGATCAGGCGCGCCGGAAGACTTCGAAAACAGTGTCGCCTACGGACTTCCCGAAGTCGCTAGTGCGGCGCGCGTTTATCTCT
>JAGQPX010000178.1 GCA_020426505.1 Planctomycetaceae bacterium | reverse complement strand
CCGAGATCGAGGGCCTCGCTCCAGACACGCTCGATCAACTGCTGGGATCTGAATGGCCCGGCAATGTTCGCGAACTCCGAGCCGCTGTCCGTCAGTCCGTGCTGAATACGACCGGCACGGTCATCTTGCCAGAATCCTTGCCCGCAGAGTTGCGAGGCGAGACAGAAGGTGTCCCCACGGAATCCACAGGCGCCGCGAAGGCAGCAAACGGCAAAGGATTATCATCAGACCTCGCTAAGATCGTCGAGCCCTCCCTGGCTGCCGGAGAGACTGACCTGTACGCAAAAACGCTCGAAGCGATGGAGCGATATGTCATCACCCGTGTCTTGCAGGAGACCGAAGGCAATCAGTCGCAGGCGGCGGAGATTCTCGGCATCACCCGAGGCAAGATTCGGGACCGCATCTCGACGTTTCGCATCTCGTTGGGCACAAACGTTGGTATCGAAGACCAGTCAACGGGATAGTCTCCCCCAGACCCTTCCAGGGAATTGTGATCATGAGCCACGAGCCTCCCTCAATCACGCCGTCAATGGAGTCCTCCTCACGGATCATCAATCGACAGGCAGCCCTCACCCGGTTGGGGGGGAGCGAGCAGCTGTTCAACGACATGGTCGGCTTCTTCCGGGAAGATGCTCCCCAGCTTTCGGAGGCAGCGAGGCAAGCCATCGCTAATCAGGATGACGCGGAAACCCGACGAACGGCTCACAGCCTCAAGGGCCTGGCGGCGAATATTGAAGCGTCTGAAGTTGTCCGTCTCGCACAACAACTGGAAGACTTGGGACGCACCGGACAACTCGACGAAGCCCCGGCAGTTCTGCACGCTCTGAATCGAGCCGTGGCAGATGTGATGACTGCGTCTGAACGCTCAGAGTGAGAGCTTGTGTCGCATGTGCGCAGGCTGGGGAGGGAGTCCTTCGCCGGCATCCGCACCCAAATGCGAATGATTGACGGTTGATCAATCAGTTCGCCGGATGAGCCACCAAGTGCGACACAAAATTGCGTTCGCGGCCTCGATCTTTGACACGTCGCATCCTCCTCCTTGCTCGTGTTTTGCGACGTTGAGCCTGTCTGAACTTGTCGCTTTTTCAGCGATGGTCTGGCTTTTGCAACCCAATCTTTTGCCGTATTGGCAAACAAAACAACATACAGATCGACCAAGGAGTCAATCATGATTACCCGGCAGGAACTGGAAGGACAGTGGAATCAGGTTAAAGGCCAAGTCCAAGAGCGATGGGGAGAGTTCTCCGACAACGAGTTGAGGGAAGCTCGTGGTAGCGCGGATCAGCTTGTCGGCGTGATTCAACAGAAAACAGGCGAGTCACGACGGGCGATCGAGGACTTTCTGGAGCAGGTCGTCGAAAACGGGGGCACCATCGCTCAGCAGGCGGCAGACACTGCACGTGCCTATTCCGAACACGCCTCTGAGACCGCTCAGGAACAATACGAGCAAGTCTCGCAGAAGGTCCGCGAAGGCTATGAGCACGCTGGTCAAATGGTGCAACGGAAGCCGATCGAATCAGTCGCCGTCGCCTTTGGAGCAGGTATCGTCGCAGGAGTTGTGGTCGGACTGGTGTTGAAGTCGCGTTAAACACATCCAATGACCACAAGCAGGTGGAAAAATCAACAACTCAAACAAGGAGCGATCCATGTCGACTATGAACACCAATCGAATCACCGATGATCTCTCATGCAACGTAGATCAGCCTGAATGGCAGCGTCAGTTGAACAAATGTCAGCAAGCGACCTCGAACGTGATCCAAGACAACCCCTTGGCGGCCACGATCGTCGTATTTGGTGTGGGGTTCTGTGTGGGAACGGCGATTGGCGCCGCATTGGGCGAAGCGGATTCTCGTCATCGGGATCATCTCGCGACGTCGCTGGGGAGACGCCTCGTGCATTCGATGAACGATCTTGTGCCCGACAACCTGCAACAACACCTGCGAAGCTAACCATGACTGTTCAAACCACAGACGCAACACCGGACGAACAGCAGTCTGCTTACGCGATCCGTCACGAGATGGATCGGATTCGGGGAAACTTGCCGGCCGATGTCGATGGGCTGATGTCAAACGCACAGCAACTCGTTGACTGGCGGCACTATGTTCAAACCTATCCCTGGGCCAGCTTGGGCGTGGCCACTGCGCTTGGTTATTTTGCTGTTCCACGGAAGTTGGAAATCCAGAGTCCCGACGCCGAGACACTTGAGAAGCTGGCGAAAGAGAACCGACTCGTTGTGCAGCACTCTCCGAAGGGAGAGGAGAAAAAAGGTGTGATGGTGTCGATGGCGAATCTCATGGGCAACATGCTTCTGCGGGCGGGAATGGCGTATGTCGGCCAACAAATCGGACGTGTGCTCGGTGATCAGGCTGCTGACGTAGAAACTCAAACAGTAACGAACTCATGATTGCGAATTCCGAGATAAACAAGTTGACTCAATCGACTCGCACGGAGAATCTTCAGTCTGATCCGCAGCGTCTGTTGAATTCTCCGATTGCGAAGCAGCAACAGAATCAGATCCTGACATCTGCAGAAGACTGGATTGGCAATCGTCCGTTTCTCTGCATGGGGATCGCTATGACCATTGGAGTGACGTTGGGATGTCTCATCAAACGACGATGAACAATGGCCGACAGAAACGAGAGCAGTCACCGGCGACAGGCGTCAGACGAAATCTCGCCGGCTTGACGCATGACTTGATCACACTCGGCGAGTTGCAGTGTCAGCTCGTCGCCGTCGATCTTCGCGACGCCAAAACGCAAAGCATCATCCCGATTGTGATGATCGCCGGGGGACTGTTGCTCGCGATGGGCACGATGCCGGTCATCCTATTGGGAATCGGCTGGGCACTTGTCAATCTTGCTGGTTTCACTGAAGGGATCGCCTTTTTGACGGTCAGCCTCATCGCTTTGGCGATCGCAGCAGCCACGGCCTGGTGGGGCTGGAATAAGTTGAACTCCGCATTGGCCATCATGAAACGCTCCCAACATGAATTGTCTGAGAACGTCCGCTGGATCAAGCAGTCGCTCCTCCAACACGACACTCGGTCGGCGATCTATCGTCAACGAGTTTGAAGATCAAGAAACTTTTCCTATCAACCATCTCAGGAGTCATCATGAGTCAAACATTAACAGCCACTGACAATAAGGACCGTATGTCTCATTCACGTCCTGACGAGCTGCAACCGTCGGAAGACTTTGTTCAATACCTCAAGGATTATGCACGTGCGAAGCCGGATGTGGCAGCACTCTGGTGCTTTGGCGTAGGCTTCGTGATCGGATGGAAGCTCAAGCCCTGGTGATCATCATCGGAGCTAATGTCAACCTCCACCGATGAGGCGTTGAACTTCCGAATTTGACGTCTCTTTTTTCTTTCAGCCTGCTGAGAAGCGATTCTCACGGGACGCTGGGATTAGAGGACGACGTCCGAAGGCCCTGCGAGTAACGATTTGCCTGACAATTGTGCATGCTCGATGATGCCGAGGCTTCCCGTTGGTCCAGCCCCGGCCACACGGGACTGATCTCCAACCGTGTGTAAACCAATTAGCTGCCTCCCCAAGCCACATCGTAGGGGGAGACGCGCCCGTCAGTTGACTTGCTTGTCTGCGACCCATTGGAAGGCATATCGCAGCAACTGTGTTGAGGACGGAATATCCAGCTTCTTCCGGATACGGTCACGGTAGGTTTCGATGGTCTTTGGGCTCAGGGATAATCGGTCGCCAATCTCTTTGACAGTATGTCCCTTTCCGAGAGATTCGAGCACTTGCAATTCACGATCGGTCAAAGCCTCTTCCGGTTGCCCCGATGAGGGCACTCTCGGGCTGGCGACAGCTTTTCGCATCATTTGTTCATGAACTTCCTGACTCACATAGAGCTTGCCGTCTCTAACGTGTCGGATGGCATCAATGATGGATTCGGAATTGGCATGTTTGTGGACATACCCCTGGGCTCCGGCTCGTAAAGCTCGTTCCGCGTAGAAGTGTTCATCCTGCATTGAGAAAACGATCATTTGCGGAGCACGCTTGGCAGAGGCTAATTGTTTGATCAAATCGAGTCCGCTGCCCGTCTTCAGCGAGAGATCGATGATGGCGACATCCGGGTTTGCCTCCCTGATGCCTTCAAGAGCGGGGGCGACGTCATCAGCCTCACCGCACACCTGCAAGTCCGGTTGCTCTTCGATCTGCATTCTCAGACCGTCCCGCAGTAAAGGATGATCTTCGATGAGAAAGACTCGTGTTTTCAGCTGCGGCTCAGAGGAATGGTTCATCGGTGCCCTCTCGAATCGATCTATTAGACCAACACATCTTGGGCGATCATTGAGCCGGCCGCTTGAGGAGTGTTCCAGCGAGTTGACCCGGCAGTCCCCTCAGCTGCCTATCGGGTAAATCCTGAGCCGCACTCGTATCGAGCTAGCACCGAGAGCGGCAGTGAGGAGAAGGCCGCACGACCGTGAGAGGCAACAGCTGTCTTTTCAGGTTCGTGATTGCTTCTTCGCCCAGGCAAGATAGCCCGCTAGCGCTGCAGCGGCACCTAAGCTGGACAGAATCCACCCAGAGGGTTGCAGCCACGAGCCACCGGTGAGCAGAAAGGCGAAGAACCCGCCGACATACGAGCCGGCAATGCCGAGCAACATCGTCATCAGCAGCCCCATCGGCTGTCGACCGGGCACCAGAAGCCGACCTACGGCACCTGCCACCATTCCTAAGACCATCCAGCCAATCAATGCACCGATCATTCTCATCATCCTTCATCTATTGACGCGAAAAATGCCTCCATCGAGACCTCCCTTGAGGGAGAGTCCGAGGAGGCAATGCTGTTTCCACAGTCTGACAACCGAGTGTCATACTAGCTCACCAAAGCAAAGCTTCCTGAGGTTAGACGCCCGATCGACGTCCCATGACGAGCGAGGCAACAAAGGCGATCAGGAAGACCACGAACAGGACCTGAGCGATCCACGAGGCTGTTCCTGCGACACCCCCGAAACCCAACACGGCTGCGATCAATGCGATAATCAAAAACGTGATTGCCCAACTCAACATGGCTGACTCCTCTTGTCTGGGGAAAGACCGGTCGTTGTCGTTCATCAAATCGACAACGTCGTGAATGTGTACTTGTCGAATGCCGTCTGCCTCGACACCCAAGTGAGTATGCAACCGTCATGCCGAACGATCAGTGTGGACGTTTCTCATCGTTTTCCAAGGGTCTCAGTCAGTATGCCGCCTGCGAATCGCCGGAAAGTCTCTGGCGGCTGGTCGCCACTCAATCACTGTGACACCGTGGCAACCATCAGTCTGAAATCGCAATTGCGGAGACAATCATCAACACTGGTTGCGGTTCGCATTTTGCATCAGGGATTTCCTGATCAGCCCCGCAGCGACAACCCCGGTGACGCCTGCTCGCATTCCTGACATCATCTGTAATGAGTTTCAGTATTAAACTCGGGCATGATTCGTCAGGAATTCACCGTGTCATCCGAGACCAACATTCAGCCATCGGAATCCCATGAGGATCCCGTCGTGCCAGGTCAAGAGTTTGCGTTCTCATCGCTTTCAACCCCGTCCATCACGGATGACGAGCAAGAGAATCTAAGACGAAGTGATGTTGATGCAGTGACCGAAACGGTAGAGAAATCGCGACCACGAGTGATCACGATCACGACGGTCATCATTGCAGTGCTTCTCGGATTACATGTCGTGTATTTCGCTCGCACGATCCTGATGCCCATCGTGGCAGCCGGGATGCTGGCGTTGCTCTTTCGCCCCGTCATTCGTCGGTTCCGGCGCTATCGTATTCCTGATGCGGCGAGCGCTGCGTTCGTGCTCATGCTCGTGGTGTCTCTCATTTTGGCGTGTTTCGGGAATCTGATCGGTCCGGCGAACCAATGGCTGAACGACGCCCCCGAGAATCTCCGAACCGTCGGGAAAAAGCTCCATGTCTTACGTGATCAAGTCGACGATCTCAGCCGCGCTTCTGAGGTCGTGGAGGACCTTGCTCAGGGGGAAATTGCCGAAGAAGAGACGGCTGAGCCTCCGTATCCCTTTGCTCCGGAATCAGACGGCGAAGTTCCTCCTGCTCCCAGCGAAAATGAGGAAACGGTTGATGCGACTGTGGCGAGTTCTCTGGATGAAGTCAGAGAGGGGGGATCCGTAACAACCGATTTGGAAGTCGACGAACCGATCGCGGTACAGGTTCAACAACCACGGTTACTGGCCGGTCTGCAGATTCTCAGTTCAACCGGCAGTGTGTTGGCAGAACTGTTGATCATGCTGGTGCTAGCCTATTTCCTCCTCGCTGCCGGAGACGTTCTCCTCAACAATGTGTTGCGGACTCTCCCATCTCGCAAAGAAAAGCGAAGCACGGTCGAACTCGTTCATCGAGTCGAACAGGGGATCTCGTCCTACCTGCTCACCGTCACTGTGATCAATCTCTGTTTGGGAACCTGCGTCGCGTTTGCCATGTGGCTTCTAGTCCTTCCCAATCCGATCCTGTGGGGTGCTATGGCAGCACTCTTCAACTTCGTTCCCTATCTTGGACCATTATGCGGCACAATCATCGTGCTGCTCGTGTCGATTCTGAGTTTCGACTCCCTCGGCTATGCGATGCTGCCACCACTCGTCTTCTGGCTGATGACGGCTACTGAGGGCAACTTCATCACTCCCCACTTATTGGGACGCTCCATGAGCCTCAACCCGATCATGGTGTTCCTGTCACTCACCATCTGGGGGTGGATGTGGGGGATCGGCGGAGCACTTCTTGCGGTTCCCATCCTGGCTGTCCTGAAGGTGAGTTTCGACCAATTCGAGCGAACCCAGGCACTGGGGACGCTCTTGGGAGGAGATACAAATGCGTGAACTCACTCCTGGTTGGACCGAGTCACCAGCAGTTCCTTGAACCACAGATTCCAATGCGGGAACGGCCTCTCGATCTTCGCTTCATCGAGTGCCCGCTTAGCAGATTTGACCACTTCATCTCGTGATAGCATCGATAAACCTCTTCGCGACGTGCCACAGCAGGCAAGGAGTTCAATCCATTCACGATGCTTCGAATTGGAAGTTCCTCGATGTGTTGTCGCAGCGACATTCATCCGCTGAGTCGTTCGTCAACGCGATTTCGCGAGAGCCGGAGGGTCGTGAGTTCCGGGTGACGTGTTCGGTTGCCTGGTTGGAGTCGCATCGTGTTTTTCCGACGGGGCGGACGAATCTGAATGGTGACGCCTGGCCCAGACTTGGGTGAACTCCGCTCCGAGGAGGAAGATGGTCGCGGAGTAGTAAACCCAAAGCAAAATGAGTGCGAGCGCCCCGGCGGCTCCGTAGGTGGAAGCGACGCCACTCTGACTGAGGTAAAGCCCCAGTCCCCATTTCGCGACGACAAACAAGAATCCAGTGATGCCTGCTCCCAGCCAAACGTGTCGCCAGGCGACTTCACGGTCCGGAAGAAACCGATACATCATGGCGAACATGGTCGTCACGACGCCCAACATGACCAGTGAGTTGATGATTTCGAGCGTGTTGCCACCCAACGGGCCGGGAAGGACCGCGTCGATTTGACTCCCCAAACCCTTGAAGACGACCGACGCTGTCATCGAAATCAGTAGGAGCAATGCGAAGAGCAGAATCATTCCAAGTGATACCAGCCGCTTAATGACAAACCCGAGCACGCCAGCGGACTGGTCTTCCGGAGCGACGTCCCACGCCTCGTTAAGTGCATCCTGCAACTGAGCCATGACGCCGGTGGCTCCAAAAAGCAGAACCACAGCCCCGATGATGGTGCCCCAGAGTCCGTTACCACTCGCACTGGTTTCCCGAATCATTGTCTGAACCTGTTTCACTCCGCCTTCACCGACAACCGAGCGAATCTCATCTCCCAAACGGCTGGTCACGGCTTCCTCCGAGACGAAGCCGGAAACACCGATTGCTGAGATCACTAACACCAGTAGAGGCGGAAGTGAAAAGATCGCGTAGTAGGCCAAAGCTGCAGCCATCCGCATGCAGTTGTCCTCCAAAAACTCATTGACAGTGCTCTTGAGAATTTTCCACATGGCGATCTCTCTTGATGACAAGTACATTTTCACCATGAGGTTTCGTGCCCAAGTACGGAATCAGCCAACATCCCATTCCACGATGGGGAATCTCCCGACCCATCAGATATGAACATTGACTCATACTCATGCCTCAACTCGTGTGAGTTTCGTGGTTCCCATTGCGTCTGACTGTGTCCCATTCAGGAGAGATCGCCCCATGCGAAAGGTGTTGCTGGTCGTGATCGACGCACTCGCCTCTCGGGTTGTGTGGCCCGCCTTGGAGGAACATCGGCTCCCTTGTCTGGCAGAACTTATCAGACGAGGCGTCTTGCGACCGGAGTGCACGTCGGTCTTTCCATCCATTACTCCCGCCGCCACAGCGTCGATCGCCACGGGTGTCTATCCCATCGACCATGAGATCGCTGGAGCCTTCTGGTACAACCGTGAAGACGATCGTGTCGCGTACTACGGCGACGACTTCTGGGTCGTGATTGATGAGGGAATGGATCGGTTCTTCAATGACTTCATGATCCATCTCAACCATGATCGGTTACATGCAGACACGCTGTATGAGCGGGTCGAACGAAATGGCCGTACCGCTGCGGTCATCAACTACATGTGGTACCGAGGCGAGACCCCACACAAGGTCGACGCCCACTGGTTGTTCAAACTGATGCCGAACATCAGTGTTGCATCGGAGATCAGCGGTCCACAGGTGCTCGCTATGGCGGACTTCGCGGCATCGAAGATTCCCGGCCGAGACGAACAGCTGCAGGCGACCGGCGGTATCTCTCGACGATTTGGATTTCACGATGACACGACCGCAGAATATCTCACGCACCTCTCGACCGCAGATCCGTTTCCCGACTTCACTGTGGTCTATTTCCCGAACAACGACTATGCCAGCCATGCAGAAGGACCAAGCGAGGCAGTGAGCACGCTGGAACAGGTTGACAAGCACCTTGACGGATTCATCAATCAGCTGGGGGGCATGGATCAGTTTCTTAATGACTTTGCGATCGTGGTCAGCGGAGATCACTCGCAAACCGACCAACTCAGTGATTCCGACGGACGGGGGATCAACCTGGTAGACATTCTGGAAGGTTTTCAGTTGACAACGGCCGGCCAGCCGTGGGAGGAGACGGACGAACTGATGGTCTGTCCCAACATGCGGGCCTGTCACATCTACTTCAAAGATCGCACTGCAACCACTCGTGGCGAAATCACCGAACGGCTGTTGAACGATTCCCGTGTGGACCAGATCATGTGGCGTGCTGGAGCCTGGGAAGATGCGGAGTCGCAAAAGCCGATCGACGATCCTCACAACATCTATCACGTCGTCAATCGATCAGCTTCATTGGAGTTTCGCCGTACGGAAGATTGTGAGACGGCAACCGGACGCGATGTCTATCGAACAGATTGGGCATGCACGGGCTCACTGAACGTCATTGATGCGACAGTTTCGGATGAGGGAGTTTTCGTCTACGGGGAATACCCTAATGCTCTGGAGCGGATTGCGACCGGATTCTGCCGCTATGCTGACGACATGTGGGTGACAGCCAAACCCGGATGTGAGTTTGAGATCAATGAGACAGCCATTCACCCTGGAGGGTCACATGGAGCGCTCAATCGTGATGACTCGCTCCCGCCGTTAATCGTGGCTGGCATTCCGGATGAGGTCAGCATTCCCGAGTCGCCACGTACGATCGACATCGCGCCGCTTTGCCTTGAGATGCTCGGTTTGAAAAGAGAAGCGGATCAGCTTCGTCAAAACCGTCGTGCGGGGACGCCTCACTGAACGCGTCGGTCGTGGAGAGCTTGAAGAAGAGCAATCTGTCAATCATTCAAACAGCGTAACGGTAGATAGCCGCGACGCCATCGTCGCCCAGCTTCTGATCGTCAACAATCATCACCTGTCCACCCGTGTTCAGAGTTTCGACGGCTGCGCAATCGCACAAGTCATAATTCTCCGCAGACGCCTCCTCCGCGCGTTGCACCTTCTGAGTTTCAGTTTGGTAGACCCCCCAAGCCCGAGAGTCATTGGCGAGAAGCAGAGTTTCAACCCGGCCTTCGTTCGCCGCGACGATGATGTCTTCCAGAGCGTCGTCTCCCAGATCCGTCTGGGCTGCCTGTTGCCAGCGATCGAGAATCTGCTGTCGTCGCTCATCAAACAGAGATGCAACAATCGGCCATGCCTGCCGATGAAGTTCTTCATTCGACAGGTCATCCGGATTGCCACTCAAAGGCTGCTGTATCAAATGAGAGTCATCGACCTCCTCCCTGAAATGAGGGAACAGTTCAGCCACACCTGCGAACAGCAGGGGGCGCTGGTCCTCTTTGAGCGTATCACTGATGGCGGCTGCAATTTCCCGGAAGTATCGACGGAATTCGTGCTCTTCATTCGACTCGACATGCCCGTGGGGGACAGCCGTGTCTCCAGCGTTGCTACGAAAACGAAATGAATGCAAAATGAACCCTTTATGATGATCACCCCGCACAACCGCTTGGAGATTGTCGGGCATGTCCTCCAGCGAACGTTCGGAGAGTCCGCTGCGACAGCCGTCAAGAAACCGGACACCCCCCTGGCTGACTGCCAGCACGCAGTACTGCTTATCCCGCTGGACGGCTCTCAGAAGCGGTTTCACATGAAAACGATGGGCGACGACCACCTGCTCTTCAAACACCTCCGGGACCCGGAAATGTTCTTCTCGCTCGGTGGAGAGGAATAGCGCCAAACCGCCGTATTGGTGTCGCCAAAACTCCCCATTCGACTCCGCATCCAGATTGCACAGACGCAGGGCAGGCTCCAACAAACGCTTGATGTCGCCACCAGCGACGCCGACCGCCTGTAACTGTTTATCTGCGTCACCGACAAGATTCTTC
>JAGQPX010000177.1 GCA_020426505.1 Planctomycetaceae bacterium | reverse complement strand
CACATTTGATGCGTAGGCCCTGGTTCCCCCCCCCCACGAATTGAAGAAGTATAGCCCCGGAAATGTAAATCAACGGAAGTCCCAAAGCGCAGATCGTGATTGATGGGTACCTTCGTCTCTTTGATTCGATGTTCGTATCTTCTATGCGATCCATGTTTCTGATTCTGGCGATAGGCAACGAATCGTCAATACTGATTGCGTGCTCGTTGCCAGGATCCGGTATCTGCCAGTTTGCGGCGTCAGTGACTTGCAGAGGTCAGTGGTGCCTGAGCCGGTTCACCATTCGCATGTTGATACTTCCCGTTGTCTCCATCCCGGTCGCGTGGTTGCTCTGACTCGACGATCAGTTCCCGGTCGCCTGACTGCATGGGGCGGTCACGCAGCAGAATGCGGCCATAGATCGAGTAGAAGGTCGGCACCAGGACCAGCACGAGTGTCGTCGCCAGCATCAGACCAAAGCAGAGACTGTTCGCCATCGGGATCAGGAGTTGGGCCTGCAAAGACTTCTCCATGAGAATTGGTGCGAGGCCGCAGACGGTCGTCATGGAGGTCAGCAGCACCGGGCGGAAGCGACGATGTCCCGACTCGACCAGTGCATCAAACAAAGGCATCCCGTCGCGGATGCGGGCATTCGCGAAGTCGACCAGCACGATTGAGTCGTTCACCACCACGCCGGTCAGGGCGACCAGTCCGAGCACGCTGAACAGCGTCAACGGCAGGCCCATGATCGCATGCCCCCAGACGGCACCAATCGCGCCGAAAGGGATCACCGTCATGATGATCGCCGGTTGCAGGTACGATGTGAACTCCATCGTCAATAGCACGTAAGTGGCGAGCAGGGCGATCGCCAGACCCAGGAACAGACTCTGGATTGACTCGGCTGTCTGCTCGGCCTGTCCTTCCCAGCGGACACCGATGCCGGGGTATCGTTCGAGTAACTCGGGCACGAATTCTGACTTGAGGTTCGCCACAATCTCGGCTGCGTTCGCCTCCGTTTCATCAACGTCCGCAGTGATTGTGATCGAGCGTTTCTGGTTGACGCGGTTGATTTCCGAGTAGCCCCGTTCGACCTTGATGTCGGCCAGTTCGGTGATCGGGCGTTGTGATCCGTCGCCCGTGTCGATGCGGATGTCGTCCCACTCGGCAAGCGAGCGGCGTTCATGCTCCGGGTAGCGGACCATGAGTTTGACCTCATGTCGTCCGCGCTGGAGACGCATCACTTCTTCGCCGTAGTAGGCCGCTCTGACAGTGCCAGCCAGTTGTTGGAGTGGAACGCCGAGGGCTCGGGCATCGTCCTTAACCGTCAGTTGCATCTCCCATTTGCCGGGCCGTGCATCGTCCGAGATGTCGAAGACGCCTTTGTAGTCGTTCAGTTTTTGCTTGCACTCCTCGACAGCGGCCTCCAGTGCTGCCATGTTTTCTCCGCTGGAGAGCAGCTTGAATTCGATGGGCGTCCCGCCGGGGCCCATGTTCAGACTGCCGAAGCTGACTGTCTCTGCACCGGCGATGGTGCCGAGCTCCTGACGCCATTCCTCGACAAGTTGCTGACTGGTCACTTTACGCTCGCTTGAGTCGACCAAAGCAGCAAGGACACTGCCGGCGTGTCCGCCTTCGGTCCGATCGGCTGCTCCCCCCGGTTCTTCGGACGACACTTGACCGACCAGCCTGTACGTCAGTCGCAAAACGGGGTCATTCGCAGCAGCATGTCGCTCGCAGACAGTGCGGATGGCGTCGTCCATGCGCTTCGTTGCGGCATTGGTGATCGCTGTCGGCGTGCCATCCGGAAAGATGACTCGTGCCTGAATTCGTGTGGCATCCAGTTTGGGAAACACGACCCATGGCACGGTGCCGTTGGTGACGAGTGTGACGGACAGCAGCAGGAACGCAAACGCGGCGGCACAAACGAACGCCGGGAACCGCAGGCACCAACGAAGCGTCGGCAGGTACAGGCGGTTGATGATGAACTCCAGAAAGCCGCCGAAGTGACCATTCAACCAATGGCTCACGCCCGTGACATAACGAAACGGCCAGATGAACCAGTCGATGAGAAAGGCAATGCCGACCACAGCGGCACCGAGGGTCCACCTCACGACAACCAGCCGGTTCTTCGCACGCCAGCGACGGGCACTTTCCGTCCATGTGCGAGGCGACGAACGATGAGCCAGGTGACATGGCAGGATCAGTGCACTTTCGATGAGTGAGATGATCAACATGGCGATCACCGCCAAGGGCATCACCGCGAAGAACTTGCCCATCACCCCTGTCACGAAGAACATGGGCGAGAACGCGAACACGGTCGTTGTCACGGAGGCTGCGACGGAGGGGAGCACTTCCATCGTCCCGTCGAGAGCTGCCTGATGAAACGACTTACCCATCTCCCGATGCGTGTAAATGTTCTCGCCGATCACAATCGCATCATCGACCACGATGCCGAGCGCGATGACAAATGAAAACATTGAGAGCATGTTCAGCGTTTGGTCGAACTGCCACAGCACGATACACGCACCGAGAATCGAGATCGGAATGCCGAGCGCGACCCAGAAGGCGAGACGGATTTCGAGGAACAGCATCAGGCACAGAAAGACCAGAATCAGCCCCTGAAAGCCGCTCCGCTTGAGCAGTTCCAGTCGGTTGTGAACCTCAACCGAGCGATCACCCCACAAGTCGATTGAGTACCCAGCCGGCAGATTTGGATTAGCCGCGTAGTTTCGTACCGCGTCAGTCATCGCGAGCATGTCTTCACGGGCAGCCGCTTCGACCGAAATGGCGAGTCCCGGCTTGCCGTTGATGCGACTCACGGACGTCTTGTCCGCGAAGTCGTCCTTGACCGTCCCCAAGTCGCCCACAGTCAGCACCACGCCGTTCGCTGTGGTGATGAGCGGAATCTTCTCGATCTCTGCGCCGCGAATGCGTTTCGCTTTCCCTCGCAGCAAAAACTCCTGGGACTTCGCTTTGATGTTGCCGCCGGGCAGCTCGATGTTCTCAGCACGAATCCGCCGCGCCACTTCGGTCAGCGTCAGCCCGTACTCACGCAGCGTCGACTTGGGAATCTCGACGTCGATCTGATAATCCCTTGCCCCCTGTATCTCAGCGACCGAGATTTCCGGGATGGCAAGCAGGTCCTCACGGACAGCCTCGACCACTTCGCGCAGTCGCACCTCCGCTTCCGGACTCTCGTCGTCCACGCCACTGATTCCGACGAAGATAGCCGCGTTGCGGATCGTCAGCTGTCTGATCTCTGGCTCTTCCGTCAACTCTGGAAAACTGGGAATGCGGTCGATCTCCGACTCGACTTCGTTGAGAACCCTTTGCACATCGGGGACGTCGGTCCTCACTTCGAGAATCACACTCCCGGCCCCCTCAGACGCAACGGCGGTCACTTTCTTGAGGCCATCGATGGCCCGGACCGCCTCCTCGATCTTCTGGCAGACACCGTTCTCGACCTCCTCCGGACTCGCTCCCGGGTAGGGGACCGTGACGAGAATGATCTCCAACTCGAACCGCGGGAAGTCTTCGCGGCGGAGCGTCATCCAACTCAGCAGCCCGACGGCGAGCACGCTGATGACGACGGTGTTCATCGCGGGAGAGTTGTCGATCGCCCAGCGAACAACGGACCTCATGGTTGCACCTCCGCAGAGTCCGAGGTGCGCTCACTCGGAGGGGAATCCTGATCAGGGTTCGTTGGTGATTGTTCAGCGTCGGCAGCTGTGCCTTCAGCAGACTGTTCGACCTCCGTTGAGATGTCGTTCACCGGCAGACCGTCCTTCACGGCTGCGACCGGGGAGGTGATGATGCGATCACCCGGCTGGGGGCCGCTCGATGTGAATCTGAGCAGGGCCACTACATCAGCCACGCGGGCCACGTCAGCTTGCAGGATCGCAAGGGCATTATCTCGGACGACCCACACTTCGCCACCGGGCCGCAGAGATTCAATCGGAATCTCCAGCATGGGCAACGGCGAGTCGATTGGAATACGAACCTTGACGTACATCCCGCTGAAGAGCGTCGGAGGAGCAACCGCACCGGCAACACCGTCACCACCGACCCGCACTTTGGTCGGCTCGTCGACTCTCACACGACAAGGGATCGTCCGCGTGGCTGGGTCGAGCCCCGTGCCGTCGTACCGGGAGAGCACGCCGTCCCACAGGTATTCAACCCCGCGAAACTCGTAAGCGACCTCGACAGGCACATTCGGAATCTCGAACTGTTTCTCGCGAATGTCCGCATCCGACGGCGGCGGATTCGTCAGCGACATCGTCCCGGCAGTCAGCCAGACCCAGTACAACTCGTCGACGCGCAGCTGACAACTCACCTCCATGGTCGAGGTGTCGTTCATCATGAACAGCGGATCGCCCGCCTTGACGTACACACCTTCCTCGACATTGACCGTGATGAGCGTTCCCGTGATCGGAGCGGCGACTTTCGTGCGATCGAGGTCCAGCTTGGCCCGCTTGAGTTGCGTCTGCGCCAGCTTCTTCGCTGTCGTGAGAGTGATTGTCCGTTGCTTGAGGGCCGAGAGTTGGTTCAGCAGTGTCTGCAAAGCGTTTCTCGCAGTGAGTTCCTGCTTGCGAGCCGTGTCGAGTTGTGTGTCTGTCGACGCTCCCCGCTTCATGAGGTCCTGAATGCGTCCCAGGTTATCCCGCTGAAGTTTGACATCCTCCTTGGCCAGTTCGATCAACGCCTCGACGTTGCCGATCTCCGTCGACGATTCGCTGAGGTTGGCGTCCGCCTGCTCGATCTGCACTTCGAGCCGCTCGATTTCCAGTTGATAGTTCGAGGGATCGATTTCGAGCAAGTACTGGTCTTCAGCGACAAAATGTCCAGAGCGACATTGTTCAATCTTGTCGATGATCTCGCCCGCGACCTGTGCTGAGTGCGTGATTTGCCGGTACGAGAGTGCAACGCCGTCAACCTCGACAGTGAAGCGTCCGTCAGTCGCTTTGACGGGGGTCGTCTCCACAGCTGCGACGGAGTCACGACGCACTTCACGCGGTGGCGGCTCCGGTCGTTGACCAAACACCATGAACCCGCCGACTCCAAGCGCGATCATCGCGACGGGGGCCAGCACATGGAATGACTCGCCAAGGATGCTCCACAATCGTTTCATGACCGTGTGTTACTCTGTCTCTCGTTAAAGGGTTTCAATGAATGTCGTTGGCCATCACGGCGTGAGGGACTCGATCTGCTTGGCGAAGGTTCGGTTGTTTCCCCGGATCTGCAAATCCATGTATGCCGGCCAATGAGAACTGTGTGATGTGTTGGGCCAATCGTTCGATCGAGTAAGGGTCACTCTGCCAGTCGCCGCCGATGAGCATGAGCACCAACTCGTTCGCCATCCGGTAGTACACGCATTGGCCGACAATGCTGAAGGCGATCTGTTGCCGGACGTGCTCTTCAGTATCAGCGGGCAACAATCGATCCAGAATCTGTGCCAGCTGATTCCACTGTGGTCGGACATACTCACCGATCACCATGCGACAGGCATCCGTCGGTTCGAGCATCTCCCGCATGAGGAGTCGTGATTCCCAGCCGACATCTCCTTCACCCAAACATCGTTTCAAAATGGTTGTGACGAACGCGTGCAACTGTTCCGCAGGAGTCGCCTCCGGGGACCACGCAGCTGGCGGGACACGTTGCAATCGTTCCCCGTATGCGTGTGCGACCGTCTCGACGTACAGCGTCTCCTTGCCTCCGAAGTGATAGTTCACGCTGGCCACATTGACATCAGCCGCAGCGCAGATTTCCCGGATCGTGGTCCCTTCGTAGCCGTTTTCGGCGAAGATGGGACCTGCGACGCGAAGGATGCGAAGTCGGGTGTCGTCAGCCATAGGAGTGACCTGCCAATTCAAACAAGTGTATGAAACGGATGTTTAACGGCAAGCTGAAAGTGTTAAACTGGGAAGAATACCGTCATATTGCGGGCTGAATCCTCCGGTCGTGCGTCCTTGTCAGCCAGGAGTCTCTCTCATGTCGATCTCGGCCGCGTTGCTGATGGCAACCCTGCTCGCTGTGTCTGATGCCGGGCCGCCCCCGAATGTCGTGCTGATCATGACCGATAATCATGGACCCTGGACACTCGGTTGTTATGGCAATCCGGACATCAAGACGCCCCACATCGATCGGCTGGCAGAGCAGGGGACGCTGTTCACTCGTGCTTATGCCAACAATGCGGTCTGCTCGCCGACACGTGCGACAGTGCTCACCGGATTGATGCCCTGTCAGCACGGCGTGCATCGCTACCTCGGCGGCAACGGAGTCCAGGTTGGACCGCAGGCGTACAACACACTTGAGGAGTTTGACACGATTCCCTCGTTGCTGGTCGACGCCGGTTACGTCGCGGGCCTCAGCGGCAAGTGGCATCTCGGAGGGAACATGACCCCACAGGAAGGCTTCAGTTCGTGGATCACCAAACCGCACGGCCACTCTCGCGGATTCTACGATCAGGAGGTGATTGAGAATGGCACCACGCGTATCGAGCCACAGTATTTGACCGACCTCTGGACCGATCGTGCGGTCGACTTCATCGACAAGCATCACGAGCAGCCGTTCTTTCTGTTCCTGGCCTACAACGGACCTTATGGACTCGGCGGAGCGATGCGTGATGAGATTCGCAATCGTCACCGCGACACGTACACCGATAAAGAACTTCCTTCGTTCCCTCGTACCGAGCCTCAACCGTGGAACTACAACTACGGCGACTGGATCGGCGACCTGCAGATCATCCGCAAGTACGCAGCGGAGGTGAGCGGGATCGATGACGGCATCGGACGTGTCCTCGACAAACTCAACGAACAAGAGTTGTCTGACAACACGCTCGTGATCTTCACCTCTGATCAAGGGCTCGCAGGTGGACACGCAGGCTACTGGGGCATGGGGGATCACACCCGACCGCTCACCGCGTTCGACTGGACAATGCACATCCCGCTCATCCTGCGCTGGCCCGATCACATCCTTGCAAGTCAGCGGCGCGATGAGATCGTCAGCAACTACGACCTGCTACCAACGCTCATGTCGCTCGTCGGCCTGAATGACAAACTCTCCGACGAGGTGAAGTACCCCGGCCGCGACTTCTCATCAATGCTGACCGACGAAAAAACCGAGTGGGAGAACGTGCACTTCTACGAGTTCGAGAACATCCGCGCCATTCGCACGGACGACTGGAAGTACATCGAGCGGATCCATCAGACGCCCAACGAACTGTATCACCTCACAACAGACGCGGATGAGCATGACAATCTCTACGGCCAACCTGACCATGCGGAGACGCTGCTCGAACTCCGACGGCGACTGCATCAGTTCTTCGACGAACACGCAGACCCGAAGTGGGACCTCTGGCACGGCGGCAAGTCAAAGACCGATCTTATCACGGCCCAGTTCTTCGGCATCAGCAACCCCTATCACCCGTCGGGATACCGTCCCGATCAACAGCCGACACCACGCAGCGCACCTTGAGCGTTACATCTCGCTGACAGGGTTACGATGAATCTGCGGTCCATGCGGAAGGCCATGATTCACAAGGTCATCGCCAAGACAAGTAACGCTAAGCCGACAACCGAACAGATGCCCCCGAGTCCCATCGCCACACGACCGGCCGTTCGACTGTGCAGTTTGCACGACTTCGCCTTGGTCTGTTTCCAGACGATGTAACCCGTCAGTGAGAGCAAAGCACTACCGCACAGTCCCAACAGGAGGCGTGTCGTCAAGTCCACGTGTGTCCTTCTCGTTCGGGGGTGTAGTCCCTGATTGGTGGTGGTGGTGGTGTGGATGTAGAGGAGGGTACCCTCGGTGGGTGTGTGTATTTGTCTTGAGGTTTGGAACCTCGCAATCCCAAGGAGGGCACCCATGGTGGTTCAGATTACGGTTCCGGTGGATGGTCGGGAAGTGCAATGGGTCAAGTCGCTGGAGGGGACTCCGGCGGAGCGGGAAGAGGCGGGACATGCGATCGGCAAAGAGGTGGGCCGCGTGATCAGCGAGGCGGCGCTCAACGAAGCGGCGACGGAAGTGCGACATCCGTCCTGCTGCGGGAGGCGGATGGAGATTCGGGGGCGGCGGGCGATCATGGTGCAAGGTGTGGATGGCCCGCTGCGGATCCGCCGCACTCGGTATCGCTGTCGGACGTGCGGGCATGAGAGCACGCCGGCTGACGGTCTGCAGACCTGCGGACGGCATCGGCTCACGCGGCAACTCGCCAAGCGGGTCTGGCAGTCGACTTGCCAGTGAAATCACTGATTGAATCTCGGTCCAGTCCTCTTGGCCATGTTGTTGCAACAGTTCGGTGTCTGCGGATTGAGCCACCCGGTCGTAAGAGGCTCTGGCCGCGTCGAGTTCTTGACGGTTTGCCGCCACCAGGGATTCCACCGCCGAAGGCTCCTCTTAAGTGGACGATTGTCGGGGGAGTGGTGTGACGCGACCTGCCGCACTGTCTCGATTTGTCTGTTCTGCCGTATGGGAAGTGTCGGTTTCCTGTTGGTCGGTGATGCGGTCTGCCCTCTCGTGCCTGCGTGCCTGATCAGCGCGGGCCTCCGCCAGGCGGTCCTGAATGCGAGGCCATAACATCACCAGCACCAGGAGGGCGGGAACTGCGATGATCACCAAGAACAGTCAGCGGAATTGTGTCATTCGCATCGCGTGTTCCGCTTACGGCTGCAACAGCCCGGCCTCAATGAGATAGACCGAGTGCCGTTTGATGAGTTGCTGGGCCCGCTTGACGGTTGCCAGAAGTGTGGGGTTCGACAGAGTGTTGTCGTAGTCGGCCGGAAATCCGCCCAGGGGTCGGGCCGTCTTGGGGGACATGTGAACGCGCATCCCGCCGATACGGGCATACGTCCGCAGGCCGTTGATGTCGGTGGCCAAGGCTCCGACCCGCTCCAGGTCTTGATACGACAGGGGTTTCCGGTCGGCGGTCGTTTTCCAATCGTTCCAGTGTTCGCGGAGCTGGGTCGTGCCGGGTGTGATGAACGGCTGCAGTAAGCGAGCAATCTCGCTCCGATCCTGAGCGTAGGCTTGAGCACGCTCACGCCGGGTGATTTGTGCGAGAGCTTCCCGCTCGATGTGTTCGATACTGTCCAAAATGCGTCGCAGTTCGTCAGCTCGTTCGCGGTTCTGACGGTCCACCGCTGCCAGTTGCGTCGCCTGAGCCTGCCGAATGGGAGCCACCTGCTCCTCATAAGAGTCATTGACTTCCTTCAGCTGTCGAGCCAGACGTGCGAATTCAGAACTCTCGATTAGCTGCTGGAGGAGTTGGCCGAAATTCGACAGTGGCTGATCCGTACTCTGCATCAGACGCTCTGCCTGACTCATCTCGCTGTCGAAGGGGGCGATGTCCAACCTTTCGGGAAAGCCGGTCAACAACTTCATCTTGCGGGCTGCGTTTGGAGTTGCCAGCCGGCGACCAGTCTCACTGGTTTGCAAAGTGTCCATGCGAGTATGGAATTGGTGAGCGACGTTCCGTGCTTGGGCAAGCGAAGCTCGGGTTGATTCGAGCCGTTCTTGCAT
>JAGQPX010000176.1 GCA_020426505.1 Planctomycetaceae bacterium | reverse complement strand
ATCAACTTAACGGAGTAGTGTTAGGAGACAAGAGACCCTGCATCTTGATATTGGCCCCCATCAAAGCAGTTTCGATGCGAGACTCGCCCCCTGAGCACATGGAGACGATCTGTCACTTGACCTGAGAAACCCCGCTGTCGGAGTCTTGCTTCCACCAGTCGGGGCCTTCGTTGAGGACCTGCTGGTCGACGGCGAGCAGGGTGTTCTTCATTCGTCGAAACACGTTGGGATGAGCCGTGGCGAGGTCTGTTGTTTCCTCCGGGTCAACTTCGATGTTAAACAGCAGAAACTTCGTCAGCGTCTCATCGGCCACGATTTTCCATTCGTCGACACGGACGGCCACGCGGTTGTCCTTCGGGGCGAGATGTGTTCGCCAGTAGAGGGGGACGGTGCGTTCAACCGGCTTGCCCTCAAAGGCGGGGAGCATGCTCGCTCCATCGATACGGCGGTCGCTGGGCAAGGGAATGTCCACGATGTCACACACCGTCGAAAAGATGTCGCTGCCGATCACCGGGACTTTGCTCTTAGTTCCCGGCTGGATGTGTCCCGGCCAGCGGGCGATGCCCGGCACGCGAATGCCTCCCTCGAAGTCGGCCCGCTTGCGACCTCGCAATCCGCCGGTCGATCCGCGTGTGCGATCCCGTTGCGAGCCGGGATTCTTCGGGTCGCCATGTCCATCACCTTCCGGACCATTGTCGGAAGTGAAGAACACAAACGTCTCGTCAGTGAGTTGCATCTCGTCGAGTGCAGCCATCAGCGTACCGAACGCGGCGTCCAACTGCGTGACGTTGCCGTGATGCTGACGAAACCCGATCGGCAGGTCTGCGTAGAGTGCCATGTACTGCGGGTCCGACTCGATCGGCAGATGCGGTTCGTGCGTCCAGACCGTCATGAAGAACGGCTTGTCCGCCGAGCGTTCCTGCTTCAGCCAGCGAATCCCTTCGTCCACGACCAGCGGCGCCGAGAAACCCTCCAGCGGTCCGACTTCCTCGCCGTTGCGAACGAAGTTCACCGGATTCTTGTGACTCGGAGCCGCATTGTTCTGCGTCGCAAACCAATGGTCGTACCCATGAGCATCCGGCTGCGGTTGGTGGGGAGAGTTGAAGTCGCCGTTGAGATGCCACTTGCCGACGTGACAGGTTTCGTAGCCGCGCTCCTTCAGTAACTCGGGAATCGTGATCTCGCTGGTCCGCAGGTAGACGTGACTCCCTTCCTTCGGCAACTCAGGCACCCAACGGTAGACGCCATTGCGGAACGGCGTCCTCCCCGTCAGGATCGCCGACCGCGATGGAGAACAAACCCCGCACGCCGAGTAACACTGAGTAAACCGCACCCCCTCGGTCGCAAACTCATCCAGATGGGGCGTCTGAATCACATCGTTGCCATAACACGCCAGATCACCCCATCCCAGATCGTCTGCCAGGAACACGATCACGTTCGGAGCATGCCCCTCCGCAGCGAACACAGGATCCGTCCCTCGCTGTATGGCGACGACAAAGGCAAACATCGCAAGCAGGCAACTCAATCGGCGATCAGGCATGAGAACGATCCACTTTGGAGAAGGATTCAGACCAGCCTCAAGATACTGACTGAGAACCCATTGATGTAGGGGCGGTGGAGCATAGCGAAACCGACCGCCAACCTGGTTAGTTCACCTTCGCGACATGCACTCTACTCGGTTGATCTTTCCCACGTTTCGATAAACCAGCGGTTGACGAAGTCATGGTAGTCGCGTGTGAGTGCTCGTTCGTGTTGAATTGTGCCAGATTCGAAATCCACAACCGCGTACTCGTCGCCGTTCATCTTTCGATTGACGTCGAGGCAAAATGCGCCGTCTTCATGTCGTTGGATAACCCAGAAACCGTCGGGTAAGTCGGAGCATTCCTCACGCAAGATCATCGTGTCTGCGTAAATGTTTCCGGCTTTGATCTCCAACAGATCATCGCAGACAATCCCGCTTAGTGCGACGCCGGTTTAAGTGTAGCGGTAGCCGCAGTGGCTCAGGGAGTTGCGGCATTCGGATTCGGGGAACAGATCGAGCACTTGGCCGCACAGAGTCCACAGTTTGTCCGTCGTGCGTTCGGCTCCGT
>JAGQPX010000175.1:1067-1977 GCA_020426505.1 Planctomycetaceae bacterium | reverse complement strand
GAGCCGGAACCGGTCGAACGTGTTGATCATCAGTCTCACACAGCCACGAACGAGGCAATATCACCCGTGTTGGTTCACGAGTCGCCGTAACGCATCTCG
The DNA here is from genome assembly GCA_020426505.1 of Planctomycetaceae bacterium. Taxonomy (GTDB): domain Bacteria; phylum Planctomycetota; class Planctomycetia; order Planctomycetales; family Planctomycetaceae; genus JAHBXU01. Next base: position 1,878 of record JAGQPX010000175.1, on the reverse strand, counting down.
CTGAGACGATCGACACAGGGCACTCCCGTGCCTATTCCCCCTGATGATTTGGCCCGCGAATTCTTCTTCCATGATGTCAACCGGCAGCACCTGCAACTCCTCGATGAGGCGGCCCGTCAGTCGGGTCTCAGCCGTGGCGAGGTGTTCGCCGATTTCCTCCACATGGGGGTCTGTGCACTCTCCGGCGGACAACTTGAAGATCAGTACATGGATGTGGTGAAGCGACACTCCGACGGGAAACCGGGGAGACGGAGCTGCGACACGCTCGCCCAGCTGTATGGTTCAGTGATCGACGCCATGGAAACCGATTGTCGGGAGGGGATGCAAGATGTGCTGGGAGATCTCTTTGAAGGCGCCGTGAGCTATGGGGAGAATGGCCTCTACCTTTCGCCGATGCCCGTTTGCCGGGCCATGTCACTCTTGACCGTGGGAGACGAGGAAGAGCCGTATCGAATCAAGAGTGTGTGCGATCCGGCCTGTGGCTCAGGACGCATGCTGATGGCGGTGGCCGAGCGGTACCCGCACTGGGAATACGTGGGGGTCGACGTCGATGTGAGGGCCGTCCGCATCGCGGCCATCAACCTGTCACTGCGGAACATCTACGGGTATTTGATCCACGGCAACAGCCTCACACTTGAGACGCACCGTGTCTACCGCACCGGCTTTAATGGCAAAGGTGTCGTACGCGAGATTCCGCCGGAAGCGTGTCCGTACGCACCGCTTCGCCCGTCTCCGAAACAGCAGCAGGAGCATACTTCTCGTGATGAGCCTGCGGTGAAAGTCATCGAGCACCAGCGGGCGGATGACGACG
>JAGQPX010000175.1:0-1001 GCA_020426505.1 Planctomycetaceae bacterium | reverse complement strand
CTTGATGCAGGCAGTCTCTCTCCACTCTGTCGATCGCCGGCAGGGACCAACGCCTGAGCCGCACTGCATGTGTGGCCTGTTCCTTTCACAGCAGAGGAGAGACTCATGAGTGACGATCACACAATTCCTGTCGACCTCAAGGATGGCCGTTGCCGCAGCTGCGGTGGTGAACTCCGCATCTTCGATGCGGACGACTGCATTCTGGAAGTAGAGTGCACGAACGAGGAGTGCCTGGATGCGTATTCCGTCGAGCCCGATGCTTTCGGAGACGGTGGCATCACGTACTGGCCACGAGCCATGACCCTGTTCTGCGATGCCGCAGGGGAGTGAGTGATGGACCCGGACGCCACTCTACAAGGTCTGCTCGATGCCCTCGTTCAGCGAGACTGGGACCGCGTTGATGAACTCAGCCAGGCCTTACTCGACTGGCTTAAACAGGGCGGCTTTCCGCCGATGACACTCGGCCCCAGGGAACTGGGCAAACAGTGGCATCATACGGTGACCTACTTCACCTGCTACGCGGCCATCGCCCGTTCCCGTGAGGCCCGCAAACGACGCCGACGTCGCCAGGAGCGACAGAAAGGAGGGGAGTGATGCTTCACACCAGACGAGTCTGGTGCATCAGCCCGGCCGTGTCGGCTGAAGAGCTGGCACGCCAGCTGATTGAAACGACCTGGTGCCTCTGCACCGGTTTCGAACTGAATGGCTTCTTCTTCGTCAATGACTCGACGGCAGAGGATGCAATCCAGGAATACGCGATCGTGAAACGACACCAAGACGGACATTCCTTCCTGCAGATCGAGTCGATTACCGTGAGCTGGTGCGACCTGCCTCAGATGCTGCACTACATGCAGGCCACGCTGATGGGAGAATATGACATCAGCGACTTCGTCCACGAAGTCTCGCCTCGATTACAGACGCCCGAGGAACACGGCCGCTGCCCACTCTGCGCCTGACGCTCAGGCACCACCCCTGCATCCATTGATGCAGGGGGTTTTCAG
>JAGQPX010000174.1 GCA_020426505.1 Planctomycetaceae bacterium | reverse complement strand
TACATCACGAGCGTGTTGTCACTGAGACCGTTGTCTGAAAGCCACTGCCGCACGCGGGCGATCGACTCATCCACACTGAGCAGGGATTCGCAGTACAGGCGGTAGTGCTCTGCAATGTCGGTGTCCTGATGATAGGCGAACTCGACGCCGTGCCAGCTGTTGCGTTGGTTCTTGAGCCACAACGGCTTGCCCTCGTAGTTCTCCTCGGTGTTGGCCATCGTACTCGGCTGCGGGAGAGGCTGCCCGTTGTATCGTCCCGCGTGCCGTTCAGCAGGGTGAAACATCCCGTGCACGCCTTTGTGTGACAGATACATGAAAAACGGCTGGCCCCCCTGTTTGACTTCGTCCAGCCAGTCGACGGCGTGGTCCGTGAGTTCGTCGGTGATGTAGCCCTGCTGTGGCACGTGCTCGCCGTTGACGTTCAGCCGCCAGTTCGGGAGGTTCTCAGGCGGATAGTAGTGCCCCTGTCCGCGAAAGCTGACCCATTCATCGAAGCCGGGTTGCGGAGCATCGGAGTGCCCTCCCATGTGCCACTTGCCGAAGAAGCCGGTCGCGTAGCCCGCCTGCTGCAACAGTTGCGGGAAGAAGACAGTTCCCGGCTTCGTCAACACATTGTTGTCGACCACTCCGTGCTGATGCATGTACTGCCCGGTCAGGATCGACGCCCGACTCGGCGAGCACAGCGACGTGGTGACCATCGCATTCTTGAAGTACACGCCGTCGCTGGCCATCGCATCCATCGCGGGCGTCTCGACAAACGGATGCCCGAGAAAGCTCATCACGTCGTAACGATGATCGTCCGAGAGGATGAATACGATGTTCTTGCGACTGGACTTGTCCGTCTCTGCCGCATAGGCAGGGCTTACAGAGACGTGCAGAACTCCAATGAAAAGTAACGACAAGACTCGGCAGGCGGATAACATGTGGGCTCCGGCGACAGGGTACGTTTGACTCACAAAACGTCAGCAGACACCAATTTAATGCACCTCGTCACCACCCGCGACTGATCACTGGGGAATCATTTCATCGACGGGTTGCACGGTCAGCAGCAAGGCGGATGGCCCTGACTGCACGCACAACGTCCGGGCCTTTCCTTCCGTCAGACCCGGCCACCCGAGAGCTTCTCGACAGGGCAGGCTTGAGAGAGTTCGCGACGGGCAGACTTGCGTTGGAAGCCATTCACGGATAGACCGCATGCAGATGACAGCTGCTGCGGTCATCACCAACATTCCCAAATCTGTATCGATGTCATCTCTGATCCCCGAACTGGCGACTCTTGCTCATGCGGTTCTCGCGACGACGATCTCGCTGCGGGTCATCATGCGCCGGCCGGCGGTGGGTGTCGCGTTGGCGTGGATGTTTCTGGTCGCGGCGGTCCCAGGTCTGGGGGCGGTCTTCTATCTGCTCATCGGTGAACGTCGCGTCGGAGCAAAGCGTGCACGACGCATCGCTGCCTTTCGCACGGACTACGAACGACTGGCCCAGGCCATCATCGACGAAGGAGTGACTAACGTTGATTGGAGCAGACATCGTCCCGAAGCACGCGGACTCGACCATCTCGGCGTGAAACTGGTGGGGCTTCCGACCGTGACCGGCAGCACGGGACATCTGCTCACCGACGGGGAAGAGATTCTGCAATCGATTGCCCGCGACATTGATGCCGCCGAGAAGAGTGTGCTGATGGAGTTCTACATCTGGAACGCCGGCGGACTCGCGGACGAGGTTCTGCAGGCGCTCATCCGGGCTCGCCAGCGTGGCGTCTCCTGCCGCGTGTTGATCGACGCCATCGGAGCGCGGCCCTGGTGGAAGGGAGATCAGCCGAATCAGTTACGGCGGGCGGGCGTCGATGTGCGTCCTGCACTCCCAGCCGGGTTGTGGCAGACGATCTTCTCCCGCAACGACCTGAGATTGCATCGCAAGATCGTCGTGATCGATGGCAAGGTCGCCTGGACGGGCAGCATGAACCTCGTCGACCCACGCTACTTCAAGCAGGAGGCCAACGTCGGTCAGTGGGTCGACGCAATGCTACGGATCGAAGGTTGTGTCGTCGTCCCATTGGCAGCGGTCATGATCGGCGACTGGATGCTCGAAACCGATGAGACCATCGAGCAGATTGTGAATGACACCGGGTTGAGCCTCGTTGAACCTCACGGTGAGGGAGACGCTCAAGTCGTGCCGTCCGGTCCTGTGGAAACGGACGACGGCTTGCTTCAGATGCTGCTGACCCTCGTCAACGCGGCTCGTGACGAACTCGTGCTGACAACGCCGTACTTCGTCCCGGATGAGTCGCTGCTGCGGGCGATTCGCGGTGCTGCGGCGCGTGGCGTTGCCGTGCACCTCATCCTGCCGGAGAAGGTGGATTCATTGCTCACGCGTTACGCCAGCCGGTCGTATTACGCGGACCTGATGGACGTCGGCGTCAAGATTCACCTGTATCGCAAAGGGCTGCTCCATACGAAGTCGGTGACAGCCGATCGCTGCCTGTCGATGTTCGGCACGGTCAACCTCGACATGCGAAGCCTGTGGCTGAACTACGAAGTCTCGCTGTTCGTGTACGGCGAGGCGTTCGGCAATCACTTGCACGACCTGCAACAGTCGTACATCGATGAGAGTGATCCACTCGACATGAAAGAGTGGAGCCAACGTCCCTACCGCGAGCGCCTGCTTGAGAACGCCCTGCGACTGGTCAGCCCGGTCTTGTGAGGAATCGGCACGGAAGTCGCTGGATCGACAGAACCCACCCTACAGCTTGACGCCCATTTCACGGGTCACCTCCGCAATTGCTGCGAGGAGTTGGTCAATATCTGCCGGATGCACGTTGCCGATGGTGCCGATGCGGAAGGTGTCTGCGTTTGTCACCTTGCCGGGGTAGATCACAAAACGGCGGGCTTTGAGTTTGTCGTAGAATTGTGAGAAGTCGAACGAATCAGAGGGGAACAGGAAGGACGTGATGATGGGGGAGTGCAGGGCGTCTGGCAGCAGCGTTTGGAATCCCAGCTCTCGCATGCCGGCGACCAGTCGGCGTTGATTGGTCGTGTACCGCTGCTCGCGAGCGGCAACGCCTCCTTCGACTTTGAGCTCTGAAAGTGCCTGGGCAAAGGCGCGGACGACGTGCGTCGGTGAGGTGTATCGCCATTTGCCGCCGCCTGCTTCCATCGTTTGCCATTGATCATAGAGATCGAGGCTCAACGAGCGGGCCCAGCCTGGCGTCCGTTCGAGTTCGGACCTGTTGCAGATCACGAATCCAAAACCCGGTACTCCCTGAATGCACTTGTTGGCTGACGAGATGAGATAGTCTGCGGACATCGACTCCATCGACATCTCCATGCCGCCGAAGGAGGACATGGCATCGAGGATAAACACTTTCCCATAACGCTTGACGCACGCGCCGACCTCAGCAGCCGGGTTGAGCATGCCGGTCGTTGTCTCACAATGGACCATCGCGACATGCGTGACGTTTGGATGTTTGTTAAGCAGAGTATCGATGACCTCAACGTCGGGCAGCTCTGTCTCTGCAAAGGTGGCTTCAATCGTGTCGATCTTCAATCGCTGCGCGATCAGCAGAATGCGTTTTCCGTAGGCTCCGTTGTTGACCACCAGCAGACAGCCATCCGGCGGAATGACGGAGCCGATCGTTGCTTCGACCGCAAACGTGCCGCTCCCCTGCATTAGCACAGTCGTGAAGTCGTCTGATGCACTCGCAAGCCGCGTGAGTTGACCTCGTACATCGTTGACAAGACTGTTGTAGTCCACATCCCACGTCGAGTAATCTCGCAGCATCGCCTCTCGTACAGTGCGCGTGGTCGTCAGCGGACCCGGAGTGAGCAGCAGGTAGGGGATGTCGTCGTCCATTGTGACTTCTTCATTTTTTCGAAGCAGAGAGAGAACCTCAATCAGTGATGCACTGTCGGGACAGGAGACACCCGCTGTCAATGGAGCCAGCTCATGAGCCTCCCGATCCTCAGCACTGTTCGACTCTCGCTTAGCCCCGTCACTTATGCTGACATCAATTTCCTGCATCAGCTTTGGACTCTGCCGGAAGTACGGAAGTTTCTGTGGGATGATGAAGTCATCTCACTCGAACTTGCTCGCGAGACCGTTGAGGGTTTCCTCCGAGATGCTGAGACGGATGGGCTTGGACTCTGGCTTATTTCTCAATGTGATGCCCCTGAGACGGCCGTCGGTTTCACAAGTCTGAGGCACCCGGCTGGTTCCGAGGAGGTCGAATTGCTCTACGGGCTTCATCCAGACGTGTGGGGCAGGGGACTGGCGACCGAAGCGTCACGGGCTGTGCTCGACTATTGCTTTGACGTCTTGCAACTCATGCGAGTCGTCGCCGGTGCAGACCAACCGCATGTGCTGTCCCTCGCCGTCATGAAGCGACTCGGCATGTCACCCCTGCCGGGCGGGATTCCCAGAGTTCCCGGTGCTGACTACTACGTTTTGCATCGAGATGAATATCGGATCGCATAACGGAACAGAGCGAATCTCCCAAGCCGACGAATCTCGCGTCAATCGTTCGACATCAAAGCTGTCGGATTGGGGAAAATACAACCGATGCTGACCGGTCACTCAATCCGCAGGATACGTTGCCCGTTGAACACTCGGTCGAGATGATCCGTCGCGCGAACCTGCAGTGAGTGCGTTCCGACCGGCAAATCGGAGGGGAGACTGATCTGCCAGACATGCGTCGACGGTTTCGGTTTCGGGAGTGAACGCCAAGCTTCCTTTTTCGCAAGAAGCTCAGCTTCGCGGTCAAACGTGCGTTGGAATTTCGGATCGACGACGTCGACCTTCGTCATGCGTCTCCATTCGCCGTCTCCCACCTTAAGTTCGACCACCGACTTCTCGGAGCCGTTGAACACGTTGACCGAGATCGTCTGTTTGGAAAGGTCAGCCTGCGTGACCACGTCCGGGGCGTCAATCTCCATTTGGTAGTCAGGCGAGCGACCGGCTGCACGGAAGTCGAGCTTGTAGTCGGTGCCATCGAACGAGAGCAGCGAGTAGCCGTTGGGGGCCCCGTCGGCCATCGTCGTATGCGGGATGCCTCGCTCGTCGGGGGCACCGCTCCACCAACTGCCGCAGACGGTCACATTGATGATGTGATGATGCGGCTGCGGCCCCTCCCAACCGTCTTTATCGGTGATCCAGACATGCTCGTGAGTGTGCGTGTGTCCGGAGACCGAGATGCAGAAGGGACGTTGCTCGATCAGCCGGTAGAGACCGTGACGGTCCTGCGTGTCAGTCAACGGGATATGCATCAACAGCACGACCATCTGGTCCTGAGGGATCTGCTCCAGATCGGTGCGGATGAATTCCAACTGTTCGGGACCGATGCCGCCGCTGTATGCGCCTTCGCCCTTGGCCGAGTTATATGTCCACTCGATATTGTCCAGCACGAGGAAGTGCGTCGGTCCGTAATCGAAGGCGTAGTACGACGGCCCGTAGACTCGTTCGTAGGTCTCGTTGACCACCTGACGTGTCTGGGCATCGTAGTTGATGTCGTGATTGCCAATGACGTTGTACCACGGGATGCCGAGCAGCGCGATTGTGCGGTTGAGTGGCTCCATCACGTCGAGGTCATCAAACACAATGTCGCCCAGCGTGACGCCGAAGGCCGCGTCGGTGCCGATCAGTTCCTCGATCACATCGTGAGCGATCCAGTCGACCTCCTGCTGATTGCGAGGCTGCGTGTCGCCGAACAAGATCGCCTGAAACTGTTCTGGCTCCGTCTGAGGCGTCAATGGAAAGTCGACCGAGTCGGGTAAGGGGCCGGTCGGGGGGACGCCGGGAAACTTCGACGCAGGCGACCCGTTCGGCTTGTGCACGTAGAAGAACTGCGGCAGGTTGTTCTCGCTGAGCGGCGTCCGCCAGCCTCGCGGCTTGATCACAAACAGAATCGCATCATCCGTGACGGGCAAGGCATACTCGCCTTTGCCATCGGTCGTGACAATCCGTCGCCCATCCGAAACCCGCACCCCCGGCAACGGCCGATCCCCCGCGTCGTACTCCTCGTTACCGTTCACATCATGGAACACAATCCCACGAGCCGTCTGCTCAGGAGACGCCGATGAGTCACTGACTCCAACAGAGAGTAACCCGCCCCCGAGAGCCACACAGGCAAACAAAGCCACCAGAACGCTAGCCGAACGATTCATGCATCCGCCTTTCACACGGAGATTACGCCAATGGAATTCGATTCCTGAGTGTAGAGCAGACCCGACCGAACGCAACAATGGGGCACGATGTTCACATGAAGTTCACTGGTCTCACGTCCGACGAGACAAAGCTGCCCGCTCTTGATGACGCATCATGCCTGATCCCGCTGTCGCAGATGTCGCCAGTAGGCTTCCGGGTTGGAGAGAATGCCGGTCGTGATCTGGTGGTGCGAGGTCTCCTCGATGGTGACGTGTTTGAGCGGACCGTGGTCGAAGGACACGATTCGCGCGTCGGGGTAGGTCAGCAGGATGGGGGAGTGCGTGGCGATGATGACCTGCGAAGCTCCGGCGTTCACCATATCGTAGATTAATGTCAGCAGAGTGAGTTGCCGCTGCGGAGAGAGGGCCGATTCGGGCTCGTCCATCAGGAACAGTCCGGAGGTGAACCGGTTCTGGATCACGGACAGAAACGCTTCGCCGTGCGATCGTGTGAGGAGGGACTGCCCACCGTATGCTGCGTAAGGATCGCCCCGAAAGTCCGGGTCGGCTTTGCGTTGATCGAGCAACGACGCAAAGCTCGCCTGCAACTCGGCTCGGAAGAAGTATCCATCTTTGGGCGTCATGCCAAAGCCGAGCCGAATCAACTCCGCCAGTTGACTCTGCTCGTTCAGGCCATGCGACTCGGCCAATTCATTCCGGCTGCCGCCTCCCAGGGGAAACCCGGACAGCACCGCAATCGCCTCCAGCAGCGTCGACTTGCCCGACCCGTTCTCCCCCACAAAGAACGTCACAGGCGACTCAAACTTAAACTTCAACTCCTCCACAAACGGCAGATTCCCAGGAAACGCCCCCCGCGAAAACTTCGCATCCGGGTCCAGATCGAGATAGCGAACGTAGGGGGCTTGCATGAGTACGGCTCCCATCGTCCAATGACCGTCAGGACACGTTTGTGAGGGTACTTTCGGGACTTCCCATCGACATGGTAGGCTGTGCCATCGTGCTCTGCTACTTGTCTGCTTCCTCCCCTCGCCATCAGCATGCCAGCGTCGCAATTTCACGATCGGTCCGCCGTCAAGCGTCGATGTCTGCCAAACGCAAATCAGGAATGAGCGAATGACCGACGGCAGAGCCGCCGGCTTGGGATTTGTCTTGATCATTCACCTGAGTTCCGACCGACTGATGACTACGATTCGCGCCGCTGTCTTCACCCGCCCCGGCGAACCTCTCACGATCGAAGAGTTCGCATGTCCCCGGTTGCAGACCGGCGAAGCCCTTGTCCGTGTTGACTGCTGCACAGTTTGTGGGAGTGATCTGCGTTCGCTGCGGGGGGATCGTGCAGTGCCGGTACCGACGATATTGGGACATGAGATTCTCGGCACGGTGATCGATGTCAACGACTCCCCGCCGTTGGACTTGCATGGAGAGCCGGTCGTCGAGGGAGACCGTGTGACGTGGGGAGTCGCTGCGTCATGTGGCACGTGTGATCGGTGTCGGCGGGGAATCCCGCAGAAGTGTCGGTTTCTATTCAAGTATGGGCATGAATCCACTGTCAAACATCCCCTCGGCGGTGGATTGGCTGAGTGCTGTCATTTACGGGCGGGGACTCCGGTCATCAGGTTGAATGATGAACTTTCCGATCTCGAAGCCTGTCCTGCCAGTTGTGCGACTGCGACAGTCGCAGCCGCGCTACGAATCGCGGGTGATGTTCAAGACCGAAGCGTCCTCATCTTCGGAGCCGGCATGCTCGGCCTCACCGCAACGGCCATGGCAAAAATGCAGGGGGCTGTGTCGGTCATCGTTTGCGATCTCGATCCGAAACGACTTTTGCAGGCATTGAAGTTCGGTGCGACCCACACGCTGCCGTGGATCGATGATCCGCAAGAGATGACCTCAGCCGTGCACTCAATGGCAGGCGACGATGGCGTTGACATCGTGCTGGAGATGTCCGGAGCCACCAGTGCGATTGAAGTCAGCCCCACACTACTCACGATCAACGGCCGACTCGTCCTCGTTGGCTCGGTCGCACCCTCCGGCATGGTTCCCTTCGACCCTGAACAAATCGTGCGGCGTCTCCTGCGCATCGAAGGTATCCACAATTACACACCTGCCGATCTTGCGTCAGCTGTCGACTTCCTGACTGCCCATCACCAAGAGTTCCCCTTCGAGTCCCTCGTCGAACGCACCTTCGCACTCGACGAAGTCAACGACGCGATCTCATTCGCTCAAGACACCCGCCCGTGTCGAGTGGCCATCGTGCCAAATCTGAAATGACGATCTGTCTGTTGCGACTCGCATAACCGGACCTGTTTAGGTCGCCCCCATGAGTCGGGTCAACCACCGCCCCGGCCACGTGAGGTAGTGTTAAGACTCCTGCTTACGGACTGTACTGCATGGCTGATTCCCCTGTTTCCGCGAGATGGCTGCGTCCCCTGGTGACGGCTGTCGCTGCTGCGCTGGTGCTGGTGGGGGCGGTTTTTCTCCAGAAGCAGCGGCAACTCGATGCGGACGGAGCCGTCACGATGAACGATGCCGTCCAGTTCTGGTGTGCGGGGAATCTCATCCGGCAGGGACGTTCGCCGTACGAGATCGAGGGGCAGGCAACCATCAGTGCGGCTGCCGGTTGGGACCGCGAAACGACCGGCATCGGCCGGTATGACTTCATGCCGTACTACTACCCGTACTGGCTCGGCCTTGCTGCTGCTCCACTCACGATTCTGGACTTCGAGACCTTCGTCGCAACGTGGACCGTGTTTCAGTATACGTGTCTGCTCGTGGCTGCCATGCTGTTGTCACAACTTCCGCAGCGATACCCACGTCTGCTGACAGGCGTGTTGATTCTGTTCTTCCCTCTGGCCACACAGGTCGCAGACATGGGGCAGGTGGCGTGCGGGCTGTTGATGCTGCTCGCTCTGTTGTGGTGGAGTGTAAAAAAACGCCGCGAAGTGTTGGCTGGTCTCGTGCTTGCTGCTCTGTGTACAAAGCCGCAGTTGACTGTACTCGTGGTGCCGTGCGCGTTGATCTGGTCATGGCGACAGGAACGAAAGCGTGTCATCCTCGGCTTTGCCAGCGGAGTCGCGGCCCTCGTGGGTGTCAGCACACTCCTGCATCCGACATGGATCATCGAGTTTTTGCGCGCCCCCTCCGCAACGCCCATGTTGACCGGCTCTGATCCGTGGAAGCTGACGACGTGGAACGCCGTCTGTCGCTCGCTGGGGGCTGATGGTTTCTGGCTGATGGCGATGACGGCTATCGTCGCGATCCCGGCTGCACTCTGGACACTCAGCACCGCATGGCGACGGGACTCATCCTTCGCAGACGTGGTCTCTGTCGGACTGCTCGCGGTCTGGTTCGTCAGTCCCTACGGCCGCAGTTACGACATGGTCGTGCTGTTGTTCCCGCTCGTGGTGCTCATCGGTAAGTGTGCGACGCTACCACGCGTAGTCATCACCGGCCTGTTCCTCCTCGGCCCACACGCCTACCAGCGCATCCGCTGGCAACGCGAGATCTACCCCTTCTGGGGCCTGGAGATCTGGTGGAGTTGGGTCCCGGTCGGCCTGCTCCTCCTCTGGATCGCCCAGGAACGAGGCTGGCTCGAATCCTCTTCTTCGAATGGGTCGCATGAGTTGTCGTTCTCACCCAACCAGCGTACATCAGCCTCGTCCACCTGACTTACGTGCGTGAGATCAGGTAACAGGTGATGTTGCCACGTCAGACCCGGAACTCTGCGCATTCACCCCAGTCTTACACTTTATTCCAGCATGGATTGCCGGTTGAGCCGACCGAGTGAGTGCGTTTCGGCAGCAACTGCCGTTGAGGGCTGCATGTCTCGGCAAAATCGGCAGGTCCTTTTGACAGATGCAGGAAATTGCCGAAGATGCCCGCCCTTCCGTCTGTGGCAGGAATCGCCGGAATCTCTGCACGGAATGCTCACTCAGCGAGGCCAGAATCTCATGATCCGATTATCTGCGATCAGCGTCTTCAGCCTTCTCCTTCTGACAACTGTCCCACCGAAAGCTGAAGGGCAGAACGGGTATCACTTTTCGCAGTCTGTGAACTACGACTCGCTTGATCCGTTTGGCCAGAATTACAACCTGGAACCAACGCTCGATGCACCGACAGTCGAGTATGTGGAACCCTACAATGCTAATACCAGCTTCGATTTTCGTGGTACTCCTCTGCCACATATCAAGGCTCAACTTGGCCTCGGACTGTTCGAGCCGAGTTGGAGCGATGAGAGTTTCAAGACGCTGGTTCCCGCAGCAGCAGCACCGGCCTTCGGATTCACCGGTAAGGGGCGTGCAGATGACTTTACCTATGAGCCGTCTCTGACAATTAACTTCAATGTAGAGGATGTCTCCTTCTTTGGAGGGAAGACAGCGTTCATGTACTCGAAGCTGGAACTGAATGGCGAACTCAATGAAGAGGCCGTCATGGGCGGCCCAACGCCAGCCCCTGCTTTCAACACAAGCAGCACGATCAATATGGAGGAGTATCGTTTCCAAATCGCGGAATATACAATCCCACTCATGCACGATGGATCGAGAGAGTATTCTGATGGGAATTTGAGACGTGCTCAAATTTGGGATGTGCCGCAAGTTACGTTCCTGCTGGATGTGAGTTATCGAGACTTCCTGCAGAAATACGACTCGACTGTCACCAATGGAACCGACCAGAGCACGGTCCATGCAGAGGCACACTTCCAAGGACTGGGAATCGCTCCGACAGCCAAGTTTCGATTTCCGTTCGGTGACCCTTTGACCCTGCAAGACAAGGAATACAACAGATACCTGGTCGACACTCGAATTATCGAAGAGACAATCGCTCGTTTTGCTCTGTTCTTCAATGCCTATGGTAACTTTTCTGTTGGTGAGAACGACCGGTTCAGTTCACTGAACACGAACGTTACAACCCCGGGTGCCATGAATGTCATGAGCCAGAACCGCTTAGATCGAACGGAGTTTGTGGCCACAGGTGGTTTTGATGTCGGCCTGAATTGGAACACGGTCGTCAAGAATACGGATGGCCCAGATACACTTTTTACAGCTGTGATAGCGTTTACACTTGAAAGCTCTTCGAACATCGGGCCGATCAACCCACAAGGGACGAGTCCGGGGGCGAACGACTTTCTGCTCTATGGCTTCCTTGTCGGTGGTGGAGCGCGTTACTGATGTCGTCGACTGCTGTCTGGAAGAAGTGATCTATGCTTGCTACAGCAGTTTCTGAAACTGCTTCCAGGTCTTCGTGTTGGCGATGTGTTTCTTTTCGAGGAAGGCTCGGCGGGCGACGTCGATGCCGTAGGTCATGAGGTCGAGGCCGGTGGGGGCGTGCGCGTCCGTGTTGATCACGATGGGGATGCCGTGGTCGCGGGCGGCGATCGTTTGCACGTCGTCGAGGTCCAGTCGCATGGGGTGGGCGTTGATCTCCATCATGGTGCCGTGCTCAGCAGCGGCTGCGAACAGAGCAGGGTAGTCAATGTCTGCGGGGGAGCGTCTCCCCACGAGCCGACCGCTGGGGTGACCGATGACGTTCACATGCGGATTCTCGACCGCTGTCAGCAGACGTTTCATGATTTGCTTGCGAGGTTGTTTGAGCCCGTAGTGCAGTACGGCGATCACCCAGTCCGCCTCAGCGAGCACGTCGTCATCGAGGTCCATTTTGGCATCTTCAAGGATGTCGCATTCGATCCCCTTCAGAATCTCGATCCCTTTCACCTTCGCGTTGACCTTGTCGATCTCTTCCCAGTGGGCGCGGAGGCGGTCTGCATCGAGACCGTTGGCCATCGTCACGCGTTTGGAGTGGTCGGTGATGGCGATGTACTGGAGGCCGCGCGACTTGGCCGCTTCGGCCATCTCCTCGATGGACGCGGTGCCGTCGGTCGCAGTGGTATGCATGTGGAGGTCGCCGCGGATGTCGGAGACCTCGACCAGCTTGGGCAGTTCATCCTTCTCTGAGAGCTCAATCTCGCCCCGGTTCTCGCGGATTTCGGGCGGCATCCACTCGAGGTCGAGAGCCTCGTAGACCTCTTCCTCGGTTTTGCCGGCGACGAGTTCGTCCCCTTTGAACAGGCCCCACTCGTTCAGCTTGAGCCCGCGTTCCTGTGCCCGCCTGCGGACCACAATGTTGTGTTCTTTCGAGCCGGTGAAGTATTGCAGAGCGGCTCCGTAGGACTCGTCGGGGACGACGCGGACGTCCATCTCCATGCCGTTGTTGAGTCGCACCCGCGTCTTGGTGTCACCCCGTTGCAGAACATCGTCGACAAGTTCATGTTCGGCGACGAAGTCCATGACGGCTGCTGAGTCTGAGGACGTAACGAGTACATCCAGATCGCCGCACGACTCCTTGCGGCGTCTGCAACTCCCGGCGACAGAGGCCCGGTCGACAACTTTGAGTGTCAGCAGGTCATCAACGATCGACTCAGCAGCGTGCGTTGCGACATCCAGGAGAAACCGTTGCCCGGCTGTCGCGACGTGTTCGAGTCCGTCGAGAATCGTTTGAGCCGTCTTCTTGCCAAAGCCTTTAAGCTCTGCGACACGGCCCGCCTCGCAAGCCGCCTTGAGGTCATCGAGTGTTTGGACTCCCAACTCTTCGTAGAGCTTGCCGACCTTCTTGGGGCCGATGTTGGGGATGAGCAACATCTGACGGACGCCTGCAGGCACCTGCTCGCGGAGTTCGTCCAACTGCGGGATCGCTCCGGTTTCGACCAGCTTGACGATCTTCTCAGCAAGATCCTTGCCGATGCCGTCGATCTCGGTCAGCGCCTTCGTGCCTTCCTCCGCTAGCGTGGCGATCGACTCGGGGAGGTCGCCGATCGTACGGGACGCATTGCGATATGCACGGACGCGAAACGCATTGGCCCCCTGAATCTCCAGAAGGTCAGCAATCTCATCAAAGTGACGGGCAACCAGTTCGTTCTGCATCGGGATGACTCGCGGCAAGGATTAGCTCGCCGTGGATCATACCCGTCAGGCCGCATCAAGACGATGAATCGACCAGATGGAAAACTCGAATGTCGAATTCAGAATGACGAAGGAAGACCGAAGCACGAATTCCGAATTCGACCTTTGGGTATTCGGACTTCTTTCGTCATTCCGGCTTCGACATTCGTCATTCCATCGCATTACGTGTAATGCATGTCTTCACGCTCGACTGTTGCGTGAGACTGAGCGTGAGGGCCGGCGATCTCGTGGGGACCGTGCCAGCCGGGCAGGTTGGGCATCAACGGGACCAGTCGCGAGCCGAACCAAGATCCCGGCTTTGCCGGAGCATCGTCGGTAAGGACAGTGTCGTCGTCCGGATGAATCACAGGCTCGATCCCTTCAGCGTCCATGCGTTTCAGTTCGTCCAGGGTGATCGGATGCAGACCATCTCGCTGCGAGGGGGGGAGATACTGCTCTCGCGCCATCCGACGGAGGCGGAGTTCTTCGACAAGGTCAACAGATTCGAGCGGAGCAGCCATAGCGTCCTCGCGAGGCGACGAGTGAGGGGGTTACTCTTCTCATCGGCGGAGGACAATTGCAGGCACCAGCCGGGGACAGGCGGGGGGTGCGGGCGGCAGGACCGGCAGAACCGGTCGAGGCGTGAGAACAGTGTGAAACCGCAAGCGTGTGATGAGCCGTCAGTTCTGCTCGGCAGACCATTCAGCAGGGAGACGTTGCCACTCCTTGCGGACCTGCCTCAAGCCATCGGAGCAAAGCTCGAACTCGTCGCTCAGCCGCCGCAGGACGGGAGCCTCATCGAGATAGGGCTCGTCATTGAAGGTGCTGGCGATGAAGTATGATCGCTTGCCCTGTTCGCGGTAGTCGATCAGCGCATCCTTACGATCGACGGCTTTCAGGCGTTTGAGGGCTTCGGGGTACACGCCTGTCCAGAACAGGGTGAAGTCGCCGATGTGACGATGAATCTCCCGCTTGGGGTTTGACTCGCGTTGCTCTGCTTCGAGGAGCATCTCGGCCACTTCATCCAGCCGACGCCCGACAACATCCCGAACCTGAAAGATCGCGTCAATCTGCACAAACCTCACAAGCATGTCCGACAGGTAGTCGATCAGCGGCGGGTCAGCGACGCCGTATTCCACCTGAAATGTCTGCTCGGTCAAAGCCGCAAACAGACGTTTGAGTTGATCAGCACTACTGAGGACGGGGGCCATGCGAGGCTCCTTTCAGAGTGGCCCGGCGGCAACGCGAACGCGGCGACAGCCGAGCTTGTTTCGGTACGACAACTCCTGAGAGTAGCTTCGAGGAAGGTCGATCTGCAGTCAGCCTGCGTGGCGTAGCAGGACGACCACTGAAGGGAAAGGCGAATCCGCCACCCACAATTCTGGGGCACCTTTTCCAGATCGTCAACCGGCGATTTCTGCCGAAAGGGTGTGAGTTGGCGTCGATTCACCCCTCTCCCCCAAAGGGAGAGGGGGCCAAATCGCTGCCGTTTCGATTCTGCCAGCAGGTGGCGACGATGCGGATGGTCTCGTAGTCAATGCTCCCTTCGAGAAACTCGCGAATCGGTTTGAGACGTTCTGCCCCGACCGAAGCGATCGCTCGTTCGATGCTCGCAATCTGTTCCGGATCGACCCAGCGGACCGGATCGGTGATCTGCCGCTGCTTGAGATACTCCCCGAGATATTCACTCACTGTCGACGTGGCCCGGCCCATCTCGTCTGCGACTTCCACGAGCGACTTGCCCGCATCGAACAGCTCGAACGACGCGAGTGCCCCGGCAGTGGGGCCTGTGGGCTTCTTGCGTTTCCTAACCGCATCACTTGAATCCGGCAACTCGGAAGGAGGCGGCGGGTCGACGTTCGTTTTGAGAGCGTGCTCTCGGCAATGATTGTCAATGAGTGCCGTGAATTCCGCTGCGTAGTCCTGACACCTCTTCTGCCCGACACCGTGGACTTGCAGGAACGTTTCGTCACTCGTGGGACGTCTGCGAGCCATGTCACGTAGCGTTGCATCACCGAAGACCATATACGGCGCGAGCCCCAGATCGGTCGCCTTCTCAGTCCGTAGACCTCGCAATGCCTCGAACAGTTCGCGGTCCACGCCATCCCAAGAGTGCGGATCATGCTTGCGTGAAGCACTCCGGCTGCTCGAATTTGCCGGGGTGCTGGCGGGTTTGAGCAACCGTGGCGTTGCCTCTCCCTTGAGCAACTGCCAGCCGCTCTCGGTGATCTGTAGCGTGCTGTACTCGCCAACTTTGGACAGGAATCGTTGTTGGATCAACTGGCCAATCCAACTCAGGATCGCTGTTCGCGACTGATCCTTGAGTAATCCGTGCGTTGAAAGTCGGTCGTGTCCGTTGTCGAGGATGCGTTGTTCGGTCGATCCCTTGAGCACCTTGACCGTGTAGTCCGCACCAAACCGTTGGTCCTGTCGATAAACGGACGAGAGAATCTTCTGTGCGATGACCAGTGCATCCTCGACTTCGTCGAACTCGCCGAGACAGATGTCGCAAGACTCGCCGCAGTCGGATTCGAGGTCCTGTCCGAAGTGACTGATCAGCATGCGATGCCGACACGCGACCGCATCGCAGTAGTCCATCACCTTGCGGAGCGACTCCATCTGTGCCGCTTTGAAGTCGGGTGAGCCTTCCGACTTGTCGACGATGAACTCCCACGTCTTGTAGTCGGCTCCCGAGTAGAACAGACAGCACTCCGCTTCGAGTCCGTCCCGGCCGGCGCGGCCGCTTTCCTGCTGGTAGTTCTCCAGTGACTTCGGCAGACCCGCGTGAATGACGTACCGTACGTCCGGTTTGTCGATGCCCATGCCGAAGG
>JAGQPX010000019.1 GCA_020426505.1 Planctomycetaceae bacterium | reverse complement strand
CGACTCGGGCAACTTCGACAACGCGATGGAGTTCCTGTACCACAGCGGCCGCACGCTGCAGGAAGTCGCGATGATGATGATCCCCGAGGCATGGCAGAATCATCACAACATGTCCGAAGACAAGCGGGCATTCTACGAGTACTTCTCGGCCCTGCAGGAGCCGTGGGACGGTCCCGCCAGCGTCTCATTCACCGACGGCAAGTACATCGGTGCGTGCCTCGACCGCAATGGACTTCGCCCCTCACGGTATTACGTTACCCATGATGACAAAGTCATTATGGCGAGTGAAGTCGGCGTGCTGGATGTCGATCCCGAGAATGTCAAACACAAGGGTCGCCTGCAGCCGGGCAAGATGTTCCTCGTCGACTTCGAGCAGGGCAAGCTCATTCGCGATGAAGACCTCAAGGTCGAGGTCGCCGGGCGCCGTCCGTATAACGCATGGTTGCAGAATCAGCGGGTCGAACTCAGCGAATTGTGCGAGCAGCATTCAACCGAACATCCACGCATTACGGGTAATGCGTTACTGGAGCAAATGCAGGCGTTCGGTTACACGACCGAAACGATGCAGTTCATGCTGATCCCGATGGTGAATGCCAAGAAGGATCCGCTCTACTCGATGGGTGACGATGCATCGCTCGCCTGTCTGTCCGATAAGCCGCGTCTCCTCTACGACTACTTCAAACAACTCTTCGCCCAGGTGACCAATCCGCCGATCGACTCGATCCGCGAAGAGGTCATCATGTCGCTCGAGTGTTACATCGGCCCGGAAGGCAACCTCCTCGACACGACTGAGTCGCAGGCGAACCGTCTCCGCGTGCCTCATCCTATCCTCACCGATGAAGAGACCGCAGCGATCAAAGCCCTCGATGGCTTTCGCGGCTGGAAAACAAAGACGATCGACATCACCTTCGACAAAAGTGCGGGGACAAACGGGCTTTTGCCTGCGGTCGACCGCATCTGTGCAGAGGCCGAACAGGCAATCGCGGACGGGTACTCGCTCGTCGTCCTGTCCGACCGCGCCACGAGTGCAGACCGTGTCCCGGTCAGCACCTTGCTTGCCTGTGGAGCCGTGCATCATCACCTCGTCCGGAACGAACTTCGCACACGTATCGGCATCGTGCTTGAGACGGGTGAGGCTCGCGAAGTCCATCACTTCTGTCTGCTCGCCGGCTACGGAGCCGACGCGATCAACCCGTATCTCGCCTTCGAAGCGATCCGTGATGCGAAGGATCATGGGCATCTCAAGGGGGATTACACCGAGGAGAAGATCGTCCAGACCTACCGTGAGGGCGTCCGCAAGGGCATGCTCAAGGTGATGGGCAAGATGGGCATCTCGACTCTCGCGTCGTACAAAGGAGCCCAAATCTTCGAGGCACTCGGGCTCTCCAACGAGGTCATTGACAAGTGTTTCGTGGGGACTGCCAGTCGAATCAAGGGGGTCGACTTCGACATCCTCGCCGAGGAGCATTTACGCAGACATGAGCAGGGCTTCCCCTCACGACATGAGAGCGACCGTCTGCCCGTGCTGCCGAACGACGGCATCGTCCACTGGCGATACGGTGGCGAAAAACACGGTTGGAATCCGTTCACAATCGCAGAAATTCAACAGGCGGCTCGTGCCGGTGACAAGTCGGCGTACCAACGCTTTGCTCAACTGACGAATGAGAACGACCAACGTCAGGGGACACTTCGCGGCCTGATGCGTTTCAAGAGAGATACGAAGTCAATCCCAGTCGACAAAGTCGAATCTGCCGCGAAGATCGTCAAGAGATTCTGCACTGGTGCAATGAGCTACGGCTCGATCTCGGCGGAGGCTCACGAGTCGCTCGCCATCGCGATGAACAAGATCGGCGGAAAGTCCAACACAGGCGAAGGGGGCGAAGATTACGAACGCTTCGCTGACAACCGCCGGTCTGCGATCAAGCAGGTCGCCAGTGGACGCTTCGGGGTGTCATCGTGGTACCTCACGAACGCAGACGAGTTGCAAATCAAGATCGCCCAGGGAGCCAAGCCGGGCGAAGGGGGCGAACTCCCTGGCCATAAGGTCGACAAGATCATCGCGGCCACTCGCAACTCGACCCCCGGCGTCGGACTCATCAGCCCACCGCCGCACCACGATATCTACTCGATCGAAGACCTCGCTCAGTTGATCTTTGATCTCAAGAACGCAAACCCGTCCGCCAACATCAGCGTCAAGCTCGTGTCGGAAGTCGGCGTCGGCACGATTGCAGCTGGCGTGGCGAAGGGGCATTCCGACAAGATTCTCATCTCGGGCGACGGTGGAGGCACGGGGGCATCACCTCTCACCTCGATCAAACACGCCGGTCTGCCGTGGGAATTGGGTATTGCCGAGACACATCAGACGCTCGTCAAGAACGACCTCCGCAGCCGAGTGAAGCTCGAAACCGACGGACAGATCCGCACCGGCCGCGACGTCGCCATCGCGTGTCTGCTCGGAGCCGAGGAATTCGGTTTCGCCACTGCACCGCTGATCACGCTCGGCTGCATCATGA
>JAGQPX010000173.1 GCA_020426505.1 Planctomycetaceae bacterium | reverse complement strand
AACACCACACCACCAAAATAAGACCACCCAAAAGCGAGACACTACACTAGGACATCATTGAAGAGATTCTGAACACTCCCAGTTCATTTCGGAACAAATGAATTCTGGTGAACAATCATTCGCGCCCGTAAGTCAGGCGATGCCTGACGTTTCATCACTCGCGAAGTCGAAGACGAGTGCGATGAGTACATCTGAGTCGACATCGCATTGGGTCGACTGTCGCTCAGATCGACAACGTTTGCTCTCTGTCGTCATGTATCTCCTGTCCTGCATCATTGCATCGTTCACGACCGTCGGCGGCGTTTGTTTTTTTTGCGGGAGGTGCCCTTCTTTTGGGTGCTGCGTTGGGGTTGCTTGGATGTTTGCTTGGCGGTGGACTTTTTTGTGGGGGTGCGTTTGCCGGTCTGCTTTTTGCGGCTACCGATTGACTTGCGTTTGGGTTTAATCTGGCCGAGGTGTTTGACGAGCTGGAAGTCGAGTTCGCGGCGGTCGACGTCGACGTGGGCGACCGTCACGCGGACGCGGTCGCCGAGGCGGAACACCTGACCGGTGCGGCGACCGGTGAGGGTCATGACGTCGCGGTCGAAGTCGAAGTTGTCTTTCTGCGGGAAGGTGCTGATATGCACGAGGCCCTCAGCGGGGAGGTCGGTGCCGCGACAGAAGAAGCCGAAGCGGTCGACGCCCGTGATGACGGCGTCCATCTCCTGCCCGATGCGTTCTTCGAGGTAGCTCAGGAGTTTGATCTTTGTCAGTTCGCGCTCGGCTCGCTCGGCCCGGCGTTCGGTCGTTGAGCAGTGGCGACCGAGGCGGACGAGTTCCTCCTCTCTGGTCCCCTTGTGGGTCTTGCGTTTGGTGAGAATGCCATCAATGAGGCGATGGACCAGCAGGTCAGGGTAGCGGCGGATGGGGCTGGTGAAGTGACAGTAGTCGTCCTCAGCGAGTGCGTAATGGCCGACGTCGAACGGCGTGTACTCCGCCTGCTTCATCGATCGCAACAGGGCATAGTTGACGGCTTGCGACTCAGGGGCATCCTTGACGTCGTTCAGGAGTCGCTGAATGGCCGTGCGGCTTTGCACATTCTTGAGTTCGTAGCCAAGTGAGCCGACGAACTGGCCGAACGCCTTGAGCTTCGCCTCGTTCGGCTCGCCATGAGCACGGCGGAGGAAGGGGAGCTTGCGGCGGGCGAGTTCGGTGGCGACCGCGACATTCGCAGCGAGCATGAACTCCTCGATGATCTGATGGCTCTCATCGTGATCCCGTTCATGGGCGCCGGAGACTTTTCCCTGCTTGTCGAAGTCGAGCTTGATCTCCGGCAGGTGCATTTCCAGAGCGCCGCTCTCGAAGCGGCGTTTGCGGAGGGTCATGGCGAGCGTGTACATGTCGCACAACAGCTTGTGTACCGGCGCGGAGACTTTGCCCTTGGCTCCCTTGCCCGCTTTGATGAGAGGCATCACCTGCTCGTAAGCGAAGCGTTTGGTGACGGAGATGGCAGTGCTGGCGAAGCGTGTGTGGACCGGGACACCTTCCGTAGTGAACTCGATGAAGGCCGACTTGGCGTAACGGACGTGCTTCTCCTGCAGGCTCGCAAGGCCGTTCGAGATCACCTCCGGCAGCATGGGGATAACTTTGGTCGGGAGGTACACGCTGGTGCCCCGCTTCTCCGCTTCGCGACCGAGCGCTGTGCCCGGTTGAACGAAGTGTGAGACGTCAGCGATGTGGACTCCGAGATGCCAGTGCCCGTCCTTCGTTTGCTTGAGTGAGATCGCATCATCGAAGTCGCGGGCGTCCTTCGGGTCGATCGTGACGATCGTCTCGTTGCGAAGGTCCTCGCGTCCATCGACATTGTCAGGATCGAAGTTCTCTGCTTCGAGACGTGCGTCTTCGAGCACTTCGTCCGGGAACTCGTCGGGGATGCCGTACTCGTGGATGATCGTGAGCGTGTCGACTCCTGTCTTGCCGCGCGGTCCGAGCACTTCGGTAAGGACCGCTTCGCCCTTTTGTCCATGAGACGGAAAGCGAAGCATCTCGATGACGACTTTATCTCCGTCCTGTGCTCCTTTCGCGCCTGGGTCACCAACCCAGATCGGCTCGTTAAAGTTCTTGCCATCGATCTGCACCCAGCCGGCTTCGCCTTCGACGTAATACGAGCCGACGAACACGTTGGTCGCGCGTTCGACCACGTCGACGATGATGCCGCAGCGTTGTCCGCCGCTGCGACGACGGCTGATGAGCCGTACGAGCACCTCATCCCCCTGCTGTGCATCGCGCATGTCGCGACGGTCGATGTACACGTCGCCCACGAGTCTGGGGGGGCGCGGTTCGTGCGGGATCAGGAACCCGGCGCCGGAGGCTGTTTTCTGAAGGAGGCCGAGGACGTAACCGGGCGGCACCGAGACAGCAACGCGACCGCTGTCGAGGAACCGCAGCCGTCCATCGGAGATGAGACCGTGCAGGGCCGAGTCGAATTCGTTTTGATGCTTTTTGGTGACGCCGAGCTTTTTGGCGAGTGCCTTCGGCTTCTCCGGGCGATAGCCGTCACGCGAGGTGTAATCGAGAATCTGTTGGGCGATTGATGCCATATGGTAAGTCCGGTTTGAAAGCGAAAACGCTCCCGTTGGTCGCGGCTAATCAGGGACGTCGCCGTTTAGCCGCGACCAACGGGAGCGCGTTACGGCGCGGACGATGTGTCACTCGTCCGTCGGGACGCCTTTGAAGATTTTGCGTTGCAGGTTCGTGTTGTATGGGGTCCACACCGAGTCGGAGTTGGGGTCCGCGTCGATGAGAGACTGGAACTCGTTAAGCTTGGCGTCGAGGTTGTCGAGATGATGCAGAGCGATCGCTTCGGGGGTCATCGGGAGTTTTGGGCTGCCGAACTCGTAACTGCCGTGATGGCTGACAATCATATGCTTGATCCGCAGCAGCATCTCCGTCGGGAAAGGACGCCCCGTCGAGGTTTCCAGTTGCAGGACCTTCGCGTTGAGCATCTCGACCCCTTGGACGAGATGGCCGATGAGCTGACCTTCGTCGGAGTAGGCGAAGGTGCTGTCGTACTCAAGTTCCCGTGTTTTGCCGAGATCGTGCAGGAAGATGCCGACTTTGAGCAGGTCAAAGTTGACGTTGGGATAGAGATCGCGAATCTGATGAGCGGTCTGCATCAGGCTGACGACGTGCTCCAGCAGGCCGCCGTGGAAGGCGTGATGGAGTTTGATGCCGGCCGGACACCGGGAGAGTTGCTCGACGAGTTGCGAGTCGTCGAGAAACGTCTGCATCAGCGATTTGAGGTCGGCGTCCTCCAGGCCCAACAAGTGCTCTCGGAGCTTCTCCAACAGCTCTTCGGTGTTTTGTGACGACTCAGGAATGAACTCGTTCATGTCGACGTCATCGCGCTCAGCGGGCTCAATGTGCGTCAGGATCATCTGCAGGTTACCCTGATACAACTGCACGCGACCGCGCACAATGACGAGTTCGCCTGCGGAGACAGCCGCAGCGATGTCCTCCCGCACGTTCCACAGAAAGCCGCTGACCTGCCCGGACTTGTCCCGCAGCTGAGCGAGAAGATACGTCTCCGCGTTCCGGTTGGCTCTCAGTTGTTTATCGGCGAGGAGATAGATTTCGTCGACAGACTGGCCGTCTGAAAGAGAGTTAACGTACTGACGGCTCATGGGGTGTCCAAGATCGAATCGCAACGAAGTAACGTGTCGGGAATTTTAGGTGCGGAAGAGGGGGCTCACAAGGCTCGCGTCGGAATGCCCTCTGTTCACTCGATGGAATCGACGTGCAGATAGCGATCTATCTTGCTCTGTCGTGCGACATTTCATAAAAACGTGGCGCCATCAGGAGTTGAGGAGATCGCTACGCCCCGTCGGATGTATGTGGATAACCTTGATGGGCCAGACTGACAAGGGACTGAAACTCATGAATGGACGCAATCGTTTCTTGTGGGGGAGATACCCACTCTCGCTGACGATACTTGCTTTGGGAGCGGGACTGCTCCCAGGCTGTGGGACATCCGATGAAACCACAAGCAATGAGTCCGTTCAGCAACTCGATGCGGCACCTCCGAACGAGGAACCTCGTCGCGATGTCGAGTCTGTTCGCCCTGTGACACCTCCCGTGGCATCCATCTCGCCCGAGAGTGTGGACCCGGAACTTGTCGCTGTTCCTCAACCCGACAAAGGGTCGCCGGAATGGTTACTTCGGGAGATCGCACGCATTCGCACACAACAAGCAGGCTTATCTCAGGGTGGCGGCGAGACGGACCCGTCTGATACAGGTGAACAGCAGAATACGCAGCACGCGAAAGTGATCGAGTTAGCTCGCCAAGTTGTCGCTGCGACGCACAACGATGAGTCGAAAACTCAGGTCTTCAACAATGCGGTCCACTACCTCAGCGACGCGCGGTTGCAACTGGCGATGACTGGGGACATCGAGCAGGCCCAACTGCTTGTTGAGGATGCGGACACGCTTTACAAGCGTGACCCCAAGTCGTTTGCTGCAGTCGAATCCGCATTCAAGGTCGTCGAGCTGGCGCAGCAGAAGGCGGAGCGACAGAGCGATCAAAACCCGGATTGGTGCACAGAATTTTCCCGGCAGGCACGGTTGTTCGCAGAGAAATTCCCTCATGAGGCAAACCGTAGTGCGATGACGCTGCTGAACGCAGGTCGTCTCTGCGACAGAGCTGGTCTTACTGATGATGCACGAGGATGCTTCACGTTAGTTCGAGATCAATTCCCCGACACAATCTTCGCGGAACAGGTGAGCGGGTTTCTCAGACGATTATCTCTCGTGGGTCAGCCTCTCGAACTGGCCGGCCCCACCATCGATGGCGGATACGTCTCGATCGATCAATTTCAGGGCAAGCCCGTACTGATCGTCTTCTGGAGCACACAGTCTCCTCAATTTCAGAAAGATGTTGAACGTCTGACGAGTCTTTTGCAGCACCCGGTCATGAAGGAGTTCGGAGTGATCGGCGTGAATCTCGACATGGACGAAAGCGCGATCGATCAGTTTCTCGCTCAGCATTCGCTCGGCTGGTCACACATCTTTTACTCCGAACCTGAGAAACGCGGAGGTAAAAACCCGACCGCTCGGTATTACGGAGTCCAGTCGGTGCCGACGTACTGGGTCGTTGACGAGTCGGGAATCGTCACCGCGACTCCTGCAACGCTCGAAGACCTCGTCACCGAGTTGCGATCCCGGATTGGGAAATCCTGATCGGATCGGCTGGTTTCCGCTTGACACTGGACAGAAGTATATTAAAACAACCGTCAGAGGCGGACCGGTCACGGGGAGTGTCGGACAGTTCGGGCGATTCTCCCCACTGTTTGGTGTCACTTTTGTGAAGTGACACTACCGGCAAGTCATCGGGTCACGGCTTGTCCCTTATTTGCCTCTTCCGACTGCTGGGATCGGGTTTCGTTGCCCTGAATTGGTGTTGAACGTGATCGACTCTTCATCTGCTCTCTGTTGGCCGTGAAATGGTCAATCGCCGGTGAAGCATGATCCACTCGACACACATCGCCGAACTTCGGAAACCAACCCATGAGCGAACAGTCCTCTCTCACCAAACGTCAGCAGGAGATCTACGATTTCCTGAAGGACAAAATCATGAATCGGGGCTACGGCCCCACCGTGCGTGAGATCGGCACTCATTTTGATATCAAATCCCCCAACGGGGTGATGTGCCATCTCCGGGCACTGGAAAAGAAAGGGCTCATCACTCGCGAGTCGCACATGTCGCGTGCGATTCAACTGACGGATCAGCCGCAACTCAAACGCAGCAGCCTCCCGCTCGCCGGGCAGATCGCTGCGGGAAATCCAGTACTCGCGGTTGAGGACAGCGAACGCATCGACTTCGCCCCGCTGTTTGATGAAGAGAACCGATTCTGTCTCCGCGTCAAAGGGGAGTCGATGATTGAAGACCAGATCGCAGACGGCGATTACGTCGTGGTCGAGCAAACGTCGACGGCCAAGGACGGCGAGATCGTCGTCGCTCTGGTCGACGATGAAGAGGCCACGCTCAAACGGTTTTATCGCGAGAAGAACCGCTTTCGACTCGAACCTTCCAACTCAGCAATGAAACCGATCTACTCAAACAACGTCCAGGTCATGGGCGTCGTGGTGGGCGTCATTCGACAGTACTGAGGCCTCGCCCAGATTAGACAGAACCGTTCACCGCGGAGACGCAGAGTCACGGAGCAAGCGCGGAGAGACTCTTGATAGGTCGACCGTTCATGAACTTTGGAGCCACAGCGATTCTCCCGGCTTCATCGTGATGCCCACTCGATCACGGAAAGCGACTTGTCCACTTTCCTTCACTTATGAAAGTGAGGTCGGTTCGACCTGCTAATCAGCGTGTCGAGCGCGGAAGCAACTCTCCGCGCGTCCTCAGCGTCTCCGTGACTCCGCGGTGAAACACATCTCCCAAACCAGACCAAGCAACCATCGGCAGAGCAGTCTACCCTGCCTTTGACTGAGTCTGGTACTGATTCAGCTTATTGTAGAGCGTCTTCAGGGCGATGCCGAGTTGATCTGCGGTTGCGGGTTTGTCGCCGTCGTGCATTTCGAGCGTCTGCTCGATCACTTCCTGCTCAACCTCTTTCAGCGTGAGCTGCCTGGGGAAGTTGTGGATGTCGAACGGTCGCAGACTGGAACCCGAGGAGCCGCCCACGTGCGTCGGCAGGTGTTCAGGACGAATCGTCTCGCCGCCCGAGAGAATGACCGCATGCTCAAGAGCGTTGGCCAGCTCTCGCACGTTTCCGGACCAGTCATGCGAGCGAAGCACATGCAGGGTTTCCGGGGCGAGAATGTCTTCACGAACCGTCGCCCGCTTGAGATGACGGGCCACGAGAAAGCGTGCGAGCTTCGGCAGGTCGTCCTTACGTTCCCGAATCGCGGGCAGATGGATCTCAAAGGTGTTCACGCGGAAGAACAGGTCCTCGCGGAACGTGCCTTCCTGTACCATCTCCTGCAGGTCACGGTTTGTGGCACACACCACACGGACGTCGACATGGAACGGCTCGTTCTCGCCGACACGTCGGACTTCGCCCGACTCCAGAAACCGAAGCAGCTTGACCTGCATCGTCTTGTCGAGCTCGCCCAACTCGTCGAGGAACAACGTGCCGCCGTTGGCGACTTCGATGAGCCCCTTGCGAGGCGTGTCGGCCCCGGTGAAGGCACCTTTCTTGTGTCCAAACAGTTCGCTCTCCACGAGATTCTCCGGGAGGGCCCCGCAGTTGACCGGGACGAACGGACGATCAGCCCGCTTGCTGAGTTCGTGAATGCGGCGTGCGACGAGTTCCTTGCCGGTGCCTGTTTCACCGAGGACGAGCACGCTTGAATCGGTCGGGGCGATCTTCTCGACGAGAGTTTTCACCCGCTGCATGCCGGGCGTCTCGCCGATGAGCTCCGTCTTGCCTTCAGCCGCTGCCAGACGTGTTTCGAGAGCGATCGTCTTATTGGTCAGGGCCCGCTTGTCAGCCACTCGACGCAGCACGGTCGAGATGGTGACCAGATTCGACGGCTTGGGAAGGAAGTCATACGCCCCCAATCGCAGTGCCCGGATGGCATCATCGAGGTCGCCATGGCCGGTTGAGATGATCACTTCCGTTTCCGGCGCGACCTTCTTGATATGATCGATCACGTCCCAACCGGACAGGCCGGGCATTTTGAGGTCGATGATCGCCGCATCGAAAACGTTCTCTTCGAGGGCCTTCAGGGCTGTCTGACCATCTTCGCAGATCGTGACCTCGTGCCCCATTTGAGGCAACTCGGCCTTCATGACCATGCGGATGGGGGCTTCGTCATCGACGAACAGCACTCGAAGTTGATCAGCGGTCTGCGAACTCAAGGCGTCACTCCTTGACGACGTACGGACTTCCTGTCCAGACAATGTTCGTCGCTACAATGCCATAATGAGCGGGGGGGGTGATGTGAGAGGACGGGTTGATAACATAAGGTGCAAAGCGGCACAATCGCGGTTTTTGTGAGAATTGCAAATTGTCATTCATTGACAGGGCAACAGGTTACGTCGCACGATGCAATCTCGATTTCGTGTCAAATCAGACGATCACGCGGACCCCAGAAACTTCTGAACGAGACGGCTGTTAATGTGGGAATTCTGGATAGATGTCGGCGGCACCTTCACCGATTGCGTGGCTCAGTCACCGAGCGCGGAACTGACGACGTTCAAGACGCTCAGTTCCGGGGTCATTCCGGGCGTGATCGATGAGCGTCGCGGCTCGCGGCAGTTCGTCGACACACAACGATCCGGCGGTCCGCTTGATTTCTGGCGACACTACGAACTCCGTGTGATCCATCCCGACGGCGAGATCGACTTCGTCACGACGGTGGAGCGGTCGACCGAACACTGTGTTTTGACGACGACTGAGCCGCTGCCCGAATGGGTCACAGTCGGGACGAGTTATGAGTTGCAATCCCACGAAGAGGCCCCCATTCTCGCGATCCGCTCGGTGCTGGGGCTAAGACTTAATCAACCCATCCCGACCGTCTCCGTGCGACTCGGCACCACGCGCGGCACGAATGCCCTGCTGGAGCGCACTGGGGCACGGACTGGTCTCATCACAACCCGCGGGTTCGGCGACGCTCTGTTGATTGGCAATCAGGATCGTCCGCGGCTGTTCGACCTCGCCATCCAGAAGCCCGAGCCGTTGTTCGGCAAGGTGCTCGAGGTCGATGAACGGGTCGATGCGAATGGCCAAGTGCTGCGTCAGCCGGACTGGTCCAAGGTGCGTCAACAATTGGAACAATGGCATGCCGATGGAGACGTCGAGTCCATCGCCATCTGTCTGCTGAACTCCTATCGCGATCAGGATCATGAGCAGCGGATCGAGAGCCTTGCGAGGGAGGTTGGGTTTGACGAGGTGAGTCGATCGTCAGCGGTAACCCAGTTGATTAAATTCGTCTCACGCGGCGACACCACCGTGCTGGATGCTTATCTTCAACCGGTCCTGCGAGAATACGTGACGAGCATTCGCAACTCGCTCGATGCGGGCAGTGATCTTGACCCCGATGGAGAGACGGCTGCTGCTCGGTCGACACTCAAGGTGATGACTTCCTCCGGCGGGCTCGTGAACGCAGAGCACTTTCAGGGGTGCGACAGCATTCTTTCGGGCCCGGCAGGCGGAGTGGTCGGCTTCTCACGCATCGCAGAGCAGGCGGGGTTCGCGCGGTCGATTGGCTTCGACATGGGAGGCACCAGCACAGACGTCTCACGTTATGACGGACATCTCGAGCAGGAGTTCGAGACGCAGAAAGCGGGCGTCCGCATCATGACGCACGTGCTTGCCATCGAAACGGTCGCTGCGGGGGGCGGAAGCATCTGCCGCTTCGACGGCGTCAAACTGGTCGTCGGACCGGAAAGCGCGGGAGCCGACCCCGGACCCGCCTGTTACGGTCGAGGCGGACCGCTGAGTGTGACCGATGTCAATCTGTACCTCGGTCGCATTCCGGAGGTTGAGTTTCCGTTCCCCCTTGATCATGCAGCGGTCGAGTTTCGACTGCGTCAGATGTGCGATGAGATCAATTCCTCAGCTGAGTCACGAACGTACACGCCGACGGAGCTCGCTGCCGGATTTGTCGAAATTGCGAACGCCAACATGGTGCGGGCCATCCGACGCATTTCGATTGCCCGTGGCTACGACCCTGCTGACTATGTGCTCGTGACATTTGGCGGAGCCGGCGGTCAACACGCCTGTGCCATCGCACGATCACTCGGCATGAAGCAGGTCCTCATTCATCCCTACGCGGGCGTGCTCAGTGCCTATGGCATCGGCATGGCGGACGTCCGTCGGCAACGCGAGACCTCCGTGCTTAAGCGGTTGTCTGATGAGACATTGCACGAACTCGAAGCCGTCTTCACTGAACTGGAGACGGCCACAACCGATGACGTGCGTCGCGAGGATGTGCCAGCCGAACGGATCACTCCGCCGTTGCGATCACTCGACCTGCGATACGAGGGCATCGAAGCGTCGATCAACATTCCGCAACCGGACGACGGCGACTATGCCTCGGCCTACGAGTCGCTGCACGAGCAGATGTACGGCTACCGTCGTGAAGGTCGACCGATTGAAGTCGTTGCAGCTCGTGTTGAGGTTGTCGGGAAGACGCCGACCAATGCGACGACCGAAGACGTGCTTCAACCGCGTCGACTGCAACCGACCGAGACGACGCCCATGGTTTGCGACGGTGAGATGCAGCCTGTCGGCCTGTTTCATCGCCGTGACTTGCGAGCGGGGGACGAGATCGTGGGCCCAGCGATCCTGTGTGAGCCGACGTCAACCATTGTGATCGATCCGGGATTCGTGGCGAACATCACGGGTCGTGGCGACGTGCTCCTGACGGATGGTCACAGCGAAACCGCAAGCGATGAACGCGTCGTCATTGAAACAGCCGATGATGACGTTGCCGATCCAGTGTTGCTGGAGATCTTCAACAACCTGTTTGCATCGATCGCTGAGCAGATGGGGGTCACGCTGCAGAAGACGTCGGTTTCGACGAACGTGAAAGAACGGCTCGACTTCAGTTGTGCCATCTTCGATCCCGATGGGGGACTGGTCGTCAACGCCCCACACATCCCCGTGCATCTAGGGGCGATGGGCGAAACAGTCCGCCGGGTGATCGCGGACAACCCGGACATTTCGCCGGGCGATGTGTTCGTCACCAACGATCCGTATCGCGGCGGCTCGCATCTCCCAGATGTGACGGTCGTCACGCCCGTGCACGACTCGGCCGGCGACCTGCTGTTCTTCACCGGCAGTCGTGCCCATCATGCGGAGATCGGCGGCATCACCCCCGGCAGCATGCCACCGTTCTCAACAAGTCTCGCTGAGGAAGGAGTGTTGATCCGCAACTTCAAGCTCGTGGATCGAGGCGACTCGCGGGCGGAGACACTGCGGGAACTGTTGTTGTCTGCCCCGTATCCTACCCGTAATGTCGAGGACAATCTGGCCGACATCGCCGCCCAGGTCGCGGCCAATCAGGCGGGCGGACGACTGTTACGTGAACTGATCGACCTGCATTCGCTCGATGTCGTGCAGGCCTACATGCGGAACATTCAGTCGGCCGCTGCCCGCAAGATGCGACTGGCGATCGCGACCCTCCCCGACGGTGAACGTACGTTCGTCGATCATCTCGACGACGGCTCGCCGATCGCCGTCACGGTCACCATCGATGGTGAGAAGGCTGTCGTGGACTTCACTGGCACCGGCCCCGTACTTGCTTCCAACCTGAACGCGAACCGGGCCATCGTGACGGCAGCCGTGCTGTATGTGTTCCGCTGTCTCATTTCTGAGGACATCCCCCTCAACAGCGGAGTGCTGGATCCGATTGAGATTGTACTCCCCGAATGCTTGCTCAACCCGCCGTCGAACGCTGACCCCGAACAGTGTGCAGCGATTGTCGGCGGCAACGTCGAAACCTCGCAGCGTGTCGTTGATGTATTATTGGGGGCGCTCGGTGTCGCAGCTGCCAGTCAGGGAACGATGAACAATCTGACGTTCGGCGATGACGCGTTCGGCTACTATGAGACCATCTGTGGAGGCAGCGGCGCGACACGGGATGCAAACGGAGCGGACGCGGTGCATACGCACATGACCAACACTCGACTGACCGACATCGAGATCATCGAGCGCCGCTATCCGGTACGCATTCAGGAGTTCTCGATCCGTCGGGGTTCCGGTGGAGCTGGCAGACATCGCGGCGGCGACGGCATCACCCGCCGCATCGAGTTCCTTGCCCCACTCAAGATCTCACTTCTCACCCAACGTCGCGGCGACTTCCCCCCCTTCGGCCTCGCAGGAGGTCAAAACGGAAAAATCGGCGCGAACACGCTGAGAAGAGCTGCGTCTGAGGAGGAAATCGACCTCACCGGCTGCGCCCAGGTCGAAGTCGTCCCTGGAGACGTCCTGACGATCGAAACCCCCGGCGGCGGCGGATACGACTGACCAAGATCAAAATGAATGGACTTCCTCGCAGAGTCGAAGAGAAGACAGCCGATTCTTGACTCTGCGACCCGGCGTCTCTGCGAGAAAACTTTCGGTAAATGCAATAGAGTTCAGCATGTCAACGAACGACGCAACCGTCGGACCAATCTCACAGAACACGTTTGGAGCCATGCACATGCGCATCCTCTGCACACTCATCACCGTTATCGGAATGTTTCCTTTGATGACGAAATCTGCCGAGCCAGTCGACATCGGGACGCGGCGCGAGTTGTTTGTTGACCATGCATTGATCGATCGTGTTGACGGGGATGCCGAGTTACTGTTGCACAATCCCACCCCGCGTGAGATTGCATTGACGTTCGATGAGCCGTGGGAAGGCAATGCAAGTGGGTATGCGACTGTCCTTCAGGACGGCGATCTGTATCGCATGTATTACCGGGGGCATCGTTACATCATCGATGATCCGCCGCTCAAGCAGGCACAGTCGGAAGTCGTCTGTTACGCCGAGAGCGAAGACGGCATTCACTGGACGAAGCCACATCTCGGCCTGTTCGAGTGGCCCGGCTCGCCGGAGAACAACATCGTCTGGCGAGGGGGTGCAGAGACGCACAACTTCGCCCCCTTCATCGACACGAACCCAGACTGTCCTCCTGAGCAACGTTACAAGGCAATCGGCGGCACCATCACGAGCAAGGGGCTGTTGACGTTCCAGTCGGGTGATGGCATTCACTGGCAGCCGCTCAGTGACGGACCGGTGGTCACCAAGGGAGCGTTCGATTCACACAACACGGCCTTCTGGGACCCGGAGCACAACCGCTACACGATGTATGTACGGTACTTCAGCGAGGACCAGTTCAAGGGCCTGCGACTCATCGGAGTAGCCTACTCGAACGACTTCGAGACCTGGACGGAGCCGGTCGGGTTGGATTATCCCGGCTCGCCGCCCCAACAGATGTATACGAACCAGATTGGCCCGTACTACCGGGCACCGCATTTGCTGTTCGGATTCCCGACCCGTTATGTGGCACGTCCGATGTCCGATTATGTGCAGACACTGTCGCCGGTCGAACTCCGCAAGACGCTCACAGCAGCTTACGAACGTGTGGGGACCGATCTCACCGACGGTTTATTCATGTCCAGTCGTGACGGCTTGACGTTCGATCGCTGGGACGAAGCGTTTCTCCGTCCCGGCCCTGAAGCCGAGGGACGCTGGATCTACGGCGACAATTATCAGAGCTACGGTCTGTTTGAGACGAAGGCAGACCGGCCCGGCTCCCCCAATGAGGTTTCGCTGCACTTCGACGAGGGCGCGTGGCGAGATGATCGTCGGATTCGTCGTTACACGGTCCGCCTCGATGGATTCGTTTCACTGAACGCCTCTTACGATGGCGGCGAGGTGACGACCAAACCGTTGAAATTCACCGGCAAGCATCTCTCGCTAAACTATGCCACCTCCGCGGCAGGAAGTCTGCGGATCGAAATCCAAGATGCTGACGGAGAGCCACTCGACGGCTACTCACTCGACGACTCAGCTGAGCTGTTCGGTGACTCGACCGAGCAAATCGCCCCGTGGACGGGCGGCAGCGATCTCAGCAAACTTGCCGGTCAACCGGTGCGTCTCCGATTCGTCCTCAAGGACGGCGATCTATACTCGTATCAATTTGTGAACGAGTGATTGCGCTATTTCCGAAACCACCGGCTGACAACGGCCTTTCCGGCAATCCCATAACACGATTTCGAATGGATTCACTCAGGAATGACAATGAACATTGAGAAGAAACTCGCCGAACGGGGTCTGGCGTTGAGTGACGCGCCGGCACCGATTGCGTCCTATGTGCCCGCAATTCGCACGGGGAATCTGGTCTTCATTAGCGGTCAGCTGCCGTTGACGGGAGGACAACTCCTGGCGAAGGGGTCCGTGCCGAGCGAGGTCACCGTGGACCAGGCACAAGAGGCCGCTGCTCAGTGCGTGCTCAATGGACTGGCAGCACTCAAGGCGGCGCTGGGGGACGATCTCTCGTCTCTCAAACGGGTCATCCGGGTTGGGGTGTTCGTGCAGAGCGATGACAACTTCACGAATCAGGCGCTGGTGGCCAACGGGGCCAGCGACCTTTTGGAGTCGATCCTTGGGGACGACGGCAAACACGTGCGGGCCGCTGTCGGCGTCAACTCGCTTCCAAAGGATGCAACTGTCGAGATCGAATTCACCTTCGAGGTGAGTTGATCGCCTTGCAGGAGTCATGTCTAGAGAACGGATCGGACGCGTTCGAGGAATTCGCTGTTCGACTGGAACATCTCCAGCTTGCGGACCAATTCCATCATTGCGTCGGTGGGGCTCATTGAGACCAATGCCCGTCGCAACTGGATAATGGCATCGAGGGCTTCCTCGCTGAGGATCTTCTCCTCACGGCGAGTGCCGGAGCGGCTGATGTCGATCGCGGGCCAGATCCGGCGGTCGGCCAGTTCACGGCTGAGTACCATCTCCATGTTGCCGGTTCCCTTGAACTCCTGAAAGATCGCCTCATCCATGCGACTGCCGGTTTCGATGAGGGCGGTCGCGATGACGGTCAGTGATCCCCCTTCGTCGAAGCGGCGTGCCGTGCCGAACATCTTCCGTGGGATATCAAGTGCCCGGACATCAAGACCTCCGGTGCCGGTTCGACCGCTGTTTCCGACCCATTTGTTGAACGCTCGGGCGGTGCGAGTAATCGAGTCCAGCAGGATCACGCAATCCTTTCCTGACTCCGCCAGCCGCTTGCCTCGCTCGATGATCAACTGGCTGATCCGGATGTGACTCTCGACTTCGCGGTCCATCGATGAAGCAATGACCTCGCCGTTGACCATCCGCCGCATCTCTGTCACTTCCTCCGGACGTTCGTCGATGAGCAGGACGATAAGATGGACTTCCGGATGATTGGTGCTGATGGCATTGGCGATGTCCTGCAGAAGCATCGTTTTGCCGGATCGCGGCGGCGCGACGATCAGTGCTCGCTGCCCTTTTCCAATCGGGGTCAGCAGGTCCATCACACGTGTGGTGACAGGCCGGGCGCCGGTCTCCAGTTTGATCTGCTCCGACGGATTGATCGCGGTGAGATCATCAAAATTCTTAATCTCAGCGAACTCTTCCGGCGTCTGTCCGTCAATCGATTCGACCTCCTGCAATCGAGGGCCCTGCCCACGGTTGCCGGGACCGACCTCTCCTTTGATCATGATTCCTTCGCGTAGGCCGTATTTCTCGACAAGCGAACTGGAGACGAACGGGTCGATGTCCTGGGCACCGAAA
Source organism: Planctomycetaceae bacterium (assembly GCA_020426505.1). GTDB lineage: Bacteria > Planctomycetota > Planctomycetia > Planctomycetales > Planctomycetaceae > JAHBXU01. The sequence goes on along the minus strand of JAGQPX010000173.1, from coordinate 65,594 downwards.
TCGTTTTCCGCAGAGCGAACGAATCCGTAACCCTTCGGGTGCAATTCCAGGATGCCTTCGATGGTGCCGCTGAGTTGAGCGCCTTCGAGGTTGGGAGGTGGGCTGAACTTCGCCGGACGCCGATTGCCACCTTTGTTTCGCTGTCGGCGTCCCCCCTGATTGCGACCACCGGATTCCTGCCTCGAACGGGCACCAGAACCTGAGTTGGAACTGGAATTGCTGTTGCTCGAAGCATTGGCATTCTGATTCCGCCGTCGCCGGCGGCGTTTGCGAGGAGATTTCTGCCGCCCGTCGTCTCCTTCTTCAGAACCCCGATCCCTGGTTTCGACGTCAGCCCTTGAAGAACGACTCTCCGGCGCTGAATCATCGGGATCAAAACCGAAATCGTCGAAATTTGTGTTTTCTTGCGTCATAGCGCCTGCTCGTGAACTCCAGGACATTTTGATAAGTGACCGATTCAATCCATTGTTGATCGAAAAGAGGTTCTCCCCGGTCACATGATCCGGGGCGAAAAGTATCTTCAGACAGACCGGCGATGGTCCCAACGGAACCAGGGTTGACGACCAGGACCACACACAATCGATCTTTGACGATGTGAAGTCGAAGGACGCGGGAGACAGTGCATTGGCATCACTTGCCGCACCGGCAAAAGAGGTTCAGAGTTTTTCTGCCGGTCGACGGTGAAAAGCCTCTGAAAGTTGTCGCGGCGGTGATTCGATCGCCGCTCAGATTCGGATTCTCCGAGATATCAAACCAAGTTCTGACCTTTGCCGCAACGCAATGATGGGTCGTCCGGCAATTGCCATGAAAACCGTGAACGCCCAAGAGTGATGTCCGCATCATCCTGGGAGGACAAACTCGCTGCCGTGGTGTTCACCTTTGGCGAACGTCGGGACTCGTCGAGTCCTCGTCACAGATCGAAACTGACCGGTGACTTCCGGTTCTGTGCCAGGATGAAGGCACCATTGAACGCTGATAAAATAACCGGCTTTTGCGACTTCGGATACCCGATGATCGCCCCCAACGAATGAGCAACTGAAAAGTTACCTGCCTCTTGGAGATACGGGCCGATTACCGAGACAAACTCTGCTCCCTGGAGACCTCGGACGATTGTGAGAGAATGAGGCCTGTCTTGTGGGAAGCAGCACAATGGCTCACAGCTGCTCACATCTTAGCTCGATTAGCAGGCGTGTCAATCGAAGTCCTCAGAGATATCGGTTTTCTCGAACATTTCGGGCCAACTTCTACTCGGGAAATTCACCGAACAGGGCCAACACCTTCTCGGCTCATCGTGACCTCTTAACAAGTTCAGCAAGTTCCGGCTCAATCCGCCGCATCCCCTCTTCGATGCTGATCTGCGGGGAATACCCGAAGTCCCTCTCTGCCTTCGCGATGCTGTACGAGTGCGACTGACTTAATTGTGAGGCCACAAATCGGGTCATCGGAGGTTCCCCCGGCAGGCGCAGGAGGCGATAGACCCTCTCCAACGTCGCACCAATCCGTCGTGCGGTTGTTGCTGAGATACGACGTTCCACCGGAGGCAGGCCCGCCAAGGCCAGTAACTCATTGATCCACCGCCAGAGGGGGACCGGCTCAGGCTCGTTGATGAAGTAGGCCTGTCCCGCGACGGGTGAGTCCACCGTGAGGGCATCCGCCGCCTGCAAATGAGCAGCCGCAACGTTCTCCACGTATGCCATCGAGATCACGTTCTCGCCATCACCCACCTGCCGGACTCTTCCCGACCGGGCACTTTGAATCAATCGCGGAACCAGATGATTGTCGCGCGGGCCCCAGATCAAATGCGGCCGCAACGACGCCGTGAGCAACTGGTCGACTCGGTTCGCTTCGAGGACCGCTCGTTCCGCTAACGCCTTCGTGTGGGGATAGTGACAGAGATAGAACTCCGGATAAGGCAACGACTCGTCGGCCTCGATGTGAGGGTGGCCATCGAAAACGACACTTGGCGAACTCGTGTAGATCAACCGAGTGACGCTGTTCGCGCGACAACCAGCAATCACGTGCTCGGTTCCCAGCGTGTTGATCTCGTAGTAGTGCTTCCACGGCCCCCACACACCGGGCACCGCTGCCACGTGAAACACAACGTCCACTCCCTCACAAGCCGTCGAGACTGCCTCTGCGTCACGAATGTCCCCCTGCACTGTCTCGACCCCCAACTCATTGAGGCGGTCGTATGATCCTCGACAGAAGACGCGGACGGAATCGCCACGCTCCACGAGTTGCTCGACGATGTACAGTCCGAGAAAGCCTCCGCCCCCTGTAACCAATGCTTTCACTGTGTCACTTTCGCTTGGGGCGATGGACGTGGGTCGCCTGTCCGAACGCTCCCTCCGCAGCCTCCATGATCGTCTCGGACAGCGTGGGATGAGCGTGAATCGATTCCGCGATGTCACGGGCGACGGCAGCAGTCTCGACCGCGATCACGCCTTCCGCAATCATCTCGCCCGCGCCGGGGCCGACGATTCCCATGCCCAGCAACCGTTCCGTTTCCGTGTCAAAGATGAGTTTTGTCAGCCCTTCCGTGCGAGCCAGCGTCTGGGCACGTCCGGAAGCGGCCCACGGGAAGCGAACGACCTTGACGTCACGCCCCTCGGCCTTCGCCTCCGACTCCGTCAGTCCGCACCAAGCCAGTTCCGGGTCGGTGAACACGACGGCCGGGATCGCGATGTTGTCGAATTCGGCAGGCTCGCCTAACAAAACTTCGACCGCGACCTTCGCTTCACGGGTCGCCTTGTGTGCGAGCATCGGCTCACCAGCGACGTCCCCGATCGCCAGGAGATGCGGATCAGCCGTGCGTCGCTTGCTGTCGACCTCAATGAAGCCGCGATCGGTGACCACCGCTTGTGTGTTCTCCAAACCAATGCTCATTCCGTTCGGCAGTCGTCCGACCGAAACGAGGACGCGATCGAACGTTTGAGGTGTCTCAATGCCTTCCCCCTCGAACTCCGCCACGATTCCCGCATCGCTCGACATGAGTCCCAGAACCTTGGTATTGGTGTGAATGGCGGAAAACTGCGAGTCCAATCGCTTCTTGAGCGGGTTCACCAGATCGCGATCTGCGCCTGCCAGAATGTGAGGCAGCATTTCGACCACCGTCACCTCGGACCCCAAAGCGGCATAAACACAGCCCATCTCCAGTCCGATGTAGCCGCCGCCGATGACCAGCAATCGGCCCGGTACGTCGGGCAGTTCCAGTGCACCGGTCGAGTCCATCACGCGGTCGTCGTCGATGTTGAAGATCCCCGGCATCGTGGGGCGTGAACCGACCGCGATGATACAATGCTCAAAACTCAGCGAACTGACCGAGCCGTCCGGTTGCGTGAGCTTCAAGCTCGTTGAACTCTCGAACTCGCCCCGCGCCTGCACGAGGTTCACGCCTCTTGCCATGCACAACTGACGAATTCCGCCAGTCAATTGAGACACGACACCTCCCTTGAACTCCCGCAACTTGTCGAGGTCGATCTCCGGCTTTGCGAAAGTGACTCCCCAGTCGGATGACTCCTCGGTCTCATTGATCAGTTTGGCCACATGCAGCAGAGCCTTCGAGGGAATACATCCACGATTCAGACAGACTCCACCCGGTTGCGGATCCTGATCGACGAGGACCACATCCATTCCATGATCGGCCGCCTCGAACGCTGCGGGGTATCCGCCCGGTCCCCCTCCGAGAACGACCAGCTGAGCGTGTGTGGGAAGAGTCTCTGCCATTTCTACTCACTTGAATTCTGTTTTGATCGAACCAACACGCAAATTGGCAGAGTGACCGCAAGATGTCAAACAGTCGGACAAAGCGAAACCCCGAGTTTCAAAAAATGGAACCGACGACGCGGTCGCCTTTCAGGGGATCTCCCAGACTTGACGTTCACTAAGTCTAATCGTGACTTTAGCAATACATCAGCAGCCATCTTGTTCGGTCCACTCAATCAGCCTTGCGAGCAGGTCGTCTGCATACTCGGCGCACGCGGATTCAGTCAGCAAACTCGCGGCCCCTCTGACCGCGAGGGATAGGCGGTTGTTTGTCTCACAAGCCGTCACACTCAGCGGCATTCGAGGACCGTGTGGCGCGAAGCCAGTGATGCGATCGAGCTTGAGTTGCCCGACCGTGACCTCGCCCTCCTCGATGCGAAAGCCGTATCTCTTGCCGCGTGTCGTGTCCCCGAGACATGTGAACTGAAGTGAAGGCACGAACAAAAGCGAGTTCTTGACTTTGTGGAACAGCCACGGCCATGAGTCCATGAATGCGAGCGTCTTGACGAATTCGCCCCCGACCGCGCGGTTCTTTACGTAGGTCATCTCGTCGTGCAGACTCTGGACGAGCGAATCGAAGTTGTCGCAATCGGATCGTTTTCTTCGCAGAATCGCGTAGCCGAATCGATTCGCAGCCGGGAGACGCCTGTCGGATGGCATCCGCAGGTCGATGGGGTTCATGATCGTGACCCGTTCGTTTGAACGAGCATCGGGAGTGAATCGCCAGAACGCCAACATGCAGGCCGCGAGCCCTAAATCGTTGATTGTGATCCCTTGCGACTTCATTCTCTCGCGCAGCTGCGACGTCGCTTCGACTGAGAGCGGACGTTCGATCACATGTGACGCACGAGCGTCAGGGATCTCCGATTCACCCGTTGAGATTCGTGACGTCTTTCCGCGAAATGTGACATAGGCGTTGCGAAGGCCCTCCCTGAGACCGATTGGTTTGACCATCTTGCTTTCGCGGACTTCGCCACGCTGCCGGAGCATCGACTCATCCAGCGGACCGAACTCCGGCTCCATCCCCAGTACCATCCGATCGTAGCAACTGAACCAGTCTGCGATGAGTTGTCGTGCCCCCTGCCCATCACAGCAGGCATGATGAAAGTCCAGCAGGACGATGAATCCTCCATCGCCGTCCCACACCTGTACGCGCAGTCCGCTTTCACGTGTGATGTCGATCGGCTCGATGTGAGCGATCTCCGGCTCGTCATCCCCTTGGTGCCAGATCAACTCTGGCGGGGCATCCATTCGTGACCAGCATGGCGTGGGCTTGGAGTCCAGCGTGCTGAACAATAATGGATGACGTACTGCAGACAGCTCGAACGCGCGCTCCATTTGCGCCCGATCGACCGGCCCGGTGAATCGCATCAACACTCGAAACACCATGGGGTGCAACGGGTCATCACACATCATGATGAACCGTTCCATGTGTGTGAGCGGCAAGTGAGAAGTCGTTGCGTCGCTTGCCGTCGTCGCCTGCGGATGGGTCGCCGGCTCTGCTCGAACGGTTGCAGCAGGCGACTCAGACATGCAGGCTCACTCCTCCGTCAGCGATGATCGTCTGCCCCTGAATATAGGCCGCATGCTCACTCGCCAGAAAGGCCACAATTCCGGCCACATCGGGGGGCGTAATGTTATCACCCTTGATCAACAGTCGATCCTTGACTGCGTTCAGGATCGTCTCGACACCGGGCATGGTTCGAATGGCAGCCGTATCGACGATGCCGGGCATCACAGCGTTGAAGTTGATCCCCTGGGGACCCAACTCGTAAGCAAACTGCCGAACGAGCGCCTCCAATGACGCCTTTGACGCGCCGATGGCCCCATAATTCGGAACAGCCCATGTCGATCCATGACTGCTGATCGCCACGACGCTCGATCGCGGCTGTTGAGTCAACAGCGGTGCCGCCGCCTGCATCAGCCAGATGAGAGGAGCCGCGTTACTCCTCATCGTCGCCTCCCAGTTTGCCGGACTGAGCTCCAGCAGTGGGCGAAACCCGCCGGCTGCAGCATTACTCACGACGATGTCGAGTCGGCCAAATCGCTCTCCGACAAAGTCCGCAAGTGCCCGCACGTCGTCCGGTTCCGACACATCCGCGCGAACGGCAACCCCAGTGCGTCCAGTCGACTGGACGGATTCGACAACCTCAGCCGCCTTGTCACGCGAGTTGAGAAAATTGACGACAACGTCGGCCCCACAAGCCGCCAGCCGCTCCGCGCATGCGCGACCAATGCCTCGCGAGGCTCCCGTGACCAACGCAACTCGCCCCGTCAAATCAATCATGTTTCTGCCAGTTCACCCGATTGTTGCGCGACCGTTGCCTCGGACCTGCTGTCACCATTTTCGCCTGCCGCGAGACGTGACGCCACATGTTCCTGAAAGACATGCAGTCGCTCCTCACATCGTCCGAGAATTCCCGGTCCTCCGGCAGACTGCACGCCCGCCTGTACGTGCGGGTAGATCGCCACGTCCTCATTCAACACTTGAAAGGCTAATGCGGCAGACACCCGGCCCCAGCCGTTCGCCAGCATGTGCCAGTGAGGTCCACGCTTCCCCGCCTGTCTCGCGAAATGCCACGCACAGCCGACAGACGACGTCGGTCCCGTCGGCATCACCACGTGAGCCAAACTCAACGAATCCGTATGTGAAACCAGCAGGTTGGGAAAGACGTGGTGATGCTCATACCGGCTGAGGACCTCGGCTCCCATCAACCGCAATAGCCCCTGTTCAGTGTGCTTCAGCCAAACGTCAATCCACCGGGGCGTCAGGAATTCCGTAAAGAAGGAACTGCTTCGCTCTGCAAACGCATGCTCACTCTGCGACTCGCCCGGATCTTTGCCGAACGTGTTCGGGTGCACCTCCGGGATGTGATAACTCTCCAGCGATGCTTCGACCGGGATTTTCCAGTTCGCCGGGTAAGGCAACTTTCGCGAACGACACAGTTTGAAATCGGGAAGTGAAAACCATTGCTCAAACTTCTCCCGCAATGGCCCCAGCCATTCGTCCAGCGACAGCCCTTCGTCTGTCAGTTTGATAAACAACAGATCGCCGCAAGTGGCGACCGGAAAGCGATTCAGCCGATGCGTTTCTCGATCGAAGTGCGGGAAATTCATTGCAGCCGGTATCCGACGCGTGCGGCCATCTTCGCCATACACCCAACCGTGGAACGGGCACTTCAGTTCTTCGCTGTGACCATGCTCTTTCGAAACTAATGCACATTGCCGATGAGCACACACATTCCGCAGGGCGACCAGTTCGCCATTGAAGTTCCGCACTACGACTGAAACGCCGAACACGTCAGCCGTGAGGTAATCACCCGGTTTCGAGAGTCTGGACTTCGTTCCGATCAGGTGCCAACTGTCGCCGAATACTGAGGCACACTCGCGTTCGTGCCACTCTTGTAAGTGATACTGCTGCGGACTGAGTGCCGGGGGCAGCGATGTCGGGCTGTGATACATACCTTGCCCAGTGGTCAATGTTACGAGAGCCACGCGACCCGATATCCGTCGACCTCCATCAGCATATCACCGTTGTGGCCGATGAGTTCGAAGGCAAACGTCATCCCGGAGGAGTCCTCGCCCCGTCTCTCGATCCGCACGATGCAGGTCTCGCCGGGGTCGGGGAGGCGAGCGAATTGGATGCGATCAAAGCTCACGGGCAAACTCGCCTTCTGAGTCTGCCTCCAGGCAAACACGGCAGCCGTGTACAGACAAGCGTCCATCACGTCGGCCGTCAGCGTCCACCCCTCCGACGGTCGATCGGCACCGAACATCTGCACAGGAGCACAAGCTCCGATGAAACCGTAGGCAATGTCCGCATCGATCGCCACTCGGACCAAAGATCGGAACTCCGGTCCGTGATAGATCGGGCCGTCAATTTGATCCGGGTACTCGATGGGATACCAATCGAGATGCGACACCTGCGGTCGTTGTATCCGCCTTGTCTCGGGGTGCCGTCCAGTCGTGAATTCCCCTTCAAAATAGGTACGGGCTTCTTCGACCAAACGACCGTCACGACGTCGCACGTCGGCCTGTAGTTTGCAGATCGTCTTCCGCTCGCCAACCGACTCTGCGGCGATCTGCACGGCAATCGCGTCGCTGGTCATGCACTTGAGCGCCTGTCGGGCCCGCACGTTGCGACATTCGATGACGGACTCAGCGTTCGTGAGCCGTCGTGCCCCTTCGGCCAGCAACTCGAGGGCGACGACGAATGGCAACGTTGGTAGGCCCCCCACGCGATGCTGAGCGAGAAACTTGTCCTGTTCGGGGTCGAGCGTGACGACATACGGTGACGTATTCGAGGCGCCCTGTAACAGGGGGAATTGTTCGTGTGACTCACAATTCGGCGTCGCTCGATCGGTCGGGAAGAATTTCCTAATGTAGTTGTAATCGGTGATCAGAACTTCCGGCTCGTCCCCGCCGTTCTTGAACTCATTAAGGAAGTGTGCTACGCCCTCGATCGCTGGCATGAACTCCAGGTCGATCATCTCGAGCGCCAGTTTCGCCTCCGGCTTCATCGCCATGCCGACATCGCCCCAGGCGTGCCAGTGGAATGTCAGGCTCGTCACTTCCGGACGCTCAACCCGATAGCGGTCGACGATCTTCGCCATCATGTCGTTCGCCAGAGAGTAGTCGGTGTGCCCGTTGGCTCCGAAACGACCACTGATCGAACCGAATGCGACGAACCATTCCAATGGCTCATGCCGTGTCGCCTCCATCACCGCGAGGGCTCCATCGATTTTCGCCTTGAGGCACTTCTCGACTTTGTCCGGCCGTTTGCGGTCGAACCGGGAGTCCTGTCCTGCACCGGCTCCATGAATGACACCTCGAATCGGCCCGTCCTGCTCACGGATGCGAGCGACCACCTGCGTTAGTTGGTCAAGATCCGCCACGTTACAACTGTGGTAAGTGGCTTGGATTCCACGCTGGCGGCAGTCGGCAAGCGTAATCGCGATTTCAACGGCTTTCTCCATGTCTCGCCATGCTTCGACGCCATTTTGTCCGCGAGACATTGATTCCTGCATGACCTTCCGGCGCAAGGCTCCGCGATCCGTGATCGCGGCAAGCCGAGTCTGCTCGTCAACGTCCGGCGGCGGTGCGGTGCCGATCAAATGCAGTTTAAGATTGTGTCGCTGCGCCAACTCCATGCCGGTCAAAGCAGTGATGCCTCGCCCGCCGCCAGTCAGAATCCACGCTCCTCCCGGCGTGACGTCATTGCCGGTACGACGACCATCTCGGTTGAGCGTTGCCGGCACGGCCTGAACGCAGCGTCTCGCTCCCCGATCGGTGGCGATCTCCATGTCATACGTGTTGACCGCCATTTCCCGAAACACGGCTTCCGCTGCCTCGTCCGGCGATGTCTCTGGCGAGACGTCAATGACCTTCATCGGCGTATGACGATAGCCCGCCGTCCACCCTTCGATCAGCATGGCTTTCAACAGTCCGCCGATCGATTCGACGCTTTGAACCTGCCCGCCACTGAAACCAAAGTCGCCCCCCAGATTGACGAGGGCGAATGCCGTTGCGTCATCCATGCTTTTCGCATCGATCGTCTCCTGCATCCAGCGCTGACAAATCCGGAAGGGAACCGACAGCGCGGCCGAGCGCCGGGAGTTCCAACGATGCAGGTCGATCGAAGTTAATGTATACGTGTCATGAGCAGTCGTTACAAACAGATGTGGCGTTGGCCCCGCACTCCAGATGCGATCCAATTCGGATTCAATCTCCTCGATTGAGCGTTCGACGCTGACGCAGTACGCCGACTGTCCGTAACCTGCCATCCGATTCGCGATCGCGTGTGCGACCGGATTATCGCCCACAATCAGAGCTGGTCCCGTCAACACTGGCACGATGGGCATGCCCTCACGGTGAGGAACGTCAACGACCCGTAATGCGAATCGATGCGTGACTCGTGAGTCGGACGGTTGCTTTCGTTGTGGTGCGGAATCAGATTGTGCAGCGATTGAGGTCCCATTGAGACCCGCGTGCCGTACTGGAGGACGCGGCGATGGGTGTGTCACGTCGGCCCCATTCGACTTCGCGATCGTTGCAGACGATGCCTCGACTGTCACCGTTGCGACGGCTTTCCCACGGTCGATGAGTGTTCGCCGTGCCGCACGAGCTTCGAACGATTGGTCATCGAGTGAAAGATTCTCGAAGTCATATTCCTCGCGCGGGTCGATTCCCAGGACCGTCGAGACGGGTCGTTCTTGATGCTCAATCGAGTTTTGTCGCGGAGGCATTTCCAGTGAAGGAATCGCAGCCCTTCGATCATCATCAATCGAATTCAGGTTTCCGACTTCCCGAATCAGGAAGTCCTGAATCGATCGCAACGTCGGGAACGTCACGCTGACCATGCGTTCCGGCTTCAAATGGCTGAGATCGAATTGTGCGGTCAACTCTCCGAGCAACTGGGCCGTCTTAATGCTGTCCAGCCCGAGGTCCGCCTCCAGATCGGCGTCGAGATCAACGATGTCGCGGCTGTATCCAGTTTGGTCAACGACAAAGTCGATCAGCAGTGTCTCCAACGCAACGGGATCAATGGCAGAAAGACTGGACGCATCTTCGACAAGACTGGGCGGCTCAACTTCCAAAACATCCGTGCGGATGGACGAAGGGGAAGACGAATTCGTTGTGACGCCTGCGGAGATGATCGTATCGTTGACAGAGAGACGTGAGAGGGTCGTCGCGTCGACCACAAACTCATGGCCGGCCAGCGTTGCGATGTCGTTCAGGGTCACGTACTCCGCCAAACGGAGATTCTCGGGAGCCATTCGCAGCCCGGTCCAGGCGGCCAACTCGCCGATGATCTGAGCCTTCTTGATGCTGTCGATGCCCAAGTCCGCTTCGAGGTCGGCCTCTTCGTCGACGACATCCTCCGAGTAACCAGTCAGTTCCACAACGATGTTCTTCAGGAACTGCGTGACCTGCTCCGGCGGGGGCGTCGACACTTCATTGAGTGAATCGACTTCGGGCGAATCGGGAGCGTGTCCATTTGAGGAAACGGATAGAGTCGTCGGATTCGTCCGAGGCATTGATAGCCGGGGCCACGATTCCGATGGGGAATCCTTGCGGCGTCCCATCCGACTGACGTCGACAATCTCCACCTGATTCGACGTGACAGGGCGAGGTTGTTGCAACGAAAGTGGGTGAGTTGTTACCGCGACACGCGTAGGTTCACTGCGAACGACGATACCGGACATACAATCGATTGCGGCATGAATCAGGACGAGCCGGTCTTCGAATGACTGGCCCGGGACGTCGGCACTCAGACACAGGGCGTCGCTGCCGATGATCTCACGATTTAAGCGGGTGAGCACGTCATTGGGGCCGACTTCGACAAACAAGCCAACGCCGTCATTGAGCAGCCGACGGATCGCCGGCTCGTACATCACGGGTTGAGTGAGTTGAGTCACGAGACTGTTCCTGACATCGTCTGGCTCAGCGAGATATGTCGTTGAGGTCGTCGAGAGGAACCCGCACGAGGGCGGACGCAGTGTTTCGCCGGCGAAGCCTCGCGCAAGGAGATTCTCCGCTGTCCGCATTGCCTCTGTGTGAAAGGCCGCTGCAACCGGAATCTTGATCGACGCCAGCTTTGCCTCCATGAAGGCGGCTTTTGTAGCGTCCATGTGTGATGCCAAGCCTGCAACGACTGTGTGCTCCGGAGCGTTGTAATGCGTGATGACGACCGGCAGGTCTTTGCCCCTGATGACCGCATGCACTTCCGCTGGCGCACCTCGCACCGAAAGTAGCGCACCCTGTTCCCTGACGGACATCACAACAGCATCGGCCCGCATTTTGGTGATGCGAAGCGCCTGAGGAAGTGTCAGCACGCCGGCCGCGAGAGCCGCGTTGTATTCTCCGAAGCTGTGTCCGGCGACAACATCGGGGCGCAATCCCTCGGCAATCAGCGACCGCATGAGGGCCGTTCCAACCCCCAACGCCCACAACTGTGACCACCAGACATCCGAGCCGACTGACTCGCGGCTCTCGTTCATGACTGCGGAGAGCGGCGGCACGTTTCGTTCTTCGAGCAGCTGGTCGATCTCCGCGATGCAGTCTCTCGCGAGTGCCTTCGTCCGCAGCACGGTCGGCTGATCGTCGTATTGTGAGCCCTGACCGGGGAACACCCAGGCGACGCGGGGAGTTCCTTCATCGTTGCGGGAACTGAGCACGACCCGTTCACGTTCGAAGACTCGATTACGGGTCCCCTGGTCCCACGCCCGTTGCATAGCCTGGAGTTGCCTGGTTCGATCGGAGTTCCGCGAATCGAGAAGCACTGCACGGACGCAGGAGTCGGGGCGAAACCACGTCGTCGAAGTGCTCAAGCTTTCAGGGTGTTCCAACGCCTGCGTGAGGACCGTTCGGAACTCTGCCTCCGTCCGGGCTTCCAGACGGATGACAGATTTGTCATCAAGCTGAGACGAAGGCACTGGTGTTGACATGGACGGGGAGTTCGCGAGTTGTCGCTTGGGAGGGCGAACGTCGATGATCTGGGAAGCCGGCCGATCGACGTTGTCCGAGGGAGATACGGTGGCGCTAATTGTGTACCCATCTTCCGCACGAGCTTTCGCCGTCACTCGTTGATCCGCGTCGGGCCACGACATCTTATCCTGCCATTGCAGCGTAGCAGCCACAAGACGAATCAGGCTGTGTGCACCGGGCAAATAGCCGATTTGACGAACGATCGACGCATCATCCTTCGTCAGGATCGGCTCGGTCCGCGGAGTGATCCTCGATTCAACGTTGTGAATAACGCCCAGAATGGGTCGGTTACCTCGCTTGGCATCGCTCATCCGTTGCAGCATGAGCATCACGACTCCCTCTCCCGGGAGCGTGCGACGACAATCGTCCGGGATGTCCTCAGCTCGCCCCGAACGGACCAACTGATCCGAGAGGTCGAGAACTTCAAACATGGCTAGATCCATCGTCCGCTGGGCACTCCCGCAGAGGACCGTGTCGACCTGTCCGGACCGTAGTTGATCAACCGAGGCAGTCAGCGCAGCAAGCCCGGAAGCATCGTCCGCATCGAGTGCACACGCCCCACCCATCAGGTCGAACGTCTTGGCAACCCGGGATGCCAACGTACTGGATGTGAAGCTGCCCGTCTCGTCCAGCAGTGCGGGACGGTGCTGGAGGAACGTCTGCCGAAACTCGGATGCGAGGCGGTCAGCATCAATCCGGCCATTCGCATGACGGTCGATCGCGAGCTTGAGTTCATCCGCGATTTCAGGCAGTCGCAACCCCGCCTGCAACTGAATGGCGAATTCCCCTCCGAAGACCGTGCCGATCACGACTCCCGTCCGTTGACGATCGACGGTCCATTCGCTGCCGTCGTATTCGCCGATGGCCTGCGTGACCGCATCCAACAACATCATCTGAACAGGGTTCGCCTGGGCGACCTGCTTGGGGGGGATGCGAAACGGCTGACTATTGAACTCGTAGTCACGGATGTATCCGCCACGATTCGTGGGAGTCTGAAACGGTCTCGGTTGATCGTCAAACGCGAGGCCGACCATGCCGCGCCATCGATCGTCCGGCGGCTCGCCGATCACCGATGCGCCCGAGCGCAACAGCTCTGCGAACGCGTCACGAGTGTGAGCCCCCGGCAGAACGACACCGCGCCCGACAATTGCGATTGGTTCGTTGTTCCCGTTGGCGACAAGTGATCGAAGCTCTTGATGAGTCGCACCGTAAGAGGACTGACGCGACTGATCGCTCGGCTCCCCGGTGAGTTTCTCTCTCCCGGAATCTTCGATCGTGACGTGGGCATTGAGTCCACCGATGCCAAACGCGCTGACGGCAGCCGTGCGCGGATGATCCGTCTCACGCCAGGGCTGTCGGTGCGTCAACACTTTGATGGGATGCTTGCTCCAATCGAAGAAGCGGTTCGGCTCCTCAAAACCCAGCGAGGGCGGCAATTCGTTCCGGTCCAGCGAGAGGAGGACTTTCACCAGTCCAATCAGCCCGGCTGCTTCCAGCGTGTGTCCGAGATTGGATTTGACGCTGCCGATGAGTAACGGATACCCAGAACGGCGACGCCTGAGCGGTTCTTGTCGGCTCATCACATTGGCGATGGTCGTCAGTTCAGTCGGATCTCCCAACTGCGTACTGGTCGCATGGGCTTCGAGATAATCGATGTCCAGCATTCGCCCGGATGCGTAAGCCCGCTCGACCGCAAGTTGCTGTCCTTCGGTACGAGGGGCCCACAGGCTTTTGCCCTTCCCGTCGGAGGAAATTCCGATGCCCCTCACAATCGCCCGGACCGATAGACCGAGTTTTAGGGCACGACTCAATCGGGTCACAACAATGGCCACATAGCCCTCGGAACTGATTAGGCCATTGGCTCCCTGGTCAAACGGACGGCAGCCATCTGCACTGCACGCTTGTGACTGCGAAAAGAGAATGAGGTTGTCCACATTGTTATACGTCGCCCCACCCACGACGGCTGTGTCGATCCGCCCCAATCGAATTTGAAGCATCGCCTGATTGAGAGCGATCAGCGAGGACGCACAAGCGGCGTCAATCACGGTTCTAGGACCGCCAAGTCCCAGGACGTTCGCAGCAAGGGCCGCAGCAGTGTACGCATTGATGCGAGGTCCGTTTTCACAGGCACGCTGGGGACGCGACTGCCGAACTCGAGAGGTGACCTCGTGGATGATCGCATTCTGCGTGTCGGACGCGAGTCGGCGGAAGTCGTCCAGTTCGTCGAGAAACGCCAACGTTTCCTCGATCTGCACGGCCATGCTCAGCGGACCGCCATTCTTCGTTCCGCCCGAATGTCCAACAAAGATGCCAGTCGTTGCTCCAGACTCCTCATGAGGCTTTAATCCCGCTGAACGCCATGCGCGGGCAGCCACTTCACAGAAACGGGTGTGTGTCGGATCGCATCGCTGTTCGAGTTGCCTGTCGATCGGACAAACCGACTGGTCGACGGCTCGCTCGGGAACGATGCCGCCAATCGTGGTATACGACTTCCCCGGGCGACCGAGCCTCGCATCGTAATAACGACTGCGGTCAAATCGGTCGTCAGGCAATTCCCCATACGACTGACGCGACTCGAAAAGCAGCTTGGCGAACTCAACGACGCCATCCGCTCCCGGCACTGCGCATTCATACCCGACGATCACGATGGGATCGGAATCCTCGGCAACCGGTTGGCGACACTCAGAGTGCACGGATCACCTCACTCGGATCGCCCGTTGAAGCAAGGCGACCTGCATCTGTTGTGAGCGTCCGCAAGTCCTCAAGGAGTGAGTTCGCCGGAATATTGTCACCCGAGACTTCGTCAGACTCGATCAACAGCCGTCCTTGAACAATCGACTTTTCGATGCTCAACTCGTTCTTAAGCAACTTCCACCACGTGTCTGCCTGAGCGTAGAAACGTAACGGGCAGGATTCTGCGCCCCCCACGTGGACTGAAGTGACCGCCGAATCTGAGTGCGTCAGCACCCATTCTCCTCCCCCGGCTCCACTTGCGATGACGCCAATTGTCCGTGCAGCTTCAACAGGTGCCCACGTTGCCACTCTGTGTAGCGGAAGCATCGCCGCCAAGGATTGGTGGTCAACTTGGCGAGCGGACTTTTGCGCCTTGACTTGATCACGACTGAGGTCGCGGATGTCGTCGACGGTCGCCTCCTGACAGGGCAACTCGCCACACACCTCGATTGCATGACCGATGTTTGTCTGATCGAACAGCGGGTCCGCTCGGAAGTGGTGAGCAAAGACATCCAAAAACGGCTTCGCCAGTCGCAATAACGCTTCGGACAGCGGCTCAACGCCGGACGGCCGCGATCGCACACCGGATTCTTTCAGGACTTCATAGAAGCCGCGATCGATGTCTCTGGCAGAGATTCCGGACTTCGCTGTTAAATGGTACGTGCGGCCATGAAGTGTCGGCTGCCGAAGGATTTGAACGATCATCCTCGCAACCCAGGACGCCTTCACGACGTTCTTTCTCTCCTCTCCCGAGAGGCCGAGGTACCCCATCCATTCTCCCGGTGCGGGGAGTCCGAATTGATTGCTGGCAGTCTGATAATTTGCAAACGTGTTGTAGAGCGTTTTGTCCGACATCGAACTGCCCAGGTCGGTGTCGACGACGATCGACGGGCGATAGATCGTGAGAGAGTCAACCTCGGTTGCCACACTCAGGAGATTCTCTGCGAGGACCTTGCTGCGTTCGTAGTCATTCGCAAACGACTGGTCGAGAGAACGCTCATCCTCACACACGACACCAGTTCGAATTCCGCACACATATGCAGTCGAAACGAAATGCCACTCGTGTACCCCGGCCTGCCGACAGAAGTCGAGCAGTCGCCGAGTCCCCTCGACATTCGTTCGATAGGGTTCACCGTCGGGGTGTTCAGCCGCCGGTTTGAAGGAAAGGCTTGCTGCTGAGTGCAACACCCGTCCGCAGTTTGCCGCAACCCAATTCTGTTGCTCGCGATCCAGGCCCAGATTCGGCTGGGTCAGGTCACCATCCAGGACAACGGGGCGGACAAAGCTGCGTTTGTAACGGCGTTCGAGGTCTCGGAGGATCGTCTCGACGCGTTCTGCTGCAGATTGATTGCGATTCGAGCGGACCAACACGGCGACCGGGATCCGCGACCGAGCGAGGTCCGCCAGCAGGTAGCGGCCAATCAGTCCGGTTCCTCCAGTCAGTAAGATCAATCGTTGATTTGGCTTACGGCGAACGGTCATTCCAACTCGATTACGAATACGACATCCGGCCGATTCCATGGGTGGAGGTCGT
Source organism: Planctomycetaceae bacterium (assembly GCA_020426505.1). GTDB lineage: Bacteria > Planctomycetota > Planctomycetia > Planctomycetales > Planctomycetaceae > JAHBXU01. The sequence continues at coordinate 49,075 of JAGQPX010000173.1, read as the reverse complement.
TTCGGTAAAAAACTGCAAAACCTGGACCGAGATTGCACTCGATTCCAGTGTAAGCCATCACCCTTCCCGTCTCACGCTCGAATTGACCGAAACTCTGTAACAATGGCGTAAATGTACCCGAGTAGGGACCGATCAGCAGATGCAACCGAATCGCCTGCGACGTTGCGAAGAATCAACGTCACCAGATGGGCTTGACGCCGACATGGCCATTCACAACATGCTATCATCAATGATCTTATGGTGTTCCATTGTCGGCAGTTGTGTGGCCCCCCTGAGCGTGAGATGTGTCAGGTGAATGCGGACCGATGTGATATGGTGAGCGTCAGAACATGATTGACCGCTCTCGCCTCCCTCCGTCGTCGAGCGATGTGTGTCCTAATGTGGAAATCCCATATGCCAACCGTGTTTATTCCATCTTCTCTGCATCGTCACACTGGGCAAATCAAACAGCTCAAAATGTCTGCCAAAACAGTGCGTGAGGTCGTTGATCAGTTGGATGCACAGTTTCCGGGACTTCGAGAGCGCTTATGTGACGGGGGCCGATTGAAGCCCGGAATATCGGTCGCCATTGGATCGCGCATCAGCGAACTTGGTTTGTTGGAACGCGTCGATGCGGGAGACGAAGTCCATTTCGTTTCATCCGTCGGTGGAGGGTGATAAGACGGGGGCTCAAGACAGTGTGACGGTTGCGTCGACTTTGCAAGTGAGGCGACGATTGAGCGTCACCTCGTCGTACGGAGTCGTTCCGAAAAGACGCAAGTCTGACTGTTGTAAGTGCGATGTTTTCGAATGGAGATCGCTCGCGGTCTCTTCAATGGAGACGATCGCGCGAACGAATTCACGGAGAAACGGGATGGACCCCAGTTTTGTGACAGCCTTTCAGAACGCGGTGAACGAGTTTCTGATGTGGGTCGGTTTCGGGACGATTGTCGGACTCACCGCGAAGGCCATCATGCCGGGACGTGATCCCGGCGGGGCGATCGCCACCATGCTGATGGGCATCGTCGGCTGTGTGATCGGTTGTGGCACCGTGATGTTCTTTACCCACACCACCGAGATCAAACCGATCACGCCGATCGGCTTCTGTGCAGCGACGGGTGGCGCTTTCGTCCTGTTGTTGTTCTATCGCATCTTTGCAGGTTCGTTCTTCCTGGAAGCTGAAGCGGGTGATCGGTGGGCACACGTAACCCGCCGACGCCGTCGTCGACAGGGACTTGCGAAAGACCTGTGATCCGCCGTGATCGCCGAGTTCACGCGAAAAGCGTTGCGATCGTTCGTTCCGCAGCCTCTTCCCCGCTGTGAATGCTGTCCGGCAGGCCCACGCCTCGATATGCGTTGCCCGCAATCGCGAAGCAGTCGTGTAGCGACGTCAGTCGATCGATGTCCTCGACCAGGTCGAGATGGCCGACGTGATACTGGGGCATGGCACGTTCATATCGAGCCATGATCTCGAATATCGGCTTTCCGCGAACTCCCAGAATGTCCTGCAGCTCCTCACGCACCATTGCGTAGATTGCATCGTCGGGTTGGTCGAGCAACTCCGGCTGCATCGCTCCGCCGACGAAGGTTCGCAGCTGGATTGTGCCCTCCGGCGACCTGCCTTCAAACTTACGACTGAGGAAAGACACCGCAAGAATTCGACGGCCTTCCACATGCGGAATAACCAGTCCGAACGCGTCGACAGGATGCTCAACGTCCTCCATACGATGTGCGGAGACGACGATCGCACTCGAAGCATAGGGGATCTGCAACAGTCTCTCTGCGAGCGTTGAGTCCCAAGGTTTCACGAGTCGTCCCGAATGATGAGCGGGCAATGCGAGGATGACCGCATCGAATGACTGTTTCTCCCCATTTGAAAGTTCGATGTCATAACCTCCGTCGGGCATCAGCTGAATAAAGGCGACTGCCACGTTCATTGCAACCTTCGCCGATCGTTGAGCAGACACGGTCAGTGCATCCAACAGTTGTGACATGCCCTCTTTCAGTGAGGCGAAAAGCCCGTAACGCGCGCCACTGATGCCCGAGGGATTATCAAGCTCCTCATCTGCCTTGGATTCGTCCGATCCCCTCTCGGCCCACACACTGCGCAACAGGCTGCCGTAGTCACGCTCGCGCCTGGCAAAGCGAGGTAACGTCGCCTGCATGCTCAGGTGCTCCGGATCAGCCGTGTAAATGCCTCCGACCATCGGCTGGACGATGCGATCCAGCATCTCCTGCCCAAATCGTCTGCGAACGAACGACGCGAGACTTTCATCGGACTGGTCCGTCTTCGGGGGTACGAATGGCTCAGCAGCGACACGGATCTTACCCTCATGCGAGAGCAGCGGAGAGGCCAGCAGCGCCCGCAATTTGCGAGGCAAGAGGAGTTCAAACCCCTCCGGAGTGACGACCGGTTTACCCTCGTGAAGAATCAGGGACCGCTGATAGGCCGGGTTAGTGCCAATGAGTTGGTCGCCCAGTCCCAGACGATCACAGAGATCGACGGCCCAGGGTTTATTTGTGATGAATGAGTCGGCTCCCGTCTCGACGACATGTCCGTTGATGTGTCTGGTTCCGAAGACGCCGCCGAGTCGATCACTCGCCTCGAACAGAGTAACATTGATCAATTGGTCCTGTTCAGCGGACAACTCACTCAGTCGATGGACCGCAGCGAGCCCGGTCAGTCCGCCGCCGATCACAGCGATACAGGGTCGCTCGCTCATTGTTGCCCCAACTCGTGCACCATTTCGACAAGTGCCTTCACATTCTCGGGCTTCATGCCGGGCATCACACCGTGGCCGAGGTTGAAGATGTGTCCCGCTCGCCCTTCCGCGGCGTCGAGAACATCTTTCGTCCTTTGCCTCAGTGTGTCGAGGTCAGCAAATAATGAGATCGGATCAAGATTCCCCTGCACCGCGACGTCATGCCCGACTGTTCGCCAGCCCTCCTTGAGATCGACACGCCAATCAAGACCAATGACCTGGCCACCGGCCTCTTTCAACAAGGGAAGCAAGGCTGGATTGCCCGTCAGAAAGTTGATCACCGGAACCTCGGATTCAATCGCCCGAATGACTTTTTGCGTGTAAGGCATCACGAAGCGGCGATAGTCGCTCGGCGAGAGGCACCCGCCCCAGCTGTCGAACAACTGCACCAACTGACAGCCGGCTGCGACCTGTCCTTTCAGATAGATGATCACACTTTCGACGACACGCTCCATGAAAGCCTCCCACGCACCGGGATCGGCGTACATCAGCATCTTGGTGTGTTTGAAGTCCTTCGATCCCCCACCTTCGATGGCATACGAAGCGAGTGTGAACGGGGCTCCGGAGAATCCGATTAACGGAATGTTGTCCGCCAGTTGTGACCTCACGAGGCGGGCTGTCTCCAAGACTTCGCCCATCTCTTCAGCGGACTCAATCGCACGGACCCGGTTCAGACTGTCGCCCAGCCTGAGCGGGTTGTGAATCGTTGGTCCCGGCTCGTAGGAGAGGTCGAAGCCCATTGGAATCAAGAGTGGCGGCAGGTCTGCAAAAAGGATGGCGGCGTCGACGCCAAGCACCTGTTGAGCGGTGACGGTCACCTCGGCTGCAAGGTCCGAGCGACGACATAGCTCCAACACTGAGTTGACCTGTCGGCGGACTTCCATGTACTCCGGCAGATATCGTCCGGCTTGCCGCATGATCCAGACCGGCGTCGTATCCGTCGGCTCACAGCGAACCGCCTTCATGAACCGGCTATTGTGAAGCCGCGAGTCACTCATCAATCCGTCCCTCTTCTCAATGCCACGATCTCTGACTGCAATCGACCAAAGAACGACATGTTAGCAGGCAACACAGCCACTCGTCAGTCGCGGTCCTCGCCGGTGAGCTTGGGATTCTGCTGATGCCGATCCCTGTCCCTGTCAGTTTTCTTCGCCAATGAACGCTCCAAGGCTTCGGTCAGATTCACATCGGTCTGATTCGCGAGACAGATCACTACAAACAGAACGTCCGCCAGTTCGTCCGCCAATTCGACATCTCGGTCACTCTCCTTGAAGCTTTGGTCGCCGTACTGCCGAGAGATGACTCGCGCGACCTCCCCGACCTCCTCAACCAACTGAGCCAGGTTCGTCAGTTCGGAGAAGTAGCGGACGCCGACTTCCTGAATCCAGGAGTCAACCCGTTTTTGGGCTTCGTCGAGTGTCACGGTTTGTACTCCATCAAGGACTGGGAGGAACGAATTCCCTGACAGAATACCGATTGAAACCACGGATCACACGGATGACACTGATAATCGATCATCCGTGTTATCCGTGGTCATATGGAACTGCATGACCATGTGTTACATGAAGTGGCCGTCGCACATGCATGGTCAGTACCGTAGAATGGTCGCTCGACATGGTCGAGGAGTCAGTAGGAATGAACATCACCGTCATGCGGCGGATTCGATTTTGTGCGGGGCATCGATTGCTCGGTCATGAGGGAAAGTGCGCGAACTTTCATGGGCACAGTTATGCGGTGGATTTCTATGTCACACCGCTGGGAGAGGACCCTAGCCATGTCGATGACGTTGGGCGGGTGATTGACTTCGCGGAACTCAAGTCGCGGCTCAAGGGGTGGATCGATGAGCATTGGGACCACGGTTTTCTCCTCAGCCGCGACGATGAGAATGGCATCGCAGCCATGCAGGCGGTTGAACCCTCGAAGCTGTTCCTGCTCTCCAGCAACCCGACTGCCGAGAACATGGCTCGATATCTGCTCGAAAAAGTCTGCCCCGAGTTGCTCGCGCCGTGTGGCGTCGAGGCGGTTCGGATCGACCTCTGGGAAAGCGAAGAGACGTGCGCGATTGTCACCGCACGCTCTGGCGTTGAGACACACCGATTCCTGAAGACGAATGCGTCGCTTTCGGACTCGATCAGCTGACAAACCTTCACGTGGAGCATCAACGGGACGCACGTTCGCTCGACGCTTGATCGCGTCTCACGTGCAGGATTACTGGTCGCGAGGCGTGCCCACCCCCGGCATCTGTCGAGAGATGGAACACCCTCGTCTGGTCGGGGACCCAGGTGTCAGCCGTGATGAAGAACTCCCGCTTCGATTGTCCTTCGAGCAGCAGCAGCCCGTTGAGACCGATGTTGTCGACGTACAAGCCGTGCGGCAGGTTACGACCGCTGGTCTCCTTGCCGAGCGAAACCACACCATCCTCCGCGTGACGGTGAATCTCCACTTGAAGCATGATTGTTTCGCCGGGCGTGATGGCGAATTCGAGCGGACCCTCAGGCGAGGAAGAAAGAGGCTCGGCTCCGCCCGGAGCCGGTTGAATCTCGACGGTCAGCTTGGGAGCTTCACCCAGCTTGATCTCCCCGAGCGAGCCGACTTCGTGCGTAACGTCCTGACCACGGATATCGGCAGTCGCCGTGACCACTGATGACTTGGCGGCATCCCCCTCGGGGGCAACCGCGTCGTTGTTCGCCCAGATAACGCCCATCGCCTGCACTTGCCCCGCCTGAATCGTCACAGGGGTTGTCGCATCAAATCCGACCGGCAGACCACTGATATCGACACGAATTGGTCCGTCATACCCGTCCTTGCGTGTTGCCCGGACGACGAACTCCTTCGCGCTGCCGGGAGAGATCGCCGGTTCTTTGCCGTCAACGGTGATTTCAAAATCCGGCTGAGTCGGCCTGATCGTGAGGGCGTATGAGAAATTCTCACCCTGTTGGCCGCGGACGTCTTTCAATTTGACGAGGTACTCTCCGTCATCAGGAGCCGTGAAAAACAGCTTGGAGTCGTTGCCCATCGAGCGACGGCTCTCGTCATCGTTCTCGTAGTACAGCGTGAACACAGGGAGTCCGTTCGGAATCAACTCGGTTTCCGGCGGATGTGGTTCGACGACATAACAGGGTTCGTTGAGGGCATGTGCCAGCGGCGTCGTGTCGAAAAAGCCCCACCGCTGACCCTGTCCGGGATAGACGTTGAATCCCGAGTCCGGTCCGCGCGGGTACAGCCACAACTTGCTGACTTCGCCGTTGGAGTAGAGATACTGATTGAGCGTCATCTCTTCCCAATTGAAGATGCGGAAGTCGCCGGAGGTGTCCGCATCCTTGCCCCGGAATGTGAAATACGAATCTCGTACCGCCTGAAGCACAGCACGTTCGATTCGCTCTCCGTCCGCAGTCAGCACCTCAACAAACGAATCCAACGGCGACTCAGATCGAGCCGCATTGACTTCGATCGCCCACTCCTGTCCGGCCTTTGCGGCGAAGCGGAACATGTCGAGATCGGCTTCCTGCACGGTTTCGGAACCCTCTCCTTCCGTCGATGCTCGATAAATGGTGCCAGTGATCGTCACCGGAGCTTCAATTGTCATCGCCTCACCAGCGGCGTTGTTCGGCTCGGTCTCCTGGACTTCAGCCAATTCGTCAGGCATCGGAATTGATTGTGACTCAACAGCCGTTGCCGTCGAAGCAGTCTTGTTTGACGTCCTGTCACCCATAACGGAAAACTGCTCGATCGAGCCGTCCTGTCGACCAACGCGGAACGACTTGTCGTCCGGGCTGATCGCGAGTGCGAATGCCACATCCGGCTGTTGTTCCCACAAATGTAATTCCGTGTAGTCCGATGTGTCCCACAACTTGACTGTGCGATCGTCTGCCACCGAGACAAGCCGCGCGCCGTCAGAGGTGAACCCGACCCGCAGCACGGCTCCTTCATGCGCGAAACGGGCGTGCAACAGCGGATTGATGCGGGGTCGATCCTTTGAGATGAACTGCCATACGCGAATGCGGTTGTCGGCTCCGCCTGCGACGATCGTCCTGCCATCCGGACTGAACATGCAGGTGTACTGCTCCTTGAGCGGTTGTCCGAGCGTGTCCAGCCGTTCGCCGTCCGAAACTCGCCAAACCTTGCACGTGTCGTCCGCACTGGCACTCACGAGGTACTCTCCGTCCGGACTGAAACCGACGTCGTACACAGCTCCGTTGTGCCCGGCGAGTGTCCGCACCTGCTTGCCCGATTCGACATCCCACAGGACAATCAACCTGTCATAGCTGCTCGTCGCCAGCAGTGACCCGTCCGGCGAGAGTTCAGCTTCGTAGAGGATGTCCCGGTGCCCTTCAAACGACTTGACTGACTCACCCGCCGTCAAATCCCAGATCGCCGCGACACCTCCCAGCCCCGTCACTCCGGAAGCCGTCACGAGTTGAGTTCCGTCTGCGGTGAAGTGCACGGACGTCACGTTTCCGGGGAAATCCTTTAACGACAAATCCGGTTTCTCTGCGACAATCTCAGCTCCGTCCGGAACGTCGTAGATCAACACTTCACCATATCGGGCGACGGCCAGTCGTTTCCCATCTGGCGACTGATCCAACGCCGCAATCGGACGACGATCAACGTGTGATTTGATCTCCGGAACGACCAGCATCAACCGATTCGGCTCGGCTCCTTCGGGACCTTTGGCTCCCGCATCGATCCAGCGAGTGAGAATCGCCAACTCTGCCTCGCTGGGACGCGGCTCGTCCTCCGGCGGCATCAACGGCTCTTCGCCGCTGAGTACCCGAATGATTCGACTCCCCGTTGCATCGCCCGGCAACAAAGCCGGACCGTCATCCGTCCCCAGTTGCAGCGAAGCGAACGACTCCAGCGAGAGGCCCCCTTCGCGATCGTCATCGTTGTGACAGCCGGCACAGTATTTCGTTAGGATGGGGGCCACATCCTTCGTGAAGTCGGGCGTCGTTGGCTCGTCGTCCGCGACCAACGTCAGCCCACTCGTAAGACACACGATGATGGTCATCAGTGTGGTGACGTCATTCCGCAAGCTCATGATCACGCTCTCCGGCAATCGCATCGTTGAGGATTCACTCGTCGTTCCATCAGTCTACATGCAAAGCTCGACTTCCAGAAACTGGTGCGGTGCCGTCTTCCAGGATTTTGCGAGAAACTGCAAGGTCTCCCAGCGGGTCGAATGGTTCGGGCTCTCGAACTTAGGGGTCTTTTCAGGCAGTTTCGTCAGCAATGATTTGCGGATCAGCATGGCCCGCACCTTCTGTGTTCGGACAGCTCCCGCTTTCTCACAGGTCAAGCAGATGAGATACGTCCCCACCTCCACCGGCAGTCCGAGGTCACGCCGAATTTGACCCTCCGCGAACTTCTCTGCAATCTCATTGAGGACAGCGTTGAGGTAATACCAGTAGTCGTCCTCAGCCAGCGGTAGCAGCGGGTCTTCCTCGGTCGACTGCCTCGCTGCCATGTTGATCGCCTCAGCAGCGACCGTGTTAAGGAACACCTCCTGACACGCCTTCTCGATGATGGTGCGAATCTTCAGGGTGCCGTCGTCGATGGAGGTCAACGACACGTTGAGACGGTCGAGGAACTCCTTCTTCGCCCACTCGCTCTTCGCCCGTCGCTTGCCGAAGAACCAGCCGACGCCCATGAACAGAGCCGCAGTGACGAACTTGACCCAGTGCTCCTCGAACTGCTCGAACAGCGTCTCAATAAGCTCCGACATCAGGCACCATCCATAACAGTGAACTCGGCAGACGAAGCGTCTACTCGAAACAATTCCAGTTTCAACACAGCCGATGATCGCTTGTCCTTGTCGACTCGCAGCAGGATCGTTTGTCGCCCGCGTGGCAAGCTCAAGGTGAACTCCGGCTCCATGGACGAGCGCGAGCCGATCCACATCTGCACTCCCTCCGCTGAGTCGAGCCTGACGCCAATCTCGCCCGCCTGCGTGACATCGAATTCCGCCTGCAGGAACAGCACTGGCCCGGCGGACTTCGTCAATTCATCGAGTGGCAGTTCGCCATTCACTCGCGAATACGCCGACTCCATCGCCGGATTGCCCGCGAGGTAATCTTCCAGCAGAGTCTCATCGACGGGGCCGCTCACCAATTCCTTGGGCGCGGACGTCATCACCCGCCACCGCTGCACGCGTTGGGTCTGGCGAATGGCATACTCCGTCCCCGGCTTGCCCAGCATCGAGAGGAACTTCACGAGATCGAGAAACTCCGCATCCGTCATGAACTTCATCAGCCCCTTGGGCATCAACGATTTGCCTTCAACTTCCTCGTCGATGCTTGCGGTTGGAATGGTGACCAGTTTCCCGGTCGCATCCTTTAGCACGAGTTGCTCTTTGGTGCGATCGACCACGATCCCTTGATGCACGAGCCCTTCGTCGGTGATCACAACCCGCGTGACAAACGCCTCTTTGATCTGCTGGTCCGGGTTTGAGATCGAGTTGATGATATAGTCAACCGGCGAACTGGCACCGAGCGCGCTGAGGTCGGGACCAATCTGCCCGCCCGCTTTGCTGACCGCGTGACACTTCATACAGGACAGGTCGGCCCGACGAAACACAGCTTCACCGCGATGAGCGTCACCGTGCGCCTCGACCTCCTTGAGCTTGGTAGTAACCTGCGCCGGAGTAAGCGGCTGTGGGTCAACGTCGATTCCGGCGATCTTCCCCAACGCTGTCGACAGTTCGCCGTCGCTGCGACCGACGGAGTACATGTGCCGCAGGGAAAGCATGGCGACGTCCTTCGACGGCGGTGATTGCTCAATGGCGTTCGCGAGAATCGCACTGGCATTCCGGACGTTCAGGAAAGCCGAGATCATCGGTGCCGGTGATTCTCCTTCGCCCAACTGGCTCAACAGGGCGACCGCTTGCTCGGACGCTCTGTCCACATCGATCGGCACAAGGGAGGCAACCGCCTGCTGTCGGATGTCCAGCGAGTGACCTTCCCCCGACAATTCCACGAGCGACTTGATGACCGCCGTTCCGCCAATCGAGGCCAGTGCTTCGAGAGCGGCCGGCTGGATCCTCGCAGACGAACCGGAATCGGCGAGCACTGTTCTCAGTGGCTCAACGGCCGATGGCACTTTCCACAGTCCTGCCAAGCGAACGGCCACGAGCCGCAACTCATCGGACTCCTTCGTCGCGTCTGAGCTGATGATATCAGCGATCCCACTCAGGTCGCCGGCCGGGATGACCTGCCGTTTTGCAGCAGCCTCCGCGAGCAACTCGAATGTCCGCAGTTTCAGCTCCGTGTCGAATCCATCGGGTTGAGTGGCCAGTTGATAGACATACGCCAGGTCATGCTCGTTGCCGCGACGCGTGATCTGCTCAAGGATCGCTCCTAAACGTTTCTCAGGCACACGCCCACTCTTCAGTAACCGCATCACCGGACCCACTGCACTCGGAGGCTCAGCGGCGAGAATGTTTGTCCTCAACAGCAAAAACGTGACAGCGAATGCCAGAAAGTGAACTCCGCAAGCCCGACAACTCGACACGGTACTCGTCGTGCCTCTGTGCCTCCGCGCTGCGTTAGGAATCTTGAACATACTGGCATTTCATTGAATCTATTTCACCGTTTACTGAGAGTCAGCTTGATCGATGTGAAATTGGCACGCTTAGCAGGAATCAGAAGCGAAGCTTCTGGCCCTGATACCCTTTCCAGTTCCACATCGGTCAATTCAACCCTCAGCAAACATGATGTGACTCAGGCGTCTGGCGACCATTCGCAGAACGGTTGTTTCCATAGACGCCACTGGAGTGACCTCGTTTAAACCAGTATGATAAGGCATCGTCGCCAGGCGAGCCAATGCTGGCGTCGATTTCTAAATGAGTCAGTTTGATTGAAGGGTGGCATGGTGTCACGGCGATAGCCGGGTCGCCATGTCCGAGGATCGCGCGAAGTACATGCTCACTCGCCTATCGGCGTGAGATCATGCCACCCAGAGAAGTTGATCCTGCTTCAAACCTACGTAATTCGATCGATTGACAGATTCCATGGGGGAAGGTTTTCGTGAATCGTCGTTGTGTGGTGATTGCTGGATTCATCGCGGGTTGTCTCGCCGTTGCTGACGGACGGGCCGATGATCGCATGTCGCAGACGGGCGAGACTTTCGACGAATCCGCGATTGCTGCTGCGGTTCAGCAACTCTTTGCGAACCGTTGTCTGGAGTGTCATGGCGACACCGAGCCGGAAGGCGGACTGCGACTGACCAGCCGTGCGAACGTCCTGCAACTCAACGACTCCGGGGTCTCAGCAGTTGTCGAGGGGAAGAGTGATCAAAGCGAACTTGTGCGTCGCGTCACGATCGAGGGTGACGAACGGATGCCGCCGGATGGAGAGCCGTTGGCCGCGGACGAAGTTGAGTTGCTCAAACACTGGATCGATGCCGGGGTCCCCTGGACGGCGACGAAGGAGCAAGTCAAACATTGGGCGTATCTCAAACCGGTTCGTCCGACGTTGCCTGAGGTCACGCAACGAGCATGGGTGCGTAACGAACTCGACACCTTCGTACTGCATCGACTGGAGGCCCACGATCCGCCGGTGACTCCGTCTCCCTCCACGGAACCGGCGACGCTGCTGAGGCGGGTTTATCTCGATCTGATCGGTCTGCCGCCATCAGTCGCTGAGGTGGATGCGTTTCTCGATGATCCGTCGCCTGCCCATTACGAGCAAATCGTGGATCGACTCCTCGACTCGCCCCGCTATGGCGAGAAGTGGGCGCGCAGCTGGCTCGACCTCGCGAGGTACGCAGACTCAAACGGTTTTCAGGCGGACCAGTACCGCGAGATGTGGGCTTACCGCGACTGGGTCGTCGCTGCCCTCAATGCAGACATGCCTTTTGATCAATACACGATCGAACAGATTGCGGGCGACCTCCTGCCGGATGCCACCATGCAGCAGAAGATCGCGACCGGGTTCCATCGCTGCACCACGTGCAACGTCGAAGCGGGTGTCGACCCGGAGGAGAACCGGACGAATCAGATCGTTGATCGCGTGAACACGACTGGGACCGTCTGGCTGGGGACGACGCTCGAATGTGCTCAGTGTCACAATCACAAGTACGACCCGTTCACACAGCAAGACTACTATCAGCTGTTCGCCTTCTTCAATAACACGCCGTTGGAGGTCAAACTCACCGACGACAAAGGAGTCTCTTACGACACAGCTGGGCCGGAGATGGAACTCCCCTGGACGGAGGAGCAACGCAGGGAGCAGACCCGACTGAAAGAGGAAGTCGAGGCGGTTCGCAAACGTGTCGACGAACGTCGTCAACAACTGGAAGAGTCCTTCACCGAGTGGCAACCGGATGAGAACGCCGAGTTACCGGACGGGATTCGCGAACTCATCACCAAGCCGGTCGACGAACGAACCGACGAGGACCGAAAACAGCTCTTCGAACATTACCTGACGCTTGACGCCGAGCTGACCAAACTCAACAAGCAACTGGAAAGCGTCGAGACACAACTCGAGAAGGTCGGGCCCTCAACGACGCTTGTGATGATCGAGCAGGACGAGCCGCGAATGACGGCGATCTTCAAACGTGGGAACTTCCTCGACCGGGGAGTCGAGGTCAAGCCGATGACTCCCGCCGTGCTGCACAAGATGGAGACGAGCGGAAGCGATGATGAACGTTCCGACCGTCTGGCGATGGCACGATGGCTGGTGTCCGAGGAGAATCCACTCGTGGCTCGAGTGACCGTGAATCGCTGGTGGGCGGAGATGTTCGGCCGAGGCATTGTCGAGACGGTCGAGGACTTTGGCGTTCAGGGCGCACGACCGACGCATCCGCAGTTGCTCGACTGGCTGGCGGTCGAGTTCATGGAAAACGGATGGTCCATGAAACACATCCATCGCGCCATTGTGATGTCAGCGACGTACCAGCAGGACTCCAGCATCTCCCCTGAGCAACTCGAGTTTGACCCTGCCAACAAATGGCTCGCACGTGGACCGCGATTCCGGCTTCCGGCAGAGACGATCCGGGACAATGCGCTCGCGGTCGCCGGATTGTTGACAGATCGTCTCGGCGGTCCTCCTGTCTATCCGCCGCAGCCGCCGAACATCTGGCGACACGCAGGTCGCAATCCGCCCGTCTACGACACAGACACGGATGAGGACCGCTTCCGTCGCGGGCTGTATGTCATCTGGCGGCGCAGTGCTCCTTACCCCAGCTTTGTGAATTTCGACGCCCCGGACCGGGCCGCTTCGTGTGTGAAGCGTTCGGTCACCAACACGCCGCTGCAGGCACTCACGCTTCTCAATGATCCGGCGTATTACGAGATGGCGGCTGCTCTGGCCGAACACATGCTGCACGACCTGCCCGATGAGGATGATCGAGCGCGGATCGAGTACGGGTTCCGCCGATCGGTCGCAAGGCAGCCGTCGAGCGACGAGGTCAGCATCCTGCATCAGCTGTACGAGGCTGAGCTGTCGCGACAGCGATCAAAACAGGGAGCGGAGTCTTCAGCCGAGGTGACCGAAGACCTGGCCGTCGCAACGGAAGCCGCTGCATGGATTTCCGTGGCGAACGCCCTGCTGAACCTCGATGAGACGATCACCAAGGAGTGAATCGGCTCCGATCGTCGCGATTGTAGGATTGGTGATCCATTCCCCGCCGAAATCGGTCGATGTCGCACGTCACATTCGTGATTTCCCCGTTGCGACTGCTGAAGCGCCCCGACAGTATAGAAGGGACTGGCAATCATCCCGTCGAGCCGTTTGTACGGGTTTTTCTACGTCTGACATCAGGGGTTCTCGATCGGTTCTCTCGTCATCGCATCGAGCTTCAATCTGACATCGTAATATTATGGGTGTGGGTCATTCTCGCAGGGTCGTCGTTACCGGGTTGGGAGCCGTCAGTCCGTTGGGGACCGACGTCGCATCGACATGGGACGGAGTGACCAGTGGACGCAACGGCATCGGTCCGATCACGCTGTTCGATCCGACGCATTGGCCGGTCCAGATCGCAGGCGAGGTTCAGGGCTTCGACTACTCACGCGTCGAAGATCCTTCCGTCGCGGATCTCACTCCAATACTCCCGCGGATGAATCGGCTCTGCGTCGCAGCGACCTACGAAGCGATGCAAGACAGTGGATTGACCGCAGGTGACGTTCCGCATGATCGCCTGGGAATCTCGTTCGGCTGTCTGTCGAACATGTTGACGCTCGGTCAGACGGACCACTGGCGACAGCTGATCGACCTTCACGACCCGCCGTTGTATCCGACTTTCGACGCGGAACTCGAACTGCGACTGCCGCAAGTGGTCGTACCGCGCACGATCAGCGATCGCTGGGGATGCGGTGGGCCGACGTTTCTTGTCAGTACGGCCTGTGCAGCGGGGACCCAGGCGGTCGGAACGGCACTACGTGCGATTCAGCGGGGCGATGCCGACGTGATGCTCGCAGGCGGGTTCGACAGCATGGTGCATGAGGTCACGATCATTTGCTTCGCATTGCTGGGAGCCCTTTCAACCAACAATGACGAGCCGGAACGCGCCTGTTGTCCGTTCGATCAGCGGCGGAACGGCTTCATCATCGGCGAAGGGGCAGCCATTCTTGTGCTCGAAGAGCTGGAGCATGCTCGTCGACGCGGTGCGAACATCTACGCGGAACTGGCCGGCTTCGGAACCAGTATGACGACCGAGCACATCACCGACACCTCCAAAGACGGCAGTCATCCCGCCCGTGCGATGTCGTTCGCAGCGCGTGATGCTGGAGTCAACACGGTCGACATTGACTACATCAATGCGCATGGCACTTCCACAAAGGCGAACGACCTCAGCGAGACACTCGCCATCCGGCTCGCGCTCGGTGAGCACGCGAACAACGTCGCAGTCAGTTCGACAAAGTCGATGACCGGACATCTCGTGCACGCGGCCGGTGCTCTGGAGGCGGTCTTTTCCGTGCTGGCCATTCGGGACAACGTGGCACCTCCCACGACGAATTACGAACAACCCGACCCTCAGTGCGATCTCGACTACGTGCCGAACGAAGCACGACCGATGCCGATCAACACGGTGCTGTCAAATTCGTTCGCCTTCGGAGGAAACAACGCGTCAATCGTCTTTCGCCGGTTTGATGGTTCGCTGACATGAGTCAATCCAACGACAACTCGACTCGCGTGGTCGTGACGGGACAGGGCCTCGTCACGCCTCTGGGCCGCAACACGCCGGACATCCATTCACGCTGGATGAGCGGCCGGTCTGCCGCTGCGACGATCTCGAAGTTCGATGCTTCGAATCTTCCGGTCTCGATCGGCTGCGAGGTCGCGGACTTCGAGCCTCGTCAGGAGATCCGGAATCGCAAACTGCTGCGACTGCTGATGAGAGGAGAAGATTTCGGAGTCGTCGCCTCCGCCTCGGCCTTCGCTGATGCCGGGTTATCGAATGAGGACTACGATCCGGCACGGGCCGGCATCGCGATTGGTGTTCGGAAAGAAGGGTTCTGTCACTCGAACTTCAATGATGCCCTGGAGGTGTGCACTGGCGGGGGCACGATCGATCGTGCGTTGTTTATGGAAGAGGGGATGCGACGCATCCCACCTCAAACGATCATCGAAGGACTGGCCAATGCGGGCCTGTACCACATCGCGCACGAACACGTTCTGCAAGGGGTAAACCATAACCTGCTGTGTCTCGGCACCGGCGGGTTTCACGCGATCGGCGAAGCGATGTGGTCGCTGCGAAATGATGAGGCCGATCTCATCCTCGCCGGGGCATTCGATTCATGGATTCTCTGGACGGGAATTGCTCACGAGCATTATACCGGCGTCCTCTCCTCGTCGACCGACGACCCGTCCACTGTCCATCGCCCGTTCGATGTGACACGCACGGGAAGCGTCGTGGGCGAAGGGGCCGCTCTGTTTGTTCTCGAAACGCTCGAACGAGCACTCCAGCGGGGAGCAAACGTTCTCGGCGAGATCCTCGGCTTTGGCGCAGCAACCGGCGTCCCGTCATTCGATCCGCATGGATGTGCCGCCGCAGTGACCGCCTGTGTCCGCCGCGCACTGGATGTCGCCAACCTCACTCCCGCAGACATCGACCTCATGCACCTGCACGGTGACGCAACAGAGCAGGGGGATCGCATTGAGGTGCAAGGACTTCAAGCAGCCCTCGGCGAACGCGCTTGCACGATCCCCGCGACCACGATCAAATCGACGACTGGTTTCATGGCGAATGCCTCATCAAGCGTCGAGACAGCGGCTGTTCTGGAGGTGTTGCGAACCGGGATCATTCCACCCATCGCGAATCTCACCACGCCGGACCCCGCGTTCGACCTGAACTTCGTCCGCGAACCACTCGACGGACAACCGCTGCGACACGCCTTGCTGATCGAACGCAGCTGGCCCAGCCATTACGCAGCCCTCATCGTTGGGACGCCGGACGATCAACGCTGATCCGTGTGTGACCATATCCGCATCAATCTGGGGTAGCCGTCGTCGCCAGACGGTGAATCGAGAGGCGATGAACCCGCATGAATCGTCCCGCTTTTTGCGAAGACCGGCTACCCACCTCCAATGAGGGTCCACACTCGGCGGATGATGATTGGGTCGGTACAATCAACACTCGTTATCGTTCTCGATAACGGCTGAATTCTGGCGAATCCAGCTACGGAAACTAAACTTTCTGTTTCGTTGTGTGAGTGTGATGCTGAATCGCGAGAAGAGTTGCCAGGCATTTGATCGAGCGACGGGAGTCATTCCCGGGGGCGTGAACAGCCCGGCACGGGCCTTTGGTGCTGTCGGTGGGTCGCCGTTGTTTATCGAACGGGGGGAGAGGCAGTACCTGTATGACATCGATGGCAATCGGCTGATCGATTACATCGGCTCGTGGGGCCCGCACATTCTGGGGCATTGTCATCCGGAGGTGACCGCTGCAATCGAAGCAGCGTTGTCGTGCGGGACGAGCTTTGGTGCACCGACCGAACGGGAAAGCGAATTGGCCGAGTTGATCGCCGACGCGGTCCCGTCGATCGAGAAGGTGCGAATGGTCAACTCGGGCACGGAGGCGACGATGTCTGCGATCCGCCTCGCACGTGGACACACCGGTCGCAATGTCGTCGTCAAGTTCGCGGGGTGCTATCACGGGCACGTTGACAGTTTGCTCGTCGAGGCAGGGAGTGGGGCACTCACGCACGGCGTCCCTTCCAGTCCGGGTGTCCCCGAAGGCTGCACGGCTGACACACTGTCGCTGCGCTACAACGACGCCGAGCAACTCGCAGACACGTTCGCCAAGCGAGGCGACGAAATCGCAGCGGTGATCCTCGAACCGGTCGTCGGCAACATGGGCTGCGTGCCGCCTCAACCCGGGTTCCTGGAGGCGTGCCGTGAACTCTGCACGAAACACGGAGCGCTGCTGATCTTTGATGAAGTCATGACCGGGTTTCGGGTGGCCTACGGCGGGGCACAGGCTCGATATAGCGTCACCCCAGACCTGACCACGCTCGGCAAAATTGTCGGCGGCGGGTTGCCGGTCGGAGCTTACGGCGGACGAGCCGATGTCATGGACTCCATCTCACCCGTCGGCCCGGTCTATCAGGCGGGAACGCTTTCGGGAAATCCTCTGGCGACAGCGAGCGGCATCGCCACATTGAAAACACTCAAGGCCACCGATCCCTACGAGCAACTGGAGGCGACGACAACGCGGCTCATCGAGGGACTCAGCGATGCTGCGACGTCAGCCGGTCTGCCGCATCAGACCGCTCAGGTGGGAAGTATGTTCACACTGTTCTTCAACGAAGAGCCAGTGACGAACTACGACATCTCCGCTCGGAACGACACCGAACGCTTCGCGACCTACTTTCAGGGAATGCTCGAACGTGGGGTGTATCTGCCGTGCAGTCAATTCGAGGCGAACTTCGTCTCGGTCTGCCACACGGACGAGGACATCGACGCAACGATCACCGCAGCCCGGGAAGTGCTGACGTCCATCGCGCGCTGAACAACCGAGCTTGAAAATCGGACACTCGGCGTGATGAACTCGAATGTCGAAATACCCAATTTCGAAGGAATTCCGAAATCCGAATGAACCGAAACATCTCATCAACACTCAACGATGACTCGTGGATACCCGATCGATACACGTGAATGATCATCTCGCCTTCGGGTTTCGTCATTTGAGATTACTTCGTCATTGGGTCCTTCGGAATTCGACATTCTGATCCAACCGGCGCATACGGACTTGGATCGACGGAGTGCTACTCGCCTCCCTGGAGTTTCTCCAGGCGTTTGAGGGCGTCCTTGTAGTCGTAGTCGATCGTGATGACCTCGCCGTATTGTTCCTCGGCGACGACCGTGTCGCCGAGTTCTTCACAGATGCGCCCCATGACATAGTGCGCCTCGAGGAGGAGTGACTTTTGTGTGTCGTCGCTCGGGTCGATCTCCGGCAGCGCCCGTTCGATCTGCCCGCGGGCGAGCTTGATCTTGCCGTCGTGCATAAAGCACTTGCCGAGCATGAAGAGAGCACGGCCTTTAAGCTTGGTGTGCTGGGCGGCTGGCTGCAGTAGTGGAATCGCCTGCTGCCATTTCTTGACCCGCATCAATCGGTCAGCAAACTCGACCTTGAGCTGCATGTCCTTCGGATAGCGTTCGACTCGTCCGCTGAAGACGTGAAGTTCCCGCTTGAGTAACTCGGTGGCGACCTTCTTGAGTTTCTCCTGATAGACCGGTTCATCGGGGTCGCTGGCCGCTTTCTCCCGGGCGATGGCGAGGTTGTGCCGCATCTGGTCGAGCTCGACATCCTCGATCTGCTCGTGGATGTTGGGATCCCCCCCTGAAACCTCGTGAGCTTTCTTGAGTGTCTGCCGGGCTTCATCCAACTGCTTGTTCTTGCGGTAGTGATCGGACAGTTTGAGGTAGTGCTCGACCTTCTCCGGCTCCTTGCGGATGGCGTGCTGCAGGTCCTTCTCGACCGACATGCCCGGCGCGTCTGCCTCGCCCGGCTTCTTGAAGAGGTGAGCCTTCTGGACTGCAACATCCGTTGTGCTCTTGGCCTCCTCGTAGCCTCCGCGTGTGCGGACGGCTTCGAAGTCGCAGCGGGTTGCATTCGACCGAGCGTCACCATCGTTGGGATCAATCTTGAGGATCTGACTCCAGACCTTCGAGGCCTCGGTGAACTCCATCTTCTCTTCCATGACCAGCGCGAGGAGCCGGTTGTACTCCTTGTTGTTGGGATCGGTGTTGCGGGCGCACATGTAAGCAAACTTGGCGATGTCGAGGAGTTCGCGTTGCTGTGCAGACTCACCCAGGTCAACATTCAATTGGGCATCCCACGGGTTGATCATGAGGCCGCTCTCAGCGAGCTTGTCGACCTCGTCCCACTTCTCAGCGGACTTTGCCTTTTTGATCTTGTTGCGAATGCCCACCAGCTTGGCTTTGGCGAGAGTCCCTGCCCCCGTTTTGTTGTCGTTGTACTTCTTGTAGGCGGCCCCGCGAGCACATTGGCGATACGTGAGGTTGTCCGGAATGAGCGACGCACAGGTGGCGTACATCTGCACGGCGTAATCGTAGTTCTGCTTTTCCAGAGCATCATTGCCCTTGAGAAAGCACTGCGTCGCAGCTTTGTTCTTCGCTGCGCCGTTCATCCCGCCATTCTCAGCCGAGGACATGCTACACCTTGTACTCAATTCCGGTGATCTGAACGCTATTGCTTCATTATAGGCCGCATCTCGCAGACAGAAACAGACCGGGGTGATTTCCTGGTCTTGCGTCAGAATGATATTCAGTGGTATAGCGTCACGGAGAAAGCCGAGTCGCCATGCTCGCGTAGTGCTGAAAAACATGCTCACACGCCTTGAGTAGTCAGAGAATGACACTCCGTGCAGATGAATTCTCTGTTCAAGCTACCCCACGCGGGTGTCGTCCCTGACAGGTGGTGCTGGTGATGTAGAGATGGGTACCCTCATGTGGGTGTGTGTCATTTGCATTGGGGTTTGGAACCTCGCATTCCCGGGGAGGGGCGCATGGCGGTCCGGATTTCGGTATTGATAGATGGTTGGAAAGTGCAGTTGCGAAGTCGCCGGAGGGGCCACCGACGGAGCGAGAAGAGGGGGACATATGCTGAGCGAAGAGGTGTGCCGCGTGATCGCTGGCCGACTGCCAGCCGCCGTAGTGGCCAGAGACTGACGTGGACTGATCCCAAGTCGAGGTGTCAGAGGGTGTGGGAGCTGCCGGGAGCCAGCCCGATACAGATCGAGCTTCCAGGTCTCCGAGGTGCCTGTCGGCTTCATGCCTGCCTCAGTTCGCAGAAAATGGACGATCCGCCTAAGTTCCCTGCAATTCAAACCGCCCCGTCAAGACATAACAAACAACGAAACACAGCATCAACTCAATTCTTCAGGGCCGACGATGTACGATCCAGTCCGTCGTGTGTCTCAAGTAAACGAGCAACAATCCTGGTCGCATGATGCAGAATCATGACCGTCGACTTTGCAGAAACTCTCCGATTCAGAACCCTGCGTCTGTGCAAGAAACTTCTGCGGGTGCTGGACGATCGCCCCACCTCCAGTCATGAACTCTTGCATGGAACTGATAAGTGTAGCAACCAGAGCGGCAGAACAATACGAAACGTAGGCCATTTGGCACTCAAACACCGCGACATCCGCGACTCAGACAATCCGAACACAAGCGTGGTCACGTGTGGGTAACTTCGATACCATGACGTGTACGGGGATCACGTTCGTCGAATACAACACGGCTCGAACACGATGATCTCATCTGAACTAAAGACAAAGTCTCGAATACGTGAGGAGTGATCTCATGCGGCATGGTCTTGCAGCGTGCATAGTGGTTCTTAGTTCGTTGTCCATCGCAATTGCAGACGACACGGTAGCGCTCACCCCCGAACAGCAGGAGGCGATCGACGCCCTCAAAGCCTTGGGGGGGAACGTCATGCCGATCGCACAGAACGATGACCGGCTCGATGTCACTTTGCATCTGGCGGATCAGGACGTGACGGACGATCATCTCGCATTCGTGGCGAAACTCCCCAAGGTTGCATGGCTCAATCTCGCCGGGACCAAGATAACCGATGCCGGTCTCGAACAACTGGCTGGGATTACGACTCTCGAAAAACTTCACTTGGAGAAGACTGAAATCACTGACGCTGGCCTCGCACACCTGTCGAAGCTTGGTTCACTTGTATACCTCAACCTTTATGGCACCAAGGTCACCGACGAAGGACTCAAACATCTGTACGGACTGAAGAACCTCAAACGCCTGTACGTGTGGCAGACCGGATGCACCCCGGAGGGCATCATGGACCTGAGGGTGAAGTTCTCGCCGCTCGAGGTTGTCGGTGCACTCGAACTCAAACCGGTTGAGGAAGAGAAACCGGCTGAGGAAGCAGCGGCCGATGACAAAGGCGAGGAGAAGAAGGACGAAGACGAGGCGAAGGACGAAGACGAGGCGAAGGACGATAACTGAGTTGGTCGAATCTTGGTTTCTGGGTCGCCGACTCCGGGAACGGATATTAGGATGGGCAATCGTAGACGAAAAGAAAGGGCGTCAGAGGTATGAGGTATTCAGACGCCCTTTCTCATTTCAGTCGACATGGCGAGGTCGATGATTGCTCATCCACCTCCGTTTAGTGCGGCGCCTGAATAAGTGTAGCGGCGGCTTCCAGCCGCCGCGTGTGAAAAGCGACGGCTGGAAGCCGTCACTACGGCGGTTCTGCCGCTACGCTTAACTGGTCCCCGCTATGGTCTCAATGATCGTGACCGTGATCATGGTCATGCGTCAGTTCGCCTGTGTAACTTTCGCCGTTAATCTCGACGGTTACGCTGCCATGCAGGTGTTCGATATCCTCGATCGCTGCGATTTGGTCGCCCGACGCGGTGAATCGGGAGGCATGCCCCTCTGCATCACTCTCTTGCGGATCGGCAGCCAACGCGATCGCGTCACCACCTTCAACGGCAAATTCGATCTGCTCCTGAGCGACACCTTGTGCGTTTTCGGCATGAGCATCGAGAACGTAAACGATCAGCTGTCCAGCATCCTTGTCCAGAACGACCTCCGCGTTGAAGAGGTGATCGCCAAGTTCGATCAGGTGTCCGCCGTGCGGTGCCTCGTGGTGATGCTCGTGTTCTTCATGCGGATGTGCTTCCGCCTCTTCGACAGCCTTATCCGTTACAGGCGCGTAGCCGCCTCCGTCTCCGCATCCAGACAGGACCAAAAAACTTCCCAGTCCGAGCAGTGCGAGCGTCGTCGGCACAAGCCGCAAATGGGGAGAAAGGTGATGAATCAACATGGTACTCCTTCGTGACACTTCGTGATTGAATGCGTGTGGGTCAAAACTCCGCCACGCGATCACCCGCGTGGAACGACCCATTCTTGAGCGGTGGCGCCCGCGCGTCAACGAAGAAAGGATGACGAAATGGGAGACGTGTCACGACGGCGTGTACGCCGCGTTGTCGGCCAAATCGCGCGAGGCTTCGATGATCAGTGTTGGCGATCCATCACGCAGCAGGTCGACGTCGTTTGAACAACGACCGAGCGGCTGTAATCGGAGGCGACTTGCGGAGCCGTTTCATCAGCAAGGGCAATTCTGCGTGTGTCCCTCGCCGTGACGTGTCGACGTCGATGCCCTCACGACGACAGAAACGCAGTGCCCCAGGCAGCCATTTGCCTTTGAGGATGCCGGTGTCTGCGTAATAGTCGATCAACGGCGAGCCGACGTAAGTGGCAAGAAAAGGCTCGGACATCGCGGATGATCGGCCGCTGCCGCGTAGTTCCATGTCCCACCCCGTCTCGCCGTCGACGAGAAGTTTCAGCAAAGTCTCCGCGTTCCACCACGCAGCCTGCAGCGAGCAGCGGTAGTCGGCACCACGGCTGATCTCGCCGAGTCCGAACGGATTGTCGTGAGGCAAATCTGGATTCGGTGCACCGGCGAGTCGGATGTATCCCGCACCGATTTGGCGACCGTATTGAATGACACTCTCAAGTCGAGTTGTGTTCATCGGGCTTTGCAGGAAGTAATCCTCCTGCATGTAGACGATCGACTTACATCCCAAGTCCTCAATCACCCGTCGCAGATTCGAGGCCCAGCCGAGGTCTTCGGTCAGCGAGATGTTGTGCACGCGCGGATCTTCGTACGTTTCGTTCGTGCTGACGAGATGGATGGGATACGGGCAGCCGGGCCAATAGCGAAACAGAAGTTGAAAGAACGGACTCCACGCGTCACTGTACGCGTCACACGAGGGGATGATGATGTGCGTCTGTTCGTTCATCGAGTCGACTCACGCCACTTCCCGGAGTTGAGTCGAGCGACGATACCAATCGATCGTCTGCGTGAGCCCTTCACGAAAACCGACATTCGCCCGCCAGCCGAGCAGGTCCTCCGCGAGGCTCGTGTCGAGACAGCGTCGCGGTTGGCCGTCCGGTTTCGTGTCGTCCCAGACCACTTCGCCGTTGAATCCCGTCAACTCGGCGATCAACTCGATAAGAATCCGGATCGTGATCTCCTGGCCTGTTCCCAGATTGACAGGCACCGGGTCGTCTAACTCCTCCGCGGCTCGCAGGATGCCCTCAGCCGCATCGTCGACGTAGAGAAACTCCCGCGACGCAGAGCCGGTCCCCCAGCAAACCATCTGTCGCTGACGAGACTCGATCGCCTCGACACACTTGCGGATCAACGCCGGAATCACGTGCGACGAACGGGGGTCGAAGTTGTCACCCGGCCCGTAAAGGTTGACCGGCACGACGACCGAACTTGCCATCCCGTACTCCTGACGGTAGGCGTCGAGCATCACGAACAATGCCTTCTTGGCGACTCCATAGGGAGCATTGGTTTCTTCGGGGAACCCATTCCAGAGGTCCTTCTCCTGAAACGGCACCGGCGTGAACTTGGGATATGCACAGACGGTCCCCACCTGCACGAACTTGCGGAGACCTCGAATTCGAGCTTCCTCGATGAGGTGCAGTCCCATCGCCGCGTTGGCATAGAAGAACCGGCCCGGGTGTTCACGATTCGCCCCGATGCCGCCGACTTCCGCAGCGAGATGCAGCACGACATCCGGCTCGAACCGGTCGTACATTCGGCGAACGCCGACTTCGGTCGTCAGGTCGAACTCCTGTCGACGAGGCACACCGATACTCATGCAGCCTCGTTGGCGAAGCTTGTCACACACCACACGGCCCAGAAAGCCGGCTCCACCCGTGACAACGACTCGTGTGCTTGCCCAATTCATGCTGACACTCCGTATTCCGGCCCGGCGTGATCAAGCGGCTTTGCGGTTCGTGATACTTGGTGACAGCCCAGCATCCTCCAATGCCTTCTCGCGAACCGCCTGTTCGAGATCGGTCTCGACCATCATCTGCACGAGGTCGTGGAAACTGACTTGCGGCTCCCAGCCGAGTTGTTTGCGTGCTTTGCTCGAATCACCGAGCAGCAGGTCGACCTCAGCGGGCCGATAGTAACGTGGGTCGATCTCGACATATTCGTTGTAGTCGAGTCCCACATGACCGAAGGCCAGTTCCAGAAACTCTCGCACGGAATGCGTCTCGTTCATGGCGACGACATAATCGTCTGCGGTGTCCTGCTGGAGCATCAGCCACATCGCGTAGACGTAATCGCCTGCGAAACCCCAGTCACGCTTGGCATCGATGTTGCCAAGGTATAGTTTGTCCTGCAGGCCATGCTTAATGCGGGCAACCGCCTGCGTGATCTTCCGAGTCACGAACGTCTCGCCACGACGGGGCGACTCATGATTAAACAGAATGCCGTTGCTCGCGTGCAGGCCGTACGATTCGCGGTAGTTCACGATCGCCCAGTACGAGAAAACCTTGGCGACACCGTACGGGCTGCGTGGATGGAACGGCGTCGTCTCCCGCTGCGGCGTCTCGTGCACCTTGCCGAACATCTCGCTGCTTGAGGCCTGATACAGCCGCACCTCAGTGCCGGTGGTCACTTGATATTCCCGCACCGCTTCAAGCAGTCGCAGGGTGCCCATCCCGCCGACGTCCGCCGTTTCCAATGGCATATCAAAGCTCACCCGCACATGCGACTGGGCAGCGAGATTGTAGATTTCTGTTGGTTGAACTTCGGACAGAATCCTTCTGAGGCTGTTGGCATCGCCCAAATCGCCATAGTGCAGGCGAAGCTGCACGTCGCCGTTGTGCGGGTCTTCGTACAGATGGTCGATGCGGCTCGTGTTAATCGTCGACGCCCGTCGCACGATCCCGTGGACGTCGTAGCCCTTGTCGATCAACAACTCGGCTAGATAACTGCCATCCTGCCCTGTGATTCCCGTGATTAATGCGACTTTTCCGGCCACTCGACCCTCCTTGAGATTGACACGACGCACCTTCCCTGGCGCGGCAAGTGCGGGTGATATCCCGGATCGCGATTTGACACAAGATCAATCCCCGCAACGTCCCTGGGTGCAAATGCATGACGTCTTCACTGGGAATTGGGGTTGTTGATGAGATGGAATCGAGATAGACCACCCGTCGCCGTCCCGAGAGCAGGGGCGATCACCGGATTGGATGAGCGTCGCATGACCCAGCTTTCAGTCGTCGTCACCACCTTCAACAATGAGGACACCCTCCGCGCCTGCCTTGATGCGGTCCGTTGGGCCGATGAGATCGTCGTGCTCGACTCCCACAGCACGGACGCGACTCGCGGCATCGCAGCCGAGTACACCGATCGCGTGCCTCAACACGAGTTCCTCGGCTACTCGAAGCAGAAGCAAATGGCGATCGATCTCGCATCGCACGATTGGGTGTTACTGCTCGATGCCGATGAAGTCGTGTCGCCCGAGTTGCAGACTGAGATTCAACAGCTCATGCAATCCGGTCCGACGGCAGACGGCTACACACTCCCGCGCAGCGAACAATTGTTCTGGCGGATGAATCATCCCGCCTGCCGGATGAATCACTTCCTGCGATTGTTCGACCGTCGCAAGGGGCAGATGAACGACATCCCTGTCCACGCGGCGCCTGTCGTCGAGGGACGTATCGAGCGACTTCAACACGTGTTCTATCACTTCGGCGAGACAGACATCGACTCCAAAGTCCACCGCCTCAACTGGTACTCGACCGGTCTCGTCGAGGACAAAGTCCGCCGAGGCAAACGGGCCAATCCGTGGACGTGCGTGTTCTACCCGCCGCTGGTGTTCTTCAAGTCGTTCATTCTCAAGTCGAACTACCGCAACGGCTGGGCCGGCTTCATCGGCTCGGCCTGCATGGCGTTTTATGCATTCCTCAAGTACGCCAAGTTGTACGAACACGAAGAACGTCAAACGTACGGCGACTCCCTGTTACCCTCCGCGGCACCAAGCCGAATGACACCACACGAGACCAAACACGCCGCCTGAGCGACGTACTACGGTCTCACTCAGGTGTCACATACGCCGAGGTGATGCCGCCGTCGACGAGGAACTCGCTGCCCGTCATGAAGGACGACTCATCAGAGGCGAGGAACAGGGCCGCCTGAGCCATCTCGCGGGCTTGTCCAAAGCGGCCCATCGGAATGTGAACGAGTCGCCGTTGCTTCTTCTCGTCGGTGTCGAGGAAGTTCATCAGCAACTCGGTGTGCAGCGGACCGGGACACAGGGCATTCACGCGGATGTTCTCTCTCGCATGAATGACCGCCAGTTCACGCGTCATCGCGAGGACTCCGCCTTTGCTGGCGGTGTACGCGAGTTGCGGAGTCGCAGCTCCCATCACAGCGACGAAAGAGGCCGTGTTGATGACCGATCCTCCTCCTGCACGGCGAATGGCCGGGATACCGAACTTGCAGCCGAGAAACACGCCTCGCAGGTTGATGTCGAGCGTCTTCTCCCAGATTTCTTCGGTCGTCGATTCCGCATCGCCATCGTCTCCGTGCATGATGCCGGCGTTGTTAAACAGGATATCGAGCTGTCCGAACTTCTGTTCTGCCGTGGCGATCATCTGCTCGCAGTCGGCAGCCTTCGAGACATCCGTCCGCACATACGTTGCTTCGCCACCGGATTGCGTGATCAGGTTCACCGTTTCCTGTCCGCCTGAGTCGTTAACGTCAGCGACGACGATCTTCGCCCCCTCTTTTGCGAACAGCTGCGCCGACTCGCGACCAATGCCGCTTGACCCGCCCGTGATGATGGCCACTTTGCCTTCCAGTCTCATTTCTCGTCCCTTCGTTCAATTGATGCTTTGACGAATTCGTCGAATAGTCGTTGTTGAATTGGATCGTTGGCTGCGGTGAGTTCCGGGTGCCATTGGACCGCCACCAGCCAGCTGTGTGTTTGTGACTCGATTGCCTCGATCGTGCCGTCCGGTGCGTGGGCAACGACCTCGAAACCGTCCGCAACCTGTCGCACCGCCTGATGATGCCACGACATGGCAGTCACTTCCGATTGGCCGAGCAGTCCCGCCAATCGCGAGTCGGGATCAACGCTGACCGCATGTGGCGTCGGTTCGCGGGGCGGTAACCGATGCAGGACCTCCTCGCCGACGACGTCGGGCAGATGCTCAATGAGCGTCCCGCCCTGCACCACGTTGACGATTTGAATGCCACGGCAGATCGCGAAGGTTGGAAAGTCCGTCTCGATCAATCGCCGGGCGAGTGTGAGTTCGGTCGAGTCACGCTCAGCATCAAGGCTGTAGATCGTTTCGTGCGACTGGCCAGCATACTCCTGCGGATCAATGTCCCCGCCCCCCGCGAGGATCACACCGTCGAGCAAGTCCAGCAACTCGTCGAAACGCGATTCACCCGGCGTTATAAGCAGTGGAATCCCCCCCGCACGTCGGACACTGTCGACGTACTCTCGCGGAAGCGTAAACTTGCGATCTTCGTCGACGCCGTAGGTGGTGATACCAATGAGAGGGGGTTGCATGATCACATCTCACTTCGGGTGGCACGCCCTGACGTCAGGAAGGGCGTGGAGATTGCTGTGCAGGGGTTCCATGTTTCTCACGAGATCGGCCACGCCCATCCCGTTGGTCTGGGCGTGCCACCCTCACTCCTTCAAATCCGCTCGAAGTAGCGTTGTCTCTCCCAGTCCGTCACGGCTCGGTCGTACGCCTGCTGTTCGGTGCGGAAGAAGTGGGTGTAGTGTTCGACGACGTCGCAGCCAAACGCTTCGCGGGCGAATTCGCTTTGCTCGAAGTGACTGATCGCTTCCGTGAGTGTCTTGGGGACGTGAGGCAGATCGTCGGCATGATAGATGTCGCCTTCGTAGATATCTGGGGGCTCGAGCTTGCGGCGAATTCCATCCAAGCCGGACGCCATGGCAGCGGCGTAGGTGAGATAGGGGTTACAGTCAGCACCGGGAATCCGGCATTCGATCCTCAGGCTTGGTCCGCTGCCCACGACTCGGAAGCCGGCCGTTCTGTTGTCCCGGCTCCAGCCGATCCGAGTGGGGGCCCATGACCCGGACTGATATCGCTTGTACGAGTTGACGGTCGGAGCGTAACAGACCATCAGCTCGGACACGTGAGCTATCCAGCCGGCGAGGAACCAGCGAAACGTGTCTGAGCACTTCACGGAGCCGAGCGACTTGTCGCCGACGAATGCGTTGCCGGAGTCGTTCCACAAACTGATGTGCACGTGGCTGCTCGACCCGGCATGCTCGGTGGAGTACTTCGCCATGAAGGTCACACTCACCTGTTGCCGGTCAGCAACCTCCTTGAGGCATTGCTTGTAGACGGCATGATTGTCGGCCATCGCAAGCAGGTCTGCGTACTTCACGTTGAGTTCGTGTTGCCCCTTGCCCCACTCGCCTTTCGTGCACTCGACCGGGACGCCGGATGCTGCAAGGTGTCGGCGAACGGCAGCGTTGAAGGGTTCTTCCCTAGTCCCCTGCAGCGCGTGATAATCCTCGATGTACCAGCCTGCCGCCTCGAGTGATTGACCTGTGTAACCGCCTTTCGCCGCATCTCGATAGGACGTGTTGAACAGGTAGTACTCCAGTTCGGATCCGGCTTTTGCTGTTAGACCCAGCTCGGCCGCTGCGTCGATCTGCGAATGCAGCAACGAACGCGGTGCGATGGAGATCTGTTCTTGAGACTGCTCGTCGATTACGTCGCACAACACGATTGCGGTCTTGTCGAGCCAACTGGCCAGCCGCAGCGTCTCCATATCCGGCACGAGATGGAAGTCCCCGTAACCCTTCTTCCAATGGGAGAAGGCGTAACCTTGAACCGGCTCCATCTCCATGTCGACTGTCAGCAGATAGTCGCACGCATGTGTGCCTCCCGCTGCAACTGTCTCGACGAAGTACGCTGCATCGAACCGTTTTCCGACGAAGCGTCCGTAGAGGTCCGTGAACACAACGACGACCGTGTCGATGTCACCCGCAGTGACGAGTGTGGAGAGTTCATGCTCGGAGAGCATTCCGCGAGTTTTGGTCATAGTGTCAATTCAATCATTGATGGGCCAGTTCGCTTTCCGCCTCGGCGATCAGGGCGTTCTCTTCCTCGGGTGCCTGGGCGACGAGGCGATGACGACTGTAGAGCAAAAAGTACACGACTCCCGCGAGCACGAACAGCGCGACGCCAAAGACAGCCGGTCGATATTCCGGAATCGTGAAGGTGGCCCCCAACGCGGTCAGCGAGAGGACCAACCCGAGGACCGCACCGGGGATACCGAGCGGACTGCGATACGGACGAGGCAACTCCGGACGGCTGATGCGGAGTTTGATGTAACTGCACATCACCATCGCATATGAGATGACCGCACCGAAGACCGCCATGTTCAGGAGCGCTCCGCCGACATTGCCGCCTCCTTCGTACAAATGCAGTACGAAGGCACAGGCGAGTCCGATCAGCGCTCCAACAATGAGTGCAGTCGTGGGCGTGTGGTGCTGACCGGTCACGGAGATCCAGCGAGGGATGTAGCCGGCACGTGAGAGTGCAAACAGCACGCGGCCATAGGCGTAGATGATCGTGTGAAAGCTGGCGATCAAGCCGGTGAGGGCGATCACCGTAAAGACCTTACTCGTCGGACTGATGCCGAACACGGCTTCCAGTCCATCCCCCAGCGGTGCATCCGATTCACCAATCGCTCCAGCACCAGATCCGACTCCCGAGTTGAACACGAGTGTGAACAACGACAGCACCAGCAGCGTTGCAATTCCTAGCAGGAGCGCCTTCGGCATGTCGCTTGCCGCGTTGTGCGACTCCTCCGCGGCCAACGGCAATTGCTCAATCGCCAGATAGAACCAGATGGCAAACGGCAGCGTCGAGAAAACGCCCATCCAACCCTGTGGCAACCAGCCGACCGACTCACCTTTTGCATCAACGAACAGCAGGTCCCATGAGAAGGCTCCGGTGACGACCACACTCACGTAGAACGTCACCAGCACGGCCATTGCGATCAGCGTCACGATCAGTCCGACCTTGAGCGTCAACTCCACGCCCCGGATGTTGATGCCGACAAACAGGATATAAAAACCGATCCACCAAAGAGGTGCAGGCACGCCATCGACAAGCACGTCTTCAACAAGTTTGTCCATGTAACCGCCGATGAAGTACACAATGACAGCAGGCGTGAGCACATACTCGATCGTGTCGGTCAGTCCACAGATAAACCCGCCTGTCGGACCGAAAGCACAGCGGGTGAACGAGAAGAAGCCCCCCGCATGCGGAAGTGCTGCGGAGAGCTCAGCAATCGTAAAGACCATGCAGACGTACATGACTGCCATCAGCAGCGTGCCGATGGCGAGACCTCCGAAGCCACCGTGTGTAAGCCCGACGTTCCAACCGCCGAAGTCGCCCGAGATGACCGCTCCGACGCCCAGCGCCCACAGCAGAATCCATCCCGCTGACTTCTTGAGTTTCCGCTGTTCCAGATACTCGGCGTCAACATTCTCGTACCGGGCCACGCCCGACTGCTTCGGTTCATTCAACCGTCTACTCCACAGAAGCCTTCACAAAGTTGCAATCAACGAACCCTTATACCGGATTCGATACCGTTTGTGGATGATCGAGAATGGTCAATCACCAGCTGAAAAGATCGAGACAATCCTCAGAGCCCGGAGCGTTAACGACGGGATTGGGTGCAGTCGCGTTTGATTGCAAGTTTGGGATGCTTGTGCGGGGTGGCACGACCCTGAACGGAGCGAAGGGCGTGGTGGACGCTTCTGAAGGGTTCGACCCGCCCACTCATTCGCCACGCCCTTCCCGTTGGTCAGGGACGTGCCACCCACAGGTCAGATGTGCAGAAATCCACGCCTGCTCTTAAGGGATTGTGCGTCCACAATTGTTCACGTAGACCCGTCGATGACGCTTTGGGATCTGATGTCGTTCACTTGACAGGCACGCCGAGAAGTCGGTCGATCGCCAGACAAAAAAGGACCCACACAGCGAGGACGGCTTCCTTCTGGTTGATCTTCGATTCGCCCAGCTGTCGGTCCGCGAAGATGATCGGTGACTCGGTGAACGTGCAGCCGACCTGTCGACACCGGTAAAGCAGTTCTTCCTGAATGGCGTATCCGGTCGCACGAAAACGGTTGAGGTCGAGGTCTCTCAGCTTGGCGAGGTTGTAACAGCGAAAGGCACCGCTGTTATCTCTCGTCTTCAGGCCGAGGAGCAGACGTGCGTAAGTGTTGATGCAGCGGCTCATGACGTGCCGTCGCCAGTGCCAACCTTCGACCCCTCCACCCGCGACGTACCGCGACCCAATCGCCACATCCGCGTGTTGCATGCACGCAATCAGCTCCGGCACTTTTTCTGGAGAGTGACTGAAGTCGGCATCCATGTTCAGCCAGTATTCGTAGCCTTGCTCGATGGCGTATGCGAGTGCCGCAAGGGTCGCCTTTCCCAACCCGAGCTTCTGCGGACGATGCATGACGTGGATCCGAGGATTCTCAGCGGCAAGGGTGTCCGCGTACGCCCCCGTCCCGTCGGGGGAGTTGTCATCGACCACAACAATCTCAACATCCGGAGCCGCTGCGAGAATGCGTGGGATCAACAGCTCGATATTCTCACGTTCGTTGTACGTGCACAGCGAGACGAGCGTGCGTTTCGGTCCTTCAGGCTGGCTGGTGTCTGCGGTCGCCAAAGGTCAGCCTGCCGGGAAGTGAAAGTTCGATCGAGGAAGCGAGAGAGGACTTGTCGCTAACGAGTTGCCGGTTCACCGTTCGAGGCGGCTGCGACGGTCTTCCCAGGGACTGTCCAGTTGCTGCACGTGTTTGTTGAGGAACTGGGCCATCACATTCAGTGTGTCGACATTGTTGAGCAGGTCGGTTCCGCGGAACTTCACCTGCTTGTACGACTGCAGGTACGTCCGCTCGTGTTCGCGGTCCATAGCAGAGACGAGTTGGTAGACGCTTTTGGAAACTCCACGATCAAGTTCATCTCCGTCTCCCACAATGATCAACATGGCGATTCCGGCTTTCGGATCGCGTAAGGTCTTTGCCGCTGCCATCAGCCGGCTCCGCCCTGCGTTCGCACTGGGCGAGAGAAGTACCAACGCCCGCACATCCTGACCGCGCCGCGTCCGTGCCTGCGGTTGATTGGCGGGAGCATCATCAAAGGGGGGCTTGCTCCAATCGAAAACGGCGAACTGTGCAGCCACGGGGGCCATGTCATCCGCTGCAATAATTCCGAGTTTGTTGACGTTCAGCTTCTTGTCCTGATGTTCGTCCATCAGAAACTGCTTGACCGCCTCAAGATCGCCACGCCACATGTTATCGTAGTCCTCAACACGCAGGATCGCATCATCCTGTGCACCGTCGGGACTTTTGCTTTCGCCATGCTTGCGGAGATCAACGGTGACCACTGCGAACCCGAGTTCGTTTCGCAGTCCGTCGATGAACGAGAGCTGCGAATCGCCCGACTTCTTGTCCCAGACCAGACGGTCTCCTCCCTTGCCATGCAGCAAAATCACCACGCCCGCGTCCGGTGACCCAAGCGCGTTCTTGTTTGATTGATTCCCTTCCTTGGCGTATGCCGGGAAGTATGTCATGTGAATCCGGAAACCGTCCGTGACGGAATTGAGGACCACATTCGAGTTTGGACCATCGGCTGACAGCTCCGACGATCCCCCCGCGATCACCAGCAACAACGCAACAACGGACAGGAGCAAACTCTGCGGTGAGTCAATTCTCAACGGAGTCCGATCGAACGTGACAGAATGATTGAGCGAGTCGTTCATGGGGCCTCGTCTGTCTATCGAAGGGGAGATCCATGTCGCCAAACGAGACGGTCGATCGTGTGGTGACACACGGTCTCGTTTGAGGCGGGGGCGGATGCGGAGCATGTCCGGGCCACCCCTGTATTCCAGTGTAGAGGGGGTCCGGAGTCGGGTCAATTGGCTGTCGTCTTATCTCTGCCCGCTGTCACAACTTGGGGCAAATCGTGCCGATTACGTTGAGTTTTCAAGCGAGACTGAGCCGCGTTCATTCCTTCAACAAGGAATCGGCGTCCGACCGCTGGTCCAAGGTCGCGAGTCGCTCATCAATCCAGGCACAAATCATCTGCTTGCCGCTGTTGGCAACCTGCTTGAGCACGATCCGCCAGCGGTCACGATCGAGTTGTGCTTCATAGGCTCGCAACAAAGCGACCGCGTGTGCCTCACTGAGGATCGTTGCCAGCGAGGGGAGCAGATGCTCCACAATGCCCCAGGTGCGATCAGGACGCTCGTCTGAGCAAACCGGCACGACGACCGCGAGAGAGTCTCCCAGAATCTCATTCGCATACTCGACCGCATCGTGCAGACTTCGTTCCTTGGCAGACCGCGGAGTTCGCCAGTCGTACGGCGGCGACCATTCCAGCGGAGGCGACAACAGGTCGACATGTGTGAGCACGCCGATCACCGGCGGCGGCTTGAGACGAGGCTGGGCGGCGTAGGCCCTTCCTAACTGTTCGAGTGTGAGGCGGTCCGCCTCTCGCGCGGGTGAGTGAGCGTCCATTACTAACAGCGTGGCGTCCGTTATCTCCAGTGCCTGCTGGATCATCCGGACCTGCTCCTTCGACGCTCCAGACTCACCATAGCCCGGCGTGTCGAGCAGCGTGATCTCCACGGGCGGTTCACCGACGGTGGACTGGAAGCGTTGAATCTCCCGCGTCTCCGGCAGCACATCGACAGCCGCCTGTACTTCACCGGTGAGCCGATTGATCAAACTCGATTTGCCCGAGCTGACTTGTCCGACCAGAGCGATCGTAACCGGCGGTGACTCACCGAACTCGACACTCCGTTTTGCCTCGGCGAGTTGTTGCGTTCGTTCACGATCGCCGAACGCAGTTCGATACGCATCGGCCCCGCCTCGCAGTCGACCGCTGTTCATCTCGATGAGGTAGTAGCCGACCTGGCGAATGAATCGCAGATAGACGACCTCCAGAACTTCTGATTGCAGCTGCTCTGAGACGGGGCCCCACGTCGACTTGGAAGCGATGTACCGCACAATGTTCGCAGGATTGAGCAACACGGATGCTGCCCACGTCGCCTCGGAGATTTTGGTCAGCCACTCCGGAGCGTGCTGCATCATCTGCCAGTGACGGATCGTGAGCATGCGGCTGCCGGGGACCGACTCGAGCATCCATCGCTCCATGTCATCACCTGCCAGTCGGACGGCCGCCAGCACTTCCGGCACCGTCAGTCGCTCGAACGGATCAGCCGCCTTCGGGTGATACAGCCGCGCCAGTTCCAACGCGAGCGACTGCACCTGATTGAGATAGAAGTGCGGGTCCGTCAACTTATCCGTCGAAAGTGACTCGACCCGTTGCTGGTACTCCCGGACGAGTTCGGCCGCCTGCCGGTCTCGCGGTGTCCAATGCGTCGGTTCGGTCAATTGGTGTGACTTCTGTGCAGACGTCGGCTGCGGTTTCCAGATCATCGCCACGACCCACGCGGCCAGTCCGCATCCAGTCATCAGCCACCAGATCCAGTTGATATTGCCGTTCTCCCAGATGGCATACCCACCGACGGCTGCAAAGATCGCAACCGGCAAGCTGATCAACAGAGTGAGCACGATTGATCGCGTTGAGATCATGCGTCCGGCTCCTGTCGATTCGTCCGCCACAGGTCCGCACCGATCTTGAGTTGCTGTTGATAGACCTCCTGCAACTCCTCAGCGGTCGGAAGATGTCCGGCTCGAATCTCACGAAAGTACCAACTCGCCGCCTTCCCGGAACCGTAAGTGAAAGCAAACGCCGCAGCCGCGTTCGCTGCCATGCCGACCCACGGAATGAACTTCAGCAACTCGCGAATCCCCATCCGGAGCGCGATTCGTCCGCCCAACACGCCAGTGAGATTGAGGAGCGTCTTTGAGTCCAACTCTTGATGATTGTCGGCTGCGAGGCGATGCAACAGATGCGACTGCGTTGCCATCACGACCGGGATGTCGATCCAGGGCACGGGCACCGCCGCCGCCGATGCCGCCATGATGCTGTGCGCGAGGATGATGCGTTCCGAACGACGTCGCTGCTGATCTCCCAGCTCTTCGCGCACATGCTCCATCTGCATGAGCGTCTGTCGATAGGCCGAGGGGAGCAACTCAAGAACCGCCTGTTTGAGTCGATCGCCACCGTAATCGACAACGTCAAACCCGTCCTCCGGCTTCGTCAGATCAATAGCGACCGCCCGATCAAACAGTCCAGCGAAACGGTCGTAGTGTGCCGTAAGGCAACGTGAGAGTGTCGCGGGAATCTCGGATGGGAGAGTGCCCCCGTCAGGAGGGAACGGATCGGGAACGATGTGCTGCTCGCCGGGATACGCATCATGCAGACAAGTGGTCGCGAGTAGAACAGGGCGATCGGGCTTTCGTTGACGAATTGTCCTGAGCGGTCCGGCGATCTCCTCCATCGCCTGATCGGTCGCCCGCACGGTGACGACGATCAAGTGAGCCTCAGCATCGGACTGTGAGATGTCCTCGTCCGGATCATACGCCGCCTCGCCCAGACCACGAGTGTCAAGAAACCGGACGATTGGCAAGTCGTCATCCGGAAATGCGTACAACTGCGAATGCTTCGTCTGCGGCTTGAATCCCGTGCCGATCTCTGCGTCCGCTGCACCCGTGAGGTAACGAATGACGGACGTCTTCCCGCTGCCCGTCTTGCCGAACATCCACAGGCAAGGAATGGGCGCCTCACGCAACAGCAACTCCCGCTGCGCCTCAACCTCCTCCGGAGATTGCGACCATCGAAAGTGTTGCAGGGGGTTCCACATGAGACGCGATGAAATCGAGGTGTCCGATGAAGTCCCGTTCCTCATTTTGTCACGAGCCGCACGGGATGAATTGGAACGCTCAGACTACATCGCACGGGAATTGACGACCACCCGTCGCCCGTTCGTGACCGAATGTCGTCAGTTGTCACCTTGAGGGGACTTCACTATCGTGCCTCATTCGCCACAATGAGAGTCATTCGACGCAGGTTGACAATTCTTTGAACAGAAAAGATGGAGATTTCCCGTGACGGAGAAGGTAGTCATCATTGGATCAGGCCCCGCCGGCTGGGCAGCCGCGATCTACACCTCGCGGGCCAATCTGGAGCCGTTGCTCTTCGAGGGGGCTGCCACTCAGGAGAATTTTGACATCGGTCGTCCGCCTCTCGGCCAACTCGCCATCACGACAGAGGTCGAGAATTACCCGGGCTTCCCCGCTGGCGACCTGAGTGCGTATCTCGACAACTCAATCGATGAGAAGAAACGCAAGTACATGGCTCCGCACTCCGGCGAAGGGGTGAGTGGTCCGGAGTTGATGGAACTCATGCGTCAACAGGGCATCAACTTCGGCACGCGGGTTCGCACGGAGGACATTGAGTCGGTCGACTTCTCCGAACATCCATTCAAACTCACGACGCAGGGGGGCGAAACGATCGAAGCGTTGTCGGTCATCGTCGCGACCGGGGCGCGGGCGAACTACCTCGGCCTCGAATCGGAGAACCGCTTCAAGAACATGGGCGTCTCGGCCTGTGCTGTCTGCGATGGAGCGCTGCCTCGCTTTCGTGACAACCCGCTCGTGGTCGTGGGCGGTGGAGACAGTGCGATGGAAGAAAGTGATTATCTCTCGAAATTCGCCAGCAAAGTGTATGTCGTGCATCGCCGTGACGAACTCCGTGCCAGCAAGATTATGGCTGACCGCGTCCTGGAAAACCCGAAGATCGAGGTCAAATGGAACTCGGTCATCGACGAGGTTCTTGGCGATGACGTGAACGGCGTGACCGCTGTCCGTATTCGCAGCAGCAAGGACGAGAGTCAGACGGAAGAGTTGGAAGCAGCCGGCTATTTCGCGGCCATCGGACACACACCCAACACGGACTTTCTCGGTGGTCAACTGGAGATGAACGAGAAGGGCTATCTCACATGGACGGTCCCGTTCCGCACCAACACGTCGGTCGAGGGTGTCTTCGCAGCGGGTGATGTCGCGGATGATTACTACCGTCAGGCGATCACCGCAGCCGGCAGCGGTTGCATGGCTGCCCTCGACGCCGAACGCTGGCTCGCCGCACAGGGACACCATTGAGATTGCCGTGACTGACGAACAACGACCTGTCGACACCGACCGAATTGAGCGAGCTGTGCGGGAGATCCTTGAAGCGATCGGGGAGGACCCGGATCGTTCGAGTCTTCAGGAGACACCCGCCCGCGTCGCACGGATGTATGCGGAATTGTTCTCCGGTCTGCACAGCGATCCATCGCGGCATCTGCACCGGGTTTTCGAGGAGACCTACGACGAACTCGTCCTCGTGCGGGACATCAGCTTCAACAGCATGTGCGAGCATCACCTGCTCCCCTTCATGGGGGTCGCCCACGTCGGCTACCTCCCGCGAGGCAAGGTCGTCGGCTTGAGCAAACTCGCCCGCATCGTCGATGAGATCTCACGCCGTCCGCAGGTGCAGGAGCGGATGACGCACCAGATCGCAGACCTCATGAACGAGGAACTGGATGCGAAGGGGGTTGTCGTCGTGATCGAGGCGGAGCACACCTGCATGACCATCCGCGGCGTGAAGAAGCCGGGCAGCCTCACCGTGACGAGTGCGGTGCGGGGACTGTTTAAGACCAATCAATCGAGCCGGGCCGAAGTCTTCTCGCTCATCAACCGCTCATGATCGCCCTGTTCTGCTGCCGACTGATCTGCGGAGCGAGTTTGTGTTGGCTCGTGATGCCTCGAAAGCAGGTCACGGACGGGTTCTTCCGCATTCAGCATCTCGTGGTTCTGGGGTTGAGTGTTCTCTCTGCATTGACCGTCGTCGACAATGGGCCCTTCTCTCAGGGAAAGATACCCGACAACCCCGCCGCCACTTCGCGAGCACTCTTGATCCTCATCGCAGCGATCGCCTATGTGGGGTCAGTCTTATGGACACTCGGACGACGATCACCCGGTCGTGTTGCGATGCTGGCAATCCTGATACTTTCATTTCCGGCTGTGTTAGGGCTTCAGGCGTTGACTTGGACGTACGTGACGAACGTCCGAGTATTGAGCATCATCAATGAAGTCTCATCCATTTGGCTGATCGGCACTGCCGTCACTGGGATGCTGCTCGGGCACTGGTACCTCACGGCGACTTCCATGCCGCTTGAGCCGCTCATTCGGCTGAATCAGTTCTTCCTCTCTGCCTCTCTCCTGAGAGCAGTCATCGCGGGAGTCGGATTGGCGACATGTCCGGAGCCGGTGACGGAAACGACGCACCTCGTCTGGCTCATGCTGCGATGGCTCAGCGGCATCGTGGGACCGTTCCTGATGTCCATCCTCATCTGGCGGATTCTCAAATACCGCAACACGCAGTCGGCGACCGGCGTATTCTTTGCAGGAGTCATACTCGTATTCCTCGGCGAGATGGCCGCCACTTTGCTTTCGAACGAAGTCGCGTTTCCGCTTTGAGCTGTTCGATCCATGAGGCGGTTGCGTTGTGAGTTGGTTCGCCGACGTCGATTTTCTTCTGGTGGGCTCGCGGGATGAGGCTGATGTTCATCTCGTGGAGGGGGCCGGTTCTTTTCGACGAGACCAGCAGGGTGGCGAAGGCCGCCGGCACGATCACCACGGTGCCGACTTTGGCGTGATCTGTGACTTGCCCAACACCGTAACTGCCTTCATCGATTATCTCATCTGGCGAGTTCGAGGGGGATCGGGTAACATCACATGATCTTCCTTTTGGTTGGTCGGGTCACGGTACTCTAGTAGGAGGAGTGTGGTGCGAGAAACTCTCAAAGATCGTCGATTGGCCTGGATGACGGGCGGCGTCGTGATCGGTTTGGCGATCGCGTTGTATTGGCCCGCTGAGCCGGCGTATGCGATCGCTGTCGATCGGGCTGAGCGCTTCGCGATGTGTGCGGTGCCGACTCAAGCGGGAACGAGCGAAGCTCTGTTCGTGCTCGACTTCGTGACCGGCCGATTGGTCGGAGCGGCTTACAATTCGCAGTCGGGGAGCTTCACCGAATTCTATCTTCGCGAACTCGCCGGCGACTTCGGTGTCCAGGCAGGAACGGATGCCGAGTACATCATTGTCCCCGCCCGAACGGAGTTTCGGGCGATCGCCGGTGCTGGTCGACAGGGTTCGCCCGCTTCAGGTGGAATTTACGTTGGCGAACTCAATTCGGGTAAAGTCAATCTGTACGGCTTCATGTATCAGTCAGCACCGCGACCGGGACCGATTCAGGAGATTTCGCCGGTGGGAACCTTCAAGTTTCGCGAGTCCTTCGGCAACTGACCACAGCTTGCATCATTGGAATCGCCGGCAGACGATCGCTTTTGTTCGGCCGGCGATTCTTGCATAGATGAGGACGCCCGCTTCCCGACCGACCAGCGGCAACTTCCGACGGACCGCGTCGGCATCAACGCGGACATGCCTCGATTTGATCTCCACCTGTCCAAAGTCGGATTCTCGAAAGAACCGGCGGATCTGCTTGTCGTTATTGGGAAGCTCCGCGACCACCTCAAACGTCTGCACGAAGGAGGACTCCGTGGGTGACTCGCTGGTGAGATACTCTTCCTCGTCATCCAGACGAGTAAAGCCCAATGAGTCTGCAACGACGTTGATCAGCCCTGCACGCACGACAGCCGGGTCAGGGTCGAAGATGAACCGGCACAATGGAGTCATGCGAGGATGCGCGGACATCGGGTCAGCGGCGATCGTTTCGCCGGAGGGCAAGACAGTCGCCCGCCACTTCTCCTCACCTGCCAGTGAGCCAAACCAGACGGTCGCCTCCTTGCATTCACCGCGAAGTGAGATCAACTCCATCTCACATCCCTGGAACTTGCCACCAAAGTTGCTCGCAGGTGAGAGCTTGATTGCGCCTCCATCGCGGAAATCGATCTGCCGCTCAAGAAAAGGAAGCGAAGGAGCATAGTCCTCAATGCGAACGGATCGTCCAGCACCCGTACGTCGATCGGGGTCGATATGCACCAGCGGGGCATCTCCGGACTGTCGTTGAACGTCGGCAGTGAGCGTCGTTAGGCGATCACCAACCCCATAGACATTCGCGTTCCATTCGGTCATCAAACAGGCGTCCGCACGGCTATCGATCGCGGTGACATGACAACGCTCCGCGAGAGCAATCGCATCGCCGCCGATCCCGCAGCAGAGATCGTCGACGTCGCCCGAGAAGCGTGTGGCCTTGTGTTGCGCGATGGCTTCCGAGGTCGACTGTTCGAGTCCGACCCGATCGAACCACATCTCCGAAGCCCGTTCAAACTTCGACGCAGCCCGATGTCGCAGTTCGCTCAAACTGACAGCCAGTCGCACGAGGTCGTCGGGGTACGATTGCCGCAGCTCTTTCTGCAACAGTAACTCGTCGACGTCCGCCGCCTCGACCTTTGCCAACAACTCAGGCGTGGCCCGCAACTCCATCAACACATCACAGCTG
The DNA here is from genome assembly GCA_020426505.1 of Planctomycetaceae bacterium. Taxonomy (GTDB): domain Bacteria; phylum Planctomycetota; class Planctomycetia; order Planctomycetales; family Planctomycetaceae; genus JAHBXU01. Next base: position 8,606 of record JAGQPX010000173.1, on the reverse strand, counting down.
GATCGCAGTTCAGTCACAATTCAGATCGCAATCAATCACAATGATTCACCATTTTTCATCCATCAGTCGTCCGTCTCCGTTTCTCCACTCCCAACCTTCTCCCGGTGTTGGCGAACGATTAGAAAGAAGGCAATCGCATCGTATGCGCCGTGAGCGATGATCGCTCGCCAGAGATTCGGTTCTCCCACGCCATAGGCCAGCCAACTTAGATACATCCCCACAATCGTTACGACCAGAAAATAGGACACCGAGACAAAGTGCAAGAGGCCGAACAATAGATTCACAGCGATGAAGGCAAACGTCGGATTCCAGTCTGCCAGCCAGGGTTGAAGCACTCCCCGAAAAAGCACTTCCTCTCCGAAACCGGCAAGAGCGCCCACAAGTATCAGGTCATCCCAACGGCATCGGCTCAACGCGTCGCCGAGCAGTTCGACCGCCTGGTTCCGTGGTTCCCTCACGAGGAAGTAGGCTGCCAACATGGGCAGCGTGGCCATCAGTCCGACGGGAACGGCATCCATCTCCCAGCGGAGGTATTCGAACGGGGAGACTCCCACGATCCAGCCGAACGCGATGGCGACGAGCACCATGCCCCCTTCGACCACTCCGGCCATGTTGAGAAAACCCGTACGACTCGTGACTTCCACAGAACTGCACTTTCCTGATGCGTGAGATGCCTGACAGTTGCTCAAGGTCGCACAATCGGAGGAACGCCGTCAAATGTTGCAAGGCGTATTCTGCCGAACATCATGATTGGAACTCACGCCGCAGGTCGAAACAATAACAAGGAGACCGACCCCTTCCTCCGCGAAGACCGCATTGAAATCTCGGTCCCCGGTTGTTCACATTCGTCCCCCTCAAGAATGCGTGCAGCCAAGAGACGCTGGTCGCCGCCATTTGTCCTGCCCCCTCTGGACACTGGCGGCGACCGTCATTGGGGACATGGTTTTCTTCGGAGCGTATGCAACCATTCACTTCTGGACAACAGTCTCTCCTTTCGCTCCCTTGTTTCTTCGCGGGTAACTCTCCAGAGTAGTCATAGACGTTCGAATCCAAGTGATCGATCCTCCTGATGACTCTCTCTGGCAGAATGATGCGGACCCTGATTCGGAATGCTCGCTGTGTCCTCCCCGAGGGCACGATCAAGACAGACGTACTGATTGAGGGCAGCACCATTCGGGATGTCGCAGCGAGCAAGGCGACACAGGCGGATGACATCGTCGATGCGTCCGGATTGCATCTGCTGCCGGGGGTGATCGATGATCAGGTTCACTTCCGTGATCCGGGTCTCACGCACAAGGAGGATCTGCACACCGGCTCGCTCGCCTGTGCCAAGGGGGGCGTGACGACATTCCTGGAGATGCCCAACACCAAGCCGGCAACGATCACACGAGCGGCTCTCGCAGACAAGCTCGATCTGGCAGCGTCCAAATGCGTCGTGAACTACGGCTTCTACATCGGTGCAACGCCGGACAACGTGGCTGAGTTGAAGAAAGCGGACCGTACTCCGGGGATCAAAATCTTCATCGGCTCCAGCACGGGGAATCTGCTGGTCGATGAGCAGGAGGCCCTCGAACGCATCTTCGCAGAGACGACACTCCCCATCTGTGCACACTGCGAGGACGAGGCGACCGTGCGAGCCAACGCGGCCCGGCTCAACGGAGGTTCAAATTACGCTGATCACTCCAAAATTCGCGACCACAAGGCAGCCGTCATTGCTACTCAGCGGGCTGTCGATCTGGCAAGGCGTCACAATCACCGCTTCCATGTGCTGCACGTCTCGACTGCAGACGAACTCCCGATCATCGCGGATCACGGCGACATCCTGACAGCCGAAGCGTGCCCGCATCACCTGTTGTTCAACGTTGAAGACTACAAACGCCTCGGCTCGCTCGTGCAGATGAACCCGTCCATCAAGTCACCCGTCGACAACGCCGCCCTCTGGCGGGGTCTCAACGATGGGCAGATTCAAGTCATCGCGACGGATCATGCTCCGCACACGCTGGAGGAGAAGGACCAGTCCTACCCCAACTCGCCATCCGGTCTGCCGGCGGTCGAGAACTCGCTGGCCCTGATGCTCAACGCGGTGAACGAAGGTCGCTGCACGTTGGAGCAGGTCGTGGAGTGGATGTGTGACGCCCCGGCCCGTGTCTGGGATATCGTCAACAAAGGCCGCATTGCAGAGGGGTACGATGCGGACCTCGTGCTGGTCAACCTCCGCAAACGACACACCATCCGCAACAAGGATCAGGTGACCAAGTGTGGCTGGAGCCCGTGGGACGGCGAGCAACTGACCGGTTTGCCCGTCCGTACCTGGGTCATGGGGCAGACGGTCTTCGCAGACGGGAAGATCGACGCCAAACATCGAGGCACCGAAGCCAAATTCGACCACGCCCTCGGCGGCTACTGGGTGACACCGGAGCCCCTGTAATCTGCGATACATTCCCTCGTTGTCCGTGAGAAGAATCCATTGATCACGTCAAGTTTCTTTCTGTCGATCATTTCCCGATTGACGTGCCACTGCTTGCCCTGCCGAGAATGCACGCGGTTCCTACTTCGGCACTGCTTCGGCCGGGCAAGCAGTGCGGAAGAACGAGTTGCTCACACAATTGCCCGACCGATGCAGTGGCACGCCGTCAGCATTCTCGTTTTCGTGACCGTCTTGGCTTGGAGTTCGTTTCTCCACGCACAGGGATACTCGCCGGAAGAAGCGGCCGAACGGATGACGACCCCCGAGGGATTCGTCGTCGAGTTGGTCGCTGCCGAGCCGTATGTGCGGCAGCCGGTGGCGATCGACTTCGATGACCGGGGACGACTCTGGGTCATTCAGTATCTGCAATATCCGAATCCAGCTGGTCTCGAACGAGTGAAGGTCGATCGCTACTCCCGCACCACGTATGACCGCGTGCCCGAGCCGCCGCCACGCGGACCGGTCGGCGCGGACAAGATTACCATCCTCGAAGACACGGACGGCGACGGCGTCTGTGACACGGCGAAGGATTTTGTGACCGGCCTCAATCTCACGACCGGCTTCGCCTTCGGACACGGAGGTGTGTTCGTGTTACAGGTCCCCTACCTGCTGTTCTATCCCGACCGTGATCGCGACGACGTGCCGGACTCCGACCCGGAAGTGCTTCTCACCGGCTTCGGCATGGAGGACTCGAGTTCACTCGCAAACTCGCTCGTCTGGGGACCGGACGGCTGGCTGTACGGGACGCAGGGCACCAACATCCAGGCGAACATTCGAGGCATCGAATTCGAGCAGGGCATCTGGCGGTATCACCCGGTGACCAAGGAGTTCGAGCTGTTCGCGGAAGGGGGCAGCAACATGTGGGGCCTCGATTTCGATCGCTACGGACGACTGATCGCAGGCACCAATCACGGCGGCTACATCGTGTTCGACATCAAACAAGGGGCCTACTACGAAAAGGCCTTCGAGAAGCACGGCGAGCTGCACAACCCGTACGCCTTCGGCTACTTCAGACACGTCCCCCACAAGAACTTCCAGGGCGGCCACGTCACCGTCGGCGGCTTCATCTACCAAGGGGCGTCATTTCCAGAGAAGTATCGCAACACCTACATGGCCGTCGACACTCTTGGACACGCGGTCCGCTGGCATCGATTCCTTCCCGCTGCATCAACACTCCGCTCGTTCAATGGAGGTGTTCTCGCTGGCGCGAACGACAAGTGGTTCGCCCCCAGCGACGCCGTCATGGGACCGGATGGATCGGTCTATTTCGCAGACTGGCATGACCAACGGACAGCACATCCGGATCCTGACGCCAACTGGGATCGCAGCAACGGTCGGATATTTCGCCTGCGTTGGAAGGATGGGCCATACGGGGGAACGACCGATCCACAAACTCGGTCGGGACTCACCCTGATCGACTGGCTTGCAAGCGCCAACGGTTGGCGGGTGAGTAGAGCCTTACGTGTTCTTGCCGAGCGACGTGACCCTGAACTGGCAGACTTGCTCAGAGAGAAACTGAGTGATCCTGAGTCAACCCGGAACGATGAACTCACTCTGCGCTGGATGTGGGCCCTGCACACGATCGACGAACTCAATGAGCCGCTCGCTCATAGAATGCTTGCGCATCCCCATGAATCAGTCAGGACATGGGCGGTTCGTTTGCTGGGAGATCGCAAGGAAGTGTCGAGTGTGATCGCGGATGTTCTCTTCGACCACGCAGAGCTTGATGACAGCTTTCTGGTCACCAACCAACTTGCCAGCACAGCAGCTCGCCTGCCAGCGGAACAGGCACTTCCCATCGCCCATGCCATCGCCAAGCGAAATCGGTTGCTCGAAGACCCACACATCCCGCTCCAAGTCTGGTGGGTGATCGAGCGGCATGCTGTGACCGAGATGGATTTGATTCTGGAATTGTTCACCGGGCCCGATGCCTGGGAGACTCCGATGATCCGCGATTTCCTCATGGAACGGCTGATGAAGCGTTACGCCGCGGAAGGAAAACCGGAATCCTTCGCCGCCTGTTCCCGGATTCTATCGCGGATGCCGAACGACTCTGAACATCGTCGGATGATGCAGGCCCTCGATGCCGGACTCAAACTCATCGGGCACAAACGACAACCCGGTCTGCCTTCGGGGTCTCGCTTTCAGGACATCGCCACAAAACAGATCGACCAGTCGCAACCCACAAACCGACTCGATGCCATTCCCCCGCAGTTCGCTGAGTTCCTTGCCGATCGATGGGATGAAGAAACGACAGACCCGCTGCTGATTCGACTGGCAACCAGACTTGGCAGCCGTGAGGCTCACGACCGGGCCGTCAGTCTTGCAGTCGATGCGAGTATTGAAGAAGCGGTCCGATTGTCGATGTTCGAGATCCTCGGCGAACTGGCGGACGACAGTTGCATCCCAACATTGCTTCCGCTGATTGGGTCGAGCGAGCCGCAAGCGATTCAGCAACAGACAATCCGCGTGATCAGCAAGTTCTCAAATGATTCGGTCACCGATCGTTTGCTGGAGGTCTACCCCACCCTGGCTGCCGATCTGCAAACACAAATCGAAGATGTGCTGCTGAGTCGAACTCAATCTGCGCTCGCACTTCTCCAGTTGATTGATCAGGACCTATACAAGCCGGAGCAGATTAACGTCGATCAACTTCGACGAGTCGCCCTCCTCGAAAGTGACGAGATAAATGCTCTGGTCCTCAAACATTGGGGTGAGATTCGACCTGGCACACCGGAGGAGAAGCTGGCAGAGATTCGTCGCATTGAAAATGATCTCAGGGCCGGGACCGGTGATCTTGCCAAGGGGCGTCAGCTGTTCACGAAGACCTGTGCGATCTGTCACAGGTTGCACGGTGAAGGCAAGGAGATTGGGCCGGACCTCACTAAAGCCAATCGCAAGGATCAGAACTTCCTGCTCGCCAGTCTCGTCGATCCCAGCGCTCAGATCCGCAAGGAATTCTTGAGTTACACGGTGCTCACGACTGACGGTCGCATTGTCACCGGGTTGTTGGTCGACCAGACGCCAAGTGAACTCACGTTCGTCAACGCCAAGAACGAACGCACAACGGTTGCCCGAGGCGACATCGACACAATGCACGCAATGTCTGCATCGTTGATGCCCGAGAACGTCCTCAAGCCACTCAAACCGCAGGAGCTTCGGGACTTGTTTGCCTATTTGCAGGCAGATGAGCCATGATCACGCGATGATGTCGTGTACCACGTCGCCGTGGACGTCGGTCAGGCGGAAGTCCCGACCTGCGTAGCGGTAGGTCAACTGAGTGTGGTCCATTCCGAGGAGATGCAACAGCGTTGCGTGCAGGTCGTGGAGATGCACCTTGTTCTGAACAGCGTAGTAGCTGTAGTCGTCGGTCGCTCCGTAGACGAGGCCCTGTTTGACGCCGCCGCCCGCCATCCACATGGTGTACCCCTGTGGGTTGTGGTCGCGACCGTTTTCGCCTCCTTGTGAGACGGGTGTGCGACCGAACTCGCCTCCCCAGAGCACGAGTGTCTCATCCAGCATGCCACGTGATTTGAGGTCCCGCAGGAGGGCAGCGATCGGCTTGTCGACCTCACGACAGTTGCGAGGCAGGTCCGTCTTGAGACCGCCGTGCTGATCCCATTTGTAACTGTGTGTCGCCTGCACGAACCGCACACCCTGCTCAGCGAAGCGGCGAGCCATCAGACACTGGATGCCGTAGTTCCGCGTCGCATCATCGTCGAGACCGTACGCCTTCTGTGTCGCCTCCGACTCGCTGCTGATGTCCTGCAATTCCGGAGCGGCCATCTGCATGCGGTACGCCAACTCGAACGAGTTGATGCGACCTTCCAGATCCGAGTCCGGCCCCGTCTGTTCAAGTCGCCGACGGTTCATTTGTTCAAGGAAGCTCAACTCCTGTCGTTGGACTGCGGGTGAGATGCCATCGTGGTTTTCGATAAACGGGATCTTGGCCTGATCGGACGGAATGCTCGCGTTGCCGAGTGGTGTCCCCTGATAGTCCGCCGGCAAAAAGGCTGATCCGTACGCGGTCGCTCCGCCGTGCGTGAGCGTGGGGCAGATGGTGATGTATCCCGGCAGGTTCTGATTCTCGGTGCCGAGTCCATAGGTGATCCATGAGCCCATGCTCGGACGAACAAAAGTGTCGCTGCCGGTGTGCAGTTCGAGCAGAGCCCCGCCGTGTCGCGAGTTGGACCCGCACATCGAATTGATGATGCACAGATCATCCACACACTTCGCAACTTCGGGGAACAGCTCACTCACCCACGCTCCCGACTCCCCGTGCTGGGCGAACTTCCAGGGCGAGCCCAACAGGTTGCCCGTCTCCGCCGAGAACACGCGGGGCTTGTCAAATGGCAATGGCTTGCCGTGATCTTTTGTCAACTGCGGCTTGTGATCAAACGTGTCCATCTGCGACGGACCGCCGTGCATGAACAGAAAGATGACCCGCTTGGCCTTCGCAGGATACATCGGCTCCTTCGGCGCAAGCGGCCCAGCAGCACGAGCCTCACTCTGACACAACCCCGCCAAAGCGAGCGACCCGAATCCTGCACTGCTCACCCGCAGCATGTCACGCCGCGTAAGGACCGGAGTGAAGCGATTACAGTTCATCTCTTGCTCTCAGATTGAGATGGTTCGGCCGACAGCAAACTGTCGAGTCACCAAGAGTATTGATTGTGCCACGGGCGCTAGTCTTACAATGCGTCACACGACCAATCAATCATACCATACTTTGCCTATGGACCAAATTCGATCAAGGAGTGGTGGGGCCAAGGGGGTGTAGTCCCTGATTGGTCGTGGTTCAGGCGTTCAGGGTGAGGGTCTTCCAGAGTTGGTACCAGTGGCCGGTTGAGGTCGTTGGCTCTTCAGGCGGTGACGGTCAGGGCGCCGGGTTCGCTCCAGTGCATCCCGGGGCCTTTCAGCCGCAGGCCCACCAGTTGTTTGGCGGTCGATTCGATCATGCCGCTGCCGATCTGCCAGCCGTGGGCGAGAGATGTTGGATCATCGGTGCGGTCCAGCCGGGGTTGGACGTAAGCCATCAGTTGCGTGACCGCTTTTCGTTTGCGGCATCGCCAGTGGGACCGCTCGGTGGTGAGCCACTCCAGCAACGCACAGCCGCCCCCGTCATGGAGATGAGTGAGGGCTTGATCGGCCCACTGGCGGCGGGCCTCATCGTCGTCGGGATGCAGCACGCGGGCGGTGTCCCACACATGTTCGCTCGCGTGATACCAGTGTCCGGCGCGCTCGCCGGCGGCTCGACCAAGAATCCCCTGGGCGACAGCCAAGTATTGCTGGTGAATGCTCCAGCACCATTCGCCTCCATCAGCCGCGAAGAGCTTCTCGTCTGCCTCGCGATACCCGCAGCGGCAGGCCAGTCGATACAGTCTGGCTCCGAAGGTCAATCGCTTCCAGAGATGAAGCTTGGGCTTCTTGTCACGCAAGTGCTTCACCAGTAGTGCTTTCTGGTGACTGTTGTGAAGCGAGTTTTCACCACCAACAGTCCAGATTTTACACAGTTTTCGGACCTGTACCAGCACTTCTCGGACAGTTTTCGGACGGATTTAGACCCTCGGCACACAGGGCCGATGGGTCACCTTGTCACCTGATATGGACCCCGATTTCCGGACCAGTCAAATGACACAGGTGTGCTCGTCCTTGGTCAGTTTCGGCCTCTTGTCAAGCCGCATCCGTGTGCTCGTCATGTGTGTCGAAGGATTCGACGCGTCACGATGGGATTCGGGGAGAGAAGGTTGATCGCCCGGGTGTCGTATGCTCTGAAATGCCGATAGTTCGGAGCGTGCCTGCCGGATCGGCTAAGGTCCAGACGGCATGCGTGGCTCCCGTCGCCTGATTACCAGCAGCGACGTCGACCGCAAGGATTTGCCCGGCCAAGCCGCTCCCCACCGGTGCGACCAGCCGGGACTCCGTCACAACGGCGCAGGCTGTGCCGTTGTCGAGATTCAGCGTCAACAGTTCGCTGGCCCCGTCGTCGACGTGACCCAGCTTGGTCGTCTCAGGCGTCGCCGGAGTGTGATCCGTCACCTGACGACCGATCAGCCGGTGCAGGCCATCATAGGAGTATTCAATGGTCGTCAGCAGCTTGGTCGTGCGATGGTCACGGGTGGCCCAGCCGGTTCAGGCT
>JAGQPX010000172.1 GCA_020426505.1 Planctomycetaceae bacterium | reverse complement strand
AGATCGCCGCTAGCCACGACGTTGCCCCGCCGGTCGTAAAACATGTCCGTCCGCAGCAAATTCCACTTGGCACCGGTGGTGACGTTGATTGCGTACGTGTCACTGCGGTAGGTGCGGCCAAGATCGTCGTAGAATGTTTCCGTGAGCGCCCGGCGATTGGTTGACGTGCTGTCTGCGTAGTCCGAATATCCGTCGCCGGTGAGAACGGTCGTCCACGTGGGGGAGGCGATGAACTGTCCGGTGGCGGTCGTCTGTCCCTGCCAGTTGACATCCATCACCGAGACTGGTGTGCCGGTCGTCTCGGTCGAGCCGTTCATGTAGAAGGGCTCGCTGCCACGCACTTGACCACGGAAAGTAAGATGCATGTTCACGCCCGTGTAGTCATTGGTGCCCGTGCCGTAGTAACGGCGGGTCTGCGTCACGTGACCGTCACCGATGCCGTTATCATCATAGACCGTTTCGGTGATCGTCCTCAGCGTGGGGTAGGCATCGAAATCGTCCGTCATATTGTGAGAGTTGGCTGCGCTGTCACCGCTGACTCCCTGCTTGACGCGGATCACACGTCCACGGATGTCGTACACTCGCTGGGTAACCTGCTCCTTGCGATCGGTGGCGGTCGAGCCGTTGACGACCTGAATCTGGAAATCTGGACGCCCCATCGCATCGGTCTGCTGCACGGTCCGGTAGAAATTGGTCGAGAGGGTGCCGGTGCCGCTGGAAGGGATATCGTGATACTGGTCCACCGTCGACAAGCTGCCGGTCGTGTCGTGGTAGGTGTAGCGTGTCCACGAGACGAAATCGCTCTGTCCCGGTTCGGTCGAGAACCCGGTCGGTTCGCTTGATGACGTTGAGATGGCCGTGTAGCTGGCCCGGACGGCATAGGTCTCACCAACCTGCGTCTCGTCATCCGCCAGTTCGCTCACCTGGATCGGCAGTAGGCTCTTGCTGTTGGTGCTGTCCCAGTACGGGAAGCGAATCGTACGGGTGTTCTCGTAGACCATGTAGTGCTCGGCACCGCCCGGATCTTCCGTGTGCGTCTGGCGCCCCAGGTCGTCAAAGAACGTCTTTTTGGCGAGTCCTAGTGCGGTCGGAAGGCTGCCACGCGTCGGCTTGTTGGTGCTGGCACTACCGGTCGTCCAAGCCTCCCATTCACCGGATGAACCGCTGGTCACATCTGTCCCGGGAGAGGACGGATCGACGTCCGTCACCATCAGGGCCGTGCTGCCCGTTTCCGGATGCGGAGCGTAGTAGTTGATGTACCCTTCCCCATCCTTGGTCCATCGCAGGCGGCCTTCGTCGTCGTAGTATTCGACCGTTTCCGTCGCCGTGCCCGAACCGTTCTGGCTGGTTGAGATTGCAGGCAGAGTTGTCGTCTTCGTCTTGATCTCGCGGTCGTCCGTATCCCAGAACGTGTAGGAGTAGCTGGTCTTCTTGCCGTCGGCCCGCGTCGTGGTCTGCGTCGGGTAGTAGTAGCTGGCCACCATCAGTACGTCGTTCGCATCATCATCGCCGGTCGAGTCGCCATCGCCGTCACCATAATCAGCGGCCCATGTGTAATACGCAGTCCCGGTGCGGCCTTTTTTGAGCTTGGCATCGGTCGGCTCACCGGCCGAGTTGAACGTGTTGATGTGGATGACACCGTCTGACGCAAGAAGCGTGTTGGTGTCGTTCGTCCAACTGCTGGTCTCGCTGTCATACGGATCAAGGAAATCACGCAGTTCCGATGCCGTTCCCACATCGTGCGCACTGACCTGACGATACTCGCCAATGCGGTGTGGCTTGCCGCCAGTTGCCATCACCCACGATTCACACCAGTAGGAGGGTGTCCCCGTGGGGTCATCAATAAATGCCTCGCGCAGTGAACGGCCGGTCGAGTTCAGTCCGTACACCATGCGTGAGTGCGCGTTGCCATCCGAGTCTTCGGTGTCTTCAATCACCAGCCGAGTCACTTCATTCTGGTCAATGGTCGCTCCCTGATCGATGTCCAGATAAAAGTACGTCTTGGTCATCCCCCCCGAGGAACCACACGAGCCACAGCCTGTGCGGATGATCTCGGATTTGACGTAGCCATTCTCGGCTGCTTCACTCCCGCCGTAGGTGGTGTTCAGATTCTCAGCCGTCGTGAACGGTGTATCGATGCTGCTGGTGGACGTGTCCGCCGTGTAGTAGGTGAAGCGGCGGTTGGCGAACAATTCGACGTCCGGATCGCCGTAGTCATCATCCTTCGTGAGAAGATCGGCCTCGTCGGTGACTCCCAACTCGTTGATAATCCGCTGGATGGCGTCATGTTCGTAGACCGCCTTGAGGTTGCTGTTCGCGTCATAGCGGTACTGCGTGTAGCGCACGATCGAGAGCGTGCCAGACGTGTCGGCCTTCGAGACCTTCACCTGCACCAAATCTCCGCTGCTGCCCAAGTCGGTGGACGGAGTGGTGACACCACCGTAGTAGGTGTAGTCCACCTGAGCGATCAGTACACTCAAGGCATTCTTGACTTCGACCTTGGTGATGGCCGTGCCGTTGTAGGTGTAAACAATGTTGAAGTCCTGGCCCTCGGGCGTGGTGATCTGATTGACATTGCCGTTGGCCTGGTAGGAGTACACGAAACCTGCTTTGCCCTGCGTGTGCCACTCGCGGGTCGAATCCTCCTTCAACCGCCCCTGATGTGCAGTATTCGTGACCGTGAAGTCGTGATACGTGGTCCTTTCGGGCCCGATTTTGTCAGTGACGATAAACTCCTGCTCCGTCGAATCGTGTGTCAACTCCAACGTCTGACCGTTTGCGGCCGTGTACGTGGGGGGCGAGCCGCTGGCCGTAAATTCGACTAATGCAGCGGCACTGGTGTGCAACTTGATGTTGGCTCCGTCTTCCACCAGATATTCGTCCGCACCCCCGCCTAACCATTTGTTACCGAGGGCAGTGGTTCCGGTGGCCGTCGAGTCGTAACTGCGATAGACGGACCAGCCACCAAGGGGCGTGGAGAGGCTTAAGTCCCGCACCGACTCAGTCGACGAGCCACGGTAAAACAACACAGGAAAGCCACTGGAAGCTGGGGGCCGAGTGCAGATCCCGTAGTAACAACCCGGAGGGCCCTGGTTAGGGTTCCCGTTGTTTCCATTTCCATTATTTCCGTTCCCGTTGTTGCCGTTTCCTCCGCCACCACCTCCGCCACAAGTGTCACAGCCCTGCAGCTGCCGCGCTCTGGCAGATTGATAGCAACAGCGCCATTTGTTCCTTCCGCGGCAGGGCGGATCATTGAATCCACAGTCTCCGGTACATTGCGTATGATCCGTCGCCATGAGCAATTGCGGCGGGATGGCCATCGTGACCATCAGCCAGCCGAGCAGGACGGGTCGCCAGCCTCGCTGAAACGCCCTGTGACATGTGCGGAGAGCCGGCGTTGTCGAGAAGATGACCGAATCCAGAATGCGTTTACGAATTCCGGTGAAGGTGTGAATCAGCAGTTCTCGGGTTGAGCGCGTCATCAGGTCCCTCGTTGGTCTGAGATGATGTCCGAGTTGAAATGCGGAAAGACAGATAGCCCATCGTGAATGAAGAGATGCCGATGACAACAGCAGTGATTCGGAGCTGTTAGCCGGAATCATCTCTGGGGAGGGGAGAAGAATCAGGCAACAACGCAAATCACTTGCGTGGCCCGGCACCTCCAGAGTTATGACGCTGAGAGAAAATGGTGGGGATGTTCGAGAAGTGAACGTTGAACCCCAACAAGCGTCAGCTTACGAAGCGAGAACGACGCGTCAAGTGTTTTGAGTTGAGAATCTTCGATTCCCGAGAATATTAACACATTAACAATTGTCGATGTGTGCCAACGAGCGAATAGGGAGATCACCGACATGCAGGAATCGGCGAATGGCTGACGTGATGTAAGATCCATTCACCTTTGTTTGAAAGACGCTAGAACACTCCTCTTGAAAACCGGCACGAGCGACGGTAACGTGCCAGTTGTGTTGGGTTCGATTGTTGGCCTTCCACCAATCCCTTCTCTGTCAACTCGACACAAGCCTGACATCTCTCAGCGGATTCTCTCGTTGCACCATCGGGCTGTGGAGCATTTGAATGGCTACCACACTATTCGCTCTCGAACACTCGTCGCCCAGAATCCACCTTGGTGTGGATCGCATTCTCAGAACCTTCGGGCTGCCCAGGAGGAGCATCATGTCTCAATGTTTTCGTTTCGCCATCTCGACTGCGGCAGTTTTTCTTGTGGCCGCGACTGTAACACCCCTGGAAGCTCAGGAACTGCCGGGAAACTGGCAAAGCCTCCCACCGGAGGAGTTCGTCGATGTCGTTCAACCACTCCAGGAGAGCGGAGTTGTTCCTCTGGACATTGATGAGCCGACGACGCAGCACGCAGCCAACGTTCTGCTCGATCTCATTGACACCGAGCAGGACTACTCCGTCTTAGCCAAGTTGCAGCGGATTGGACGCCGTGTTTTCCACAAGGATGCCGAAAAAAAAGAGCAACTCAAGGCAGCTGTCCGTGCGCGGGAAGATGATTGGACGGGTCGTAGCTATGCGGAAATGCGTGCGAAGATCGACCTGATGGACTCGTTGGGCATGCCCTTCGAGGAACTGATCGGTGAGGCGATCAAGTGGCGGGATGCTGGCGGCCAACTTGCGGATATGGCCAAAGAAGACCTGTTTGCTGCCGGCTTTATTTTTTCTTCTGCCCACATTGTTTCCGGAAGTGTTTCTGTTCGCTGGGAAGGGAGCATCACTGCTCCCCAAGCGGGAAACTACACTTTTTCTGTGAGTCCCATCGACGTCAACGCAAGTTACAAAGACCATTTCGTGAAGAAGTCCGTCACGGTTTCGGTGAATGGGCAGCAGATTATCTCCGCCACACCCAATGACTGGTCATACAAGGCGGATCCGGTCAGCCTGCAGGCCGGTGAGCCATCACCGATTCAAGTCGATCTGACGATCGAGGCATCAGCAGATGCCGAGGGGGCCTTACACGCCATCTTGTTTTGGGAGGGGCCAGGCATTGAGACAACCGTGGTGCCTGCCGACGCTTTGTCTCCCGTCGAAGGTGCAGGGGAAGGACTTGAGGCAACGTACACCTGGAGCGAAGGGGGAGCCTTTCAGCGAGTCACCCGAATTGATCCAACGATTGACTTCGTGTGGGGTCACGGCCGACTGGATGTGACGGAAGACACAGATGTTCAAAAGCAGGCCTCCGCGACCCTTTGGAATGACACGATGTCGGCTGATTATCTCAACAACTTGGAGGCATCTGGTGAACTTCACCCATTCCTTGTCGATCCGGAAGGAACGGCATCGGCACTGTCATCGGCACAACGCCGGACATTTCTCCAAGAGCTTGTCGTGCGTCCGAATTTGCTGACCAGCATGAAACCCAAGGGCGCATGGGAATTGTATCAGGCCTTTCGGTTTGGAGCCGTCGAGGAAGCTCTGGACGTTTTTGGTCTGTGGGCGATCCAGCATGCCGACCACACCGTCAATCCGGGAGCCGGGTCAATTCATTCGATTGATGGAGATTTCCGCGATGCCTGTCGTCGGGTTGGACATTTCATCGCCCATCAAACATCACAGGCCGACGAATTGCATGACGGGCATCTTGAACAAACCGATGGCTCCTGCTGCCTTCCAATTGCCTACACGCTGAATTACAGCTACCTCACGCAAGGCAAGTTGGACGAGTGGATCGCTGATTTGGATGCACGCTTAGACCAGCCGGGAGTTGCTGGTGACAAGCGGGTTAACTGGTTGATCGCACGCGGTCATGCGGAGGAGATTCGCCAAGGTCCTAGCGGGCCGTACACGGTTCCACACTATCGCTGGGGGGCTGCCCGTCCCTGGCTCGATCAGGCACTGGCTGATGCCCAGAGCGATGAAGTCAAGGCTCGCGTCGCCAAGGAAATTGCCGCTCGATTGCTCATCAGTGGCCAATACGATGAGGCTCGGACCGTTCTTCAAGACGCCTCCGCCTCCGCACCGGCCGAGATCGTCGCCAATCTGAACGAGATGATTGCGTCTGTCAATTCGGCGGAGGCGAATCTGCAAGTCGCCCAGCAAGAACAGGCCGAGGCAGCGGAGCAAGCGTATTTGGATTCACTCCAGCGTCGCCGCGACCGGGCTTCCGCAGCCGGCAACACCGAAGCCGTTGCGCGTTACGATGCCCTGCTCCAGGCCGCATCAGGAGAATGACAGTCAGAGGATGGAATTGTCACGTCTTCACTCCAGATGCGTGAAGGAGAGCGATGACGGCTCGACGAATTGGCATCGAAAGCGTCGGCCAGATTCGGACGACTTCGGCTAGCTCGATGTCGATTGATGACAATCGATGTCGAGCTGGGTCATACATGCACTGACATATCACTGATTCGTCATCTTGGTCATCTCGCAACGTACCGCCAGCCAAAGCCTTGTGGGTATAGGACTCGGGGTTCGAGTCCCCGGTCCTTTGCCTCAGAAAGATGGAGACGGAAACCGACAATCGGGGACAACAAGTGCCTCGCGTTCATGGGCCCGTCGTGTCTTGACTGTCAAATCGCGACATGCGTGATCGGGTAGTGACAACAAGCGAATGCAGGTCACTGAACAGGGCACTGATGACAAGCCGTCGCAATCACAGACTTAGCTGGTCACGGCTTGTTGATCCTGCGACTCCGTTACCAGCCCTCATTTCCTCTGCGGTACTGAATTCGGTACAGAATCGATTTCAAACTGGCTGAATCTGTGTAGAATCTGGAGAGTGGAGTTGGCTGGAAGCAAACCATGCCGATACGTAAGCTGTTGTGAGTCAAGTAGTTCACCATCGAGAATTGAAATCGGATGTGTGGACTCATAATCCGTTGGTTGCCAGTTCGAGTCTGGCCGGCCCTACTTCTGGGACCTCTGGTTTCCAGGGGATTCTCCCAATTCCCTTCCTTGCTGTTGGGAACGTTTATCGGCGGGATCACCACAAACGGTTACTCAAGTCCCGTCACGACGTGGCGGGCACATTCTCTGTATTCCGCCCAACTTCCTATCGCGAGGGACAGGCACATGGGATTGTCTCCTTGACATCCCAGTTGAACTCGTCAACCAATTCGATCGTGCCGGACGAGATCTCGTGCAAGTGTGAGACGACTCATGTGAGTATTTCTCCAATGACTCTTGATTCTTCGACGCCCGTCAGGCGGAAGTCGAGGCCTTGGAATCGGTAGGTGAAGCGGCGGTGGTCGATGCCGAATAAGTGCAGCATCGTGGCGTGGAAGTCGCGGACATGAACGCGATTCTCAACGGCGTTGTAACCAAAGTCATCCGTCTCGCCGTAGGTCATCCCCCCCCGGACTCCGCCACCGGCCAGCCAGATGGAGTATCCCTTGATGTGATGATCGCGGCCTGAACCTTGTGCCATCGGTGTACGGCCGAACTCTCCGCCCCAAACGATGAGAGTGTCTTCCAGCATGCCTCGTTGCTTGAGGTCGCTGAGGAGTGCAGCGGTCCCCTGATCGACGAGCGAGGCGGTCGTGGCGACACCATCCTTCACTCCGCCATGATGATCCCAGCCGCGATGGTAGAGTTGAATGAATCGGACACCTCGCTCGGCCAGCCGCCGTGCCAGCAGGCAGTTGCTGGAGAACGACCCATCGCCGGGCGTGCAGCCGTACAGATCGAGAATGTGTTTCGGCTCACCGGACATGTCGGTGAGTTCCGGGATCGATGCCTGCATCCGAAACGCCATCTCGTAGGAGTTGATCCGGGTGATGATCTCCGGATCGTCCAGTTCGCTGTTGCGTAACGAGTTGATGCGGGAGACAGCGTCGATGACTTCCCGCTGTTGTTCGCGAGTCACTCCTGAGGGGCTCTCGACATAGTGGACCGGGCTGCCGGTCGAGTGCATCTGGACTCCCTGAAAACGGCTGGGAAGAAAGCCGGAATGCCACTGGCGAGAGCTGATCGGCTGACTCTGCCCGCCCCCTTCACTCGTCAGCACGATGAAGCCCGGAAGTTCCTCCGTCTCGGCTCCCAGTCCGTACAGCACCCATGCGCCCATCGATGGTCGACCGCTGATGGCGGTGCCCGTGTTGAAGTAGGTGTGAGCCGGGTCGTGATTGATTTGCTCGGTGTGCATCGACTTGATAATGCACATGTCATCCGCGTGGACAGCCGTGCGCGGAAAGACCGTGGACATCGGCAAGCCGCTTGCTCCATACCGGGCGAACTCGTGCTGCGGTCCCAACACCTTGAGGGCTTTGCCTTGCAGTTGGGCGATCGGCTGGCCCTTGGTCAGCGACTCCGGCATCGGCTGGCCGTCATGTTTCGCCAACTCGGGCTTGTAGTCGAGGGTCTCCAGATGACTAGGTCCACCAGCCATGCAGAGATGAATGACGCGCTTTATTCGCGGTGGATGGTGCGTCTGAGATTCGTCATTGGCACATGCGGTTTTCAGCAGTGATGCCAGCGCGATTGAGCCGACTCCAGTCCGACGCAGGAACGTCCGACGCGCGAGCTGCGATTCAACGGGTGGGTTCAAATTGTTTGAGAAGGTCATGGTGCTCAACGATCGAGTGTTGATTTGGTCAGTAGCGGGTGATGGTTTCGTGCAGGTTCAGGATCACGCGGGCGACGCTGGTCCATGCGGCGAGTTCGACGGCATCAAGGTCCTCGGCGACCGGAGTGTTTCCTTCGGCAATCAGTTGCTTCGCCTCAGCCGGATGATGGCTGTAATGCTCCAGGTGATGTTCGTACAAACTCTTGAGTTCGTCGCTGACTGCTGTCGCCGGAGAGCGGGAGACAGCCGTTCGATAAGCCCAGTCGACCTGAGTGTCCGGACCATCACCTCCCTCACGTATGATGCGGGCAGCGAGGACGCGCGCAGCTTCGACGAATGTCGGATCGTTCAACAACGTGAGTGCCTGGAGAGGTGTATTGGATCGTGATCGGACAGCCGTGCACTCCTCGCGGCTGGGGGCGTCAAAGGCCTTCAACATCGGATGCAGGAACGTCCGCTGCCAGTGGGTATAAACGCCGCGTCGGTATTGATCGTCCCCCTTATCGGCAGCGTACTCCCGTCTCGGGAAGTTGAGCTGAACGTAGTAACCCGCGGGTTGATACGGTTTGACACTTTCCCCGCCGACTTTCTCGACGAGGAGTCCGCTCGTCAGCAAGGCGACATCCCGGACCATCTCCGCATCCAGCCGGAAACGTCCCTGTCTCGCAAACAGATTATTGTAAGGATCCGCAGTCCGCAGTTCGGGTGTTGGTCGTGACGATCGCTGATACGCGTCGCTCCTCACGATTGTGCGAATGAGATGCTTGATGTTCCATCCGGACTCCACAAACTCGACCGCCAGCCAGTCGAGCAGGTCGGGGTGAGATGGGAATGTGCCCTGCCCACCAAAATCATCGACTGATTGACAGATGCCTCGTCCGAACAACAGGCTCCAGATCCGGTTCGCCATCACGCGAGCGGTGAGCGGGTTATCCGATTCACACAGCCAGTTCGCCAGATCGAGCCGCGTCGCCCGGCGATCGCCCGTGTTCAGGTCGCCCAAAAAGGCGGGGATGGCTGGTGTGACAATCTCGCCCGAGTCGTCCATCCAGTTCCCTCGCGGGAGGATGCGAATCTCGCGAGGCTCGACCGCCTTGCTGACGACCGTCGTGAGTGCAGACGCCTCCGCTTCGCTTCGCTCGGCTTCGACGTCAGCGATCTTCTGCTTGAGAGCGATCATCGGCTCTGCGGTCGCCAGATAATGCTCGCTGACGACCTTCGCCTGTTCCTTGTTTCGTTGTTCAGCTGCGACTCTCAGGGCATCGGCAACGTTCATCGGGATCGTCGGCGTGATCCATCCCGCCTGATCCCAATAGGCCAGTCCGCCAAATTGCGTGAACGCCATGCCGTTGACGCTGCCATCGGATTGGATTCCCAGTTCGAGTGGATCGACCTCCAGACGCACCCACTCACCGGTTTCCGGAAGATCTCCAACGCGGTGGTAACCCGCCCAACTCTCATCCCGACGACCGAACTCGATGTCATCACTTCCCCAAACGGCCCGATGCTCCCACGAGCCGTCGTTCAACTGGAGCATCATCGCGGACGGAGGATTCTGCGGATCGAGGTAGACCCAGAAGTAGAAGTGAAGTCCCGGTGAGATCGTGACTTGCTGCTTCGCGCCGATGAAGAAGTGCTGAACGAGTCCGCTCGACGTCTGCCTTCGCGACTTCTCACCAAGATGGACCGGCCCCTGCTCGGCGGTGACAAAGTCCCATGCGCCGTTGGATTCCCCTCCCGTGTCCTGACGATCGTCGATCCAGGCAGTCTCGATCTCTGAGTTGTCATCGACTTTTGCCAGAGCCGCGGCTTCCCATTGGTCCTGATCAATCAAGAGCTGTTGACGGAGCGGCTCGATTTGAGACTTCAACTCGGCGATCTGATGATCGAGTCTTGTGAGTCGCTGTTGCAGTTGTGTGTTTGGCACCCGGATCGTCGGAGGACGTCCTCGTCCAGAGTACTTGCCCCGTTCGTCGAGGTCTGCGAAGAACGCCCCCAGCGAATAGAAATCCCGCATCGTGTAGGGGTCATACTTGTGGTCATGACATTGGGCGCATCCCATCGTCGCCCCCATGAACACTTGTGAGACATTCCGCACACGGTCCGCGAAGTAGATCGACAGATACTCCTTATCCTGTGCACCGCCTTCTTCAGTCGTTTGATTGAGGCGGTTGTAACCGGAGGCGACCAGTTGCGTCAGGGTCGCATCGGGGAGCAGATCACCGGCCAACTGCTCACGGACGAATTGGTCATATGGTGTGTTGGCATTGAACGAGTCGATCACATAGTCACGGTAGGGGGACTGCGAGATATCCTGATCGCCGTGATAGCCAACGGTGTCCGCGTAGCGCACCAGATCAAGCCAGTAGATGGCCATCCGCTCTCCGTAACGGGGTGATGCCAGCAGCCGGTCGACGAGATTCGCAAAGGCATCGTCCGATGTGTTGTTGACGAACGCCTCCACCTCTGACGGCGTTGGTGGGAGGCCTGTCAGATCGAACGAGAGCCGTCGAATAAGTGTTATCCGATCCGTTTCCGAGACAGGTTCAACCTGTTCGTCGCTCAATCGTGATTCGATGAATTGATCGATTGGGTGAGTGGCTTGGGTCGCATCGGTCAACTCGGGAAGGGCCGGACGTTGCAGCGGAGTGTACGCCCAATGCGATTCATAATCGGCCCCCTCGGCGACCCAACGGTGAAGCATTTCCCGCTCATCGCGGCTCAAGGGCTTGTGCGTCTCCGCAGGGGGCATCACCTCGTCGGCGTTGTCCGAGAAGATCCTCTTGACGAATTCGCTCGCCTCCGCGTCGCCCGGGATGATCACTCCCCCTTCGCGGGTGACCGACTCCGGAAGGTCCAGCCGCAGGTCTCCCTCGACGGTTTCAGCATCCGGACCGTGACAAGCAAAGCACTTGTCGGTCAGGAGCGGGCGGACATCCCGGTTGAATCGCACAGGCCGATCTGCAGCAATCGTCGCGCGCGATGCCAGCAGGAGGATGAGGGCGTACAGACAAGAGTTCGCAACAGGGAGTGATCGCATCAAGTGTCAAATCCTCATTCTCAGGCGTCAGCCGTTCATGGGCGAACCAGCTTTGGGAACCAGTCGAGGGCTCGTTATCGAACAGATGATAACATCTCATCTGTGACTTTGGATCAAATGAGTTGCACTTTGACTTGATTGAGCGGGAGACGCTCGGCATGCTCTCAGATCGATGAAGCGACGATCGATGTCAACTGAGATCGCGGAGGGATCATGCAAAACAGAGAGAAGGATTCGGCCAGTCAGACCGCCATCCCCGGCACGTTTCTGGAGTACCTGAAGTCCCTCGGCCCTGGCATTGTCGTCGTGCTTACATGGCTGGGCGCCGGTGACATCGTGGATTCGAGCGTCGCCGGAGGGAATTATGGATATGCCCTGATGTGGGTGCTCGTGCTTGCGGCGATCGTCAGGTTTGTGTTTGTCTCGCTGATTGCCAAGTACCAACTCTGCAACCCCAACGGAGAGACGGTTGTCGACGGACTTGTTCGTCTGCACCCGTGGTTCGCTCCGTTTCTCATTGTCGCTTCTGTCGTGATGGCACATGTGTATGGCGCATTCATGCTGGTCGGATGCGGCGAAGCATGCGCCAAGCTCACCGGTCGCGGTGCGACGTGGCAGTGGTCGCTGGTGTGGGTCGTCGCCGCCTTGGGGCTCGTCTTCCGGCCTGTCTACCGCCGAATCGAGACAGTCTTCAAAATCATCCTCGCTGTGCTGTCAGTCGCGCTGATCGGCTCCGCGATCTGGGCGGGACCCGATCCGGCCGGGATTCTTCAGGGGGTGTTCGCATTCTCATTGCCGGAGAAGGTCGGGGCATTCGGCGCGAGTCTCGTCGCCGTCAGCATGATCGGCGCGCTGGGCGGCTCGATGATGAATCTCGCATATCCCTACTTCATGGAATTGAAGGGCTGGCGCGGACCTGCGTATCGCCGCGTGCAGACCTTCGACCTCCTGCTCGGTGTGCTGATCATGATTCTGTTGAATCTCGCCGTCTGGACACTCGGTGCGGAGGTGATTCACGGCACCGATCGTTCCGTCAGCAACCTGGATGGACTGGTGCTCGTGTTGGGCGAGGTCCTGGGCCCTTGGGGCGAGCGACTTCTGCTGATCGGCGTGTTCTCGGCCGTCTTCACTTCGTATGTCGGGATTTCCATGGTGCTGTCGCTCATCGCGGATCAAAGTGTCCGCCACTGGCGAGGAGATGTGACAACCGCCAGAGCAGACGCGACTTCATCAACGGTCTATCGCAGTGTCGCGCTTTGGGCACTGATCTCGCCTCTCGTCTGGACTCTGCCCGGGATGCCCGGCTTCGTGACGCTGACCGTCATCGGCAACGGTCTTCAGGTGCCACTGGTCCCCATTCTTGCCGGCGGTCTTTGGCGAATCACTGCAAGCGAACGTTTCATCGGCAGAGAGTATCGGAACAATATCTGCGAGAATCTTGTCATGTTGCTGACATTCTCGCTCGCCGTCTGGGCGTCCATCGAACTCGTCCGATCGATCCTGCCGGGCACTTGACGTCGGATCGCAATCCGAGGTCTGTCCTTTAAGACAAATTCACCTCGACCCGGTTCATAGGTGTCTGCACAAGTCAGAAGGCTTCGATTCCTCGAGGGATGTGCCACTGCTTGCATGGCCGACATTCATCTTTCTCCCCCTCGAAACAGCACTGCTTCGGTCGGGCAAGCAGTGCTGAGTGACAATTCGGCGTCGTGGGTGCCCGACCGAAGCAGTGGCACGTCACTCGGAAGAAACGGGGGGCAATCGAGCGATGTCGATACAACATATTTGGGTCAGTAATCGGAGACGGACCCATCTGGGAGGTAATGCGGGCCGCGCCAGTGATACTTTCCTCGAGCTTCCTTGGCGAGTTTGCTCATCATCGCCTCATCCAACTCGATGCCGAGTCCGGGGCCGTCAGGAATCGTGACTTGCCCGTCCTGCTTGGTCCACTTCGGATGAATGAACTTCGCGAACAGGTCATCGTCGTATGATTCGTGAATCAACAGGTGTGGGACAGATGCAGCAACATGAAAGCTCGCTGTCATGCCGAGGTAGGATTGCGTGCAATGCGGTGCAAGAGGGACCGAGTAGGCTTCAGCGATGGTCGCGATCTTGCGTATCTGGCTAATGCCGCCGGTGTAACCGCAGTCCGGCTGCACGATGTCGAGCACCCCCTCCGTGAGATAGGGCAGGATGCCCCAAATGGTCCGGTCACGTTCACCCGCTGCCAGCGGCACGTTGACGGACTCGCGAATACGTCGGAAGACGTCGATGTTGCCAGGAACGGCAGGCTCCTCAAGGAACAGGATGTCGTACGGCTCGATCGCGTTGGCAAACTGAATCAACATTGCTGGCGGGATCGCACTGTGAGCGTCGAACATGACTGCACCGTCCTTGCCGACCTGTTCGCGGGCGGACCGGACCTGCTCGACCAGTGGCTCGATGTCACTGGGATTGCCGGAGTGCGGTTTGGGGCCGGAACCGAGCTTCACCGCCTTCGCTGACGGATAGACGCGAATGCTGTCGCGCGTCGGACCGCCGAGCAGACGATGCACCGGGACTCCCCACAGTTTGCCTGTGATGTCCCACAACGCCATGTCGATCCCCGCGATGCAATGCAGCATGAATGCACCGCCGCGCTGATTGCGCTCCGCCCGGTAGAGCGACTGCCAGAGATGTTCGATCCGCGTGGGGTTCTGATTCTCCAGCAACTCAAACATGGAAGTTGCCAGCGCCGCTGCGACCGAGGGCACGACCCCTTTGATCTCTCCCCAACCATGAATACCGTGGTTTGTATCGATCTTCATATAGACACGGTCATGGAAGATTGTTGGCGTGAGCCCGGTGACGCGGATGGACGACGTTCGATCTTCAGTCGTCTCTGCCGCCTGTACGCAGGTTGCTGTGGGAAGCGCCAGCGAGACACCCGCGACGGTTGAGGCAGTCGAGACCAGCATGCTGCGTCGATCGACAGATGTGGTGAGATTGTTTGAATTCACAGGTGATGACCTCGTTGCGGTGAATCTCGACGGGCACTCGCCAGGGTCACTGACGCGTGTTGCAATGACCACATCAGACGAAACTGACGGTCGAATCTCCAGCCTGTATGGAAAATCGGCTAGGAATTCAGTCAAGAAATGCCTTACAATGCAGGTTCCAAACACCCGCGAGGACCAACCCACCGATTCGCATGAAAGTGCGCCTTCCTGACAGGTACATCCTCATCGCGATGATGCTGCTGCTCGCTTCAACAATTGAGGCTAGCGAGGATGGGATCGGTCCCGCTGATGAGCAGCAGCGTGTGTACTTCGACACCGACGTCGCGCCGATCTTATCGCGGCACGGATGTAACTCCTCCCCTTGTCACGGCAAGGCCGAAGGGCAGAATGGATTCAAACTGTCGGTCTTCGGATTCGATCCGCCCGCTGATTACGAAGCAATCGTGATGGATGGTCGCGGGCGTCGTGTGTTTCCGGCAGCGGCGGAGAAGAGCCTGTTGCTGACCAAAGCCACCGGAGTCGTGCCTCATGGCGGCGGAGTGCGGCTGTCTGCCAAGACAACGGACTACGACGTGCTTCGCAACTGGATCGAATCGGGGGCGCGGTATATTGAGAATCCACAGAAGCTCGTCGAACTTCGTGTCAGTCCCGATGAGAAGATTCTCGCCTTCGGAAGCGAACAACCATTGCGTGTGACGGCCGTCTTTGACGATGGCTCACACAGGGACGTGACTTCGCTGTGCAGATACCGCACGAACAACGAAGGCATGGCGGAGGTGAGCGAAGAGGGTGTCGTCAAGGTCGGCCAGTCACCCGGGCACGTCGCCATCATGGCGGGCTTCCTCGACCAGATGAGCATCGCCCAGATTCTGATCCCGAATCCACATTCGGCAGACTCGCCGCCCGATATCCAGTCTCTTCCGACAACGGATGTGAATCCGATCGACAATGCGATCAATCGACGATTAAGCCAGTTAAACATCGTCGCATCACCACGGTGTGATGACGCCACCTACCTGCGTCGCGTCTCTCTCGACATCATCGGCACACTTCCGACGGCATCCGAGGCACGACAGTTTCTCGACGACACAGATCCCGACAAGCGAGTGGCGCTTGTGGATACACTGCTTGAGCGTGAAGAGTACGCCCGCTACTGGTCACTCAAGTGGTCCGACCTGCTCCGCGTCGATCGGCAGGTCCTTGGGCATAAAGATGCCTATGCCTATTACAAGTGGATCCGCGATGCCTTGGCGACAGATCTGCCTGTGGATGACTTCGCTCGCTCCGTGATTGCCGCTGACGGACGTTTGGCCGATCACCCGGCGGGCACCTTCTTCAAGGCGGTCCCGGAGTCCGGCAAACGGTCGAGCCTGCTCTCTCAGGTGTTCCTCGGAGTGAGACTGGAGTGTGCCGAATGTCATCACCACCCCTTTGATCGCATCAGTCAGAATGACTATCACGGCATGCGTGCTTTCTTCGAGCCGGTGAGCATCGTCTCCACATCGAGAGGTGAGTTGGTGAACGTCGACGGAGAACCGGTGGCGAAACACCCACGCGACGGGAGCGATGTTCCCGCTCATGTATTGGGTCAGGAGCCGGTGGGAGACACGAGTGATGCCCGTGACGAACTTGCCCGCTGGATGACGTCGCCGGACAACCCCTGGTTTGCCAGGAATATGGCCAACAGACTCTGGGCACACTTTCTGGGGAGAGGAGTGATTGAACCGGTCGACGACCTACGCGAGACCAATCCTCCCTCGAACCCCGAGCTACTTGATGTTCTGACAACGATCCTGATCGACAACTCCTTCGACACAAAAGCGTTGATCCGTTCGATTGTGGCCACTGAGGCCTATCAGCGATCCACGACTCCGAACGCGACGAACGAACGTGACAACCAGAACTACTCACGTGCCACGTTCAAAACGATGGACGCAGAGGTGTTGATGGATGCGATCTCTCAGGCGACCGATCGGCCGGAGAAGTTCCCCGGCCATCCGCTGGGCATTCGGGCGATTGATCTCTGGGACAGTGAGGCCAAGCACTACTTCCTGAACCTCTTCGGACGACCGCTTCGCAAAACGTCGTGCGAGTGTGAGCGAATTGTGGAGACAAATGTTTCTCAGGTGCTGCATGTACTGAACTCGGGAGAACTCCAATCCAAAACCGCACATCCGGCGAGTCGGATGTCACGTCTGGAAACCTCGGGCAGGAGCGCAGAATCGATCATCGAGGAACTCTATCTCACGTACTTTTCACGGCGTCCCTCCGCAGAAGAGTTGGAGCGTGTGGTCGCCTACTTCGATCGTGCGGAGTCACGTCAGGATGCGATTGAGGATCTGGCGTGGAGCCTCATGAATTCGCAGGAGTTCCTGTTCAATCATTAGAGCGGGGGACAGATAAGTGTAGCGTCCCCAGCGGCGGACCGAGCATGAAACGTAGGCATTTCGGCGTCCAAACGCCGCTACACCAAAGTGCCCTTGGCACTAGTCAACGAGTCAACAGAAAGACGGATGCGTCATGAACAAGCGTGGCCAGTTCTGTGACAATGTGAGTCGCCGTTCCTTCCTGCGAGTCGGGTCCGCAGGTGCATTCGGTGCGTCCTGGTCACTGTCCGGTCTGCTTCAACAGCAGGCATCCGGGTTCGATGCCCAGACGGTCGATGAACGTTCGCTGATTATCGTCTTCCTCAAAGGAGGGCTGAGCACCATCGATACGTTCGACATGAAGCCGGATGCGCCTGCCGAGGTTCGTGGCGAGTTCGATCCGATCTCGACGAACGTGGCGGGCACGCAGGTTTGCAATCATCTGCCGCTCGTCTCCCGTCAGATGGACAAGTTCTCTCTCATCAGATCATGTACGCACACCATTTCGGAACACGGCAAGGCTGACCACTACCTGTTGACCGGGTACGCCCCCACTCCGGCGTTCAAGGCTTCGCTGAAGCCAAACAACGAGCGACCCTCGATGGGAGCTGTGATCTCGAAAAAGCTGGGAGCCCGTGGATCGGTCCCGTCCTACGTCTGTCTGCCGGATATGCACAATTCTGGCGGAGCTTCGTTCCTCGGTCCGGCTGCGGCGCCGCTGAGCATCAATGCAGACCCGAATGATCCGGGCTTCACCATTCGTGACGTTGTTCCACCAATGGACCTCGATGCGAGCCGTCTCGATAACCGCAATGAGTTGCTCGCGACCGTTGATCGCTATCAACGATCTGCCGAAGCCACTGTCAACAATTCGCTTCAGTCGCTCAATGAGTTCCGTGAGCGTGCGTTCTCACTGATGACCTCCGCCGAGGCGAAACAGGCGTTCAACATTCATTCCGAGCCGTCTTCAGTTCGCGACGAATATGGTCGCAACTCACTGGGGCAATCGTGTCTGATGGCACGACGGCTTGTCAGTGCGGGCGTTCGGTGTGTCCTCGTCAGCCACATTGGCTGGGATACGCATCTCAACAACTTCCAGAACCTCAAGAACGACCTGCTACCCAATCTCGATGCAGCCATGGCCATGCTCTACAAGGACCTCGCTGACCGAGGCATGCTCGATTCGACGATGGTGCTCGTCACGGGAGAGTTCGGCCGGACGCCTCAGATCAACGACAAAGCTGGACGTGATCACTGGGGACCATGCTTCACGGCGATGTTGGGCGGGGGCGGAGTGGCCGGCGGCCAGATTCTCGGAGCGAGTGACAAGACGGCCGCAAAGCCGGCTGAGCGACCCGTCAGTCCGGAAGACCTCGCTGCAACCATTCATCATCAGTTGGGAATCAATCCCGAGGACGAGTTCATCACCCCGGAAGGCCGTCCGATCAAGATTGTGAACCAAGGACACGTTCTGCACGAACTGGTCTGAATTGCGGACCGACAATGCCTCTTCGTTAACTTGTGAACTCTCGAAAGTCATGATGTCGCGCTCTGTCTGTGATCGAGAAAAGGTCTGTTGGATGAGAAGTGGGTGCCTCGCGATTCTGGTTTTGATCGCATCAGTTTCCCTCAGTGTCGGTCGAGCCGATGAGGGTCCGGTCGATCCGCCCGCTTCGTCCTACATCTTCCCGGCTGGGGGACAGCGTGGCACGGACGTCAACGTGCGGATCGGGGCACTCAACCTGCACGGCGGCGGCTCGTTCCGCATCGTCGGTGAGGGTGTCACCGCGGATTCTCATGTCGAGGAAATGGAAACACTTTGGTTCGAGGGGCCACAGATTTTTTTGCCCGCTTCCAAGAGCGCCGAAAACTATCCGAAAGATCATGGGGCAAACATTGAGATCAGCCCGCACGCACCCGTCGGAAAAGCGTACTGGCAACTCTGGACGTCTCAGGGAGCCGTGCCCGGGCGACCGTTTGTCATTGGCGACCTGCCGGAAGTCGTCGAGGAGGAAATCGACGGACAGCCGATCCCCGTGGACGTTGAGCTGCCGGTGACCATCAACGGTCGCATCTTTCCGAGAGAAGACATCGACATTTGGCGGGTTCACGCGGAAGCCGGAGAGTCGATCACCTGTGACGTCAACGCCGCTCGAATCATGTCGCGTCTGGACTCGCGCCTTGAAGTGCGTGATCCGCAGGGCCGACAGCTGATCGAGAACGATGATCACACAGGCCCCGACTCGCATCTTCGGTTTGTGGCTCCCGTGTCGGGAACGTACGAAGTCCGCATCCACGACATCGCCTACGGTGGCTTGCAGGACTACGTCTACCGCCTGACGATCACCAAAGGGCAGTACATCGATCACGTCTTCCCCCTTGGCGGTCGATCCGGCGAGGTGGTGAATTTCGAGTGTGACGGACAGCAGGTCTCGAATGAGACGAAAGTCTCTCTGCATATGCCGGGCGGCGCGGGTGCGAAGCTCGTGCAACTTGATTTGAACGAGACGGCATCCAATCCCATCCGCCTCGAGGTGAGCAATTGCAAGGAGTATGTCGAATCAGACGCTTCGCCATCGGCAACAATCGATCTCGTCGAGCCAATCGTGCTTAACGGACGAATTCGAGAGCCGGGCGAGGTCGACCGTTGGAAGCTTCACGTGAATGCGGGAAAGCCAGTTTCGTTCGAGCTGAAGGCTGCTTCGCTAGGGTCACGTCTGGATGCGCAGGTGCGGATATGTGACGAACAGGATACGACGCTTGTCGAGGCAGGCAGCACGCGATCGAAACCGGTCGAACCAACCGGGTCCTTCACTCCGGAGAACGACGGAGCATGCATCGTCGAGATTTGTCATGTGGCGCCGGACGATGCCGGGGATGAGTACGCTTACCGATTAACGCTTTCCCCTGCAGGTGAGCCCGATTTCGACCTGCAACTTCCTGCCGATGCCCTCACACTCTTCCGGGGAGCTGAGGCCAAACTGAACATTCCAGTCAACCGTGTGAATGGTTTTGACCGACCTGTCCGGCTGACGGTCGAAGGACTCCCAGAGGGGGTGACCGCGAACGAAGTTGTTGTTGCTGGTGACCAGACCTCTGGGGAAATCGTGTTGACGGCAGCAGACAACGCGCCGATCACGGGCGTGCCGATCCGTGTCTCGGGCGTTGCGTTGTCGGCGGAGGAGGAAGAAGAGGGCCCCGTTCGTGGTGCGCCTCTACCGGCCAAGCCCGGAGATCCGGTTCGCGACGACGTGCTGTTGGCGGTTTGTCTGCCAACACCTTTCAAGATGGTCGGCGATCAGTATCGGATCGAGTCCGCCTCGCGGGGGACCATCCATCGTCGGCCGTTCGTGATTCAGCGTGGAGATTATCAGGGGCCATTGAAGATTCGGCTGGCAGACAAACAGGAGCGGCATCTTCAAGGCGTGACCGCTGACGAGATGCTCGTGCCTGCCGGCGTTTTCCAGTTTGAGTATGCGATCAAGATTCCGACTTGGCTGGAGATGAGCCGCCTGGGGCGCGTCGTCGTCACGGCTGTGGGAGAGATCACGGACGAGCAAGGCCGGCATCACAATGTCAGCACCAGCACGACGCCGTCCGACGATCAGATTATCATTCTCACCGCACCCGCACCGCTCAGCGTATCGGTCTCGCCGAAGTCGCTGGCAGTGACGAGAGACTCGATGGCCGAAGTCGCCGTGACGGTCAAGCGTGGTCTGCTGACGGATCGGCCGGTGAGTGTCGAGTTGCTTACTCCACCGCACATTCAGGGAGTATCCGCCGATCCGGTCCAACTCGACGACAACGAGACGCAGGCAACTCTGAATTTGCATGTGGGCCTGAAGGCCGGACCATTGAACATGCCGCTGACAATTCGCGTGTTGACACAGGACGATCATGGCGATCCTGTGATCGCGGAGTGCGATCTCGAACTGGTTGCGAATGCTTCACCATAATATGCGCTGCAACAGGAAAGCCGCATCTACGATGCGTCGCTAAACGCGGCGATCCCATCAATTCAGTTGAGATCCCTATTCTCGGGACTGTCCGCCGTCGGTGGGGATCGGCCAGTTGCGGCCGCTGATCAGGCCGCCGTCGACGTAGATCGTCTGGCCGGTCAGAAAGGCGGCTGCGGGTGACGCGAGAAAGACGGCTGTTCCCACGAGATCGTCCGGCAGACCGAGCCGGCTCATGGGCGTGTTAAATCGCCCCCATTCCTGCATCGTCGGATCGGACCAGAGTTGCTGTGTGAGGTCAGTCAGAATGAAGCCGGGTGCCAGGCCGTTCACTCTCACCCCATCCGGTCCCCATTCGCGTGCGAGAGCCTGCGTCATCCCATTGAGGCCGCATTTGCTCATGGCGTAGGGAGTGACGTTCGTCAGGGGCGAATGACTGTTCAGCGAGTCGATGTTGATCACACATCCGCTGCCACGTTCGGTCAGATGGCGACCGACCTTTTGGGCCATGAAGAAGGCGCCACGCAAGTTGATGTCGAGGACAAAGTCGAATTGCTCATCGGTGAAGTCGTTCGCCGGCTGACGAATGTTAACGCCTGCGACGTTGAGCAGCGTATCGATGTGACCGCAGTCGTTGATGACCTGCTGAACGCATTGCTCGATCTGAGCAGTCTCTGCGACGTCACATACGACTGTCTGCACGGGGTGAGCGCCGACGGAGATGTCTTCAGCGGCGGTCTTCAGCGTCGCAGCTTCGCGACCGGCAATCACCACAAGGGCATTCCGTTCCGCGAAGCCGCGTGCAAGGGCCTTGCCGATGCCACGACTGCCACCGGACACCAATACGACCTGATCAGAGACATCGAACAGCGAGTCAGTCATGTTCTTGATCCATTATCAAAGGAAACACGCCCTCCCAAATGCAAGGGCGTGCCACTCATATGCATTCAATGATGTCGGAGTCAGACCGTGCCGTGGATCGACTTGCCGGTCGAGTGCAGGTCGTCGCAGGCGACCGCCAGACGCTCAGTGACGCCCGCTTCGGCCTTCTTGAGATAGCTGCGTGGATCGTAGACTTTCTTGTTGCCAATCTCGCCGTCGATTTTCAGCACGCCTTCGTAGTTGGTCATGATGTGATCAACGACCGGTCGCGTGAAGGCGTATTGCGTGTCGGTGTCGATATTCATCTTCACGACACCGTAGGCGAGCGTCTCTTCGAGTTCGTGCCGCGGAGTGCCGGAGCCGCCGTGGAAGACGAGGTCGAACTCGGCCTCTTGGCCATGTTTGGCCATGACGGCTTCCTGTCCCTGCTTGAGGATATCGGGACGGAGTTTGACGGCACCCGGCTTGTAGTGGCCATGCACGTTGCCGAACGTTGCTGCGAACATGTAACGCCCCAGTCCATTCAAGGCCTCGTAGACCTCGAGCATGTCTTCGGGGGTTGTGTAAAGTTTGTCATCCGGAGCGTCGGAATGATCAACGCCGTCCTCTTCGCCGCCAACGACGCCCGCCTCGACCTCGAGAATGATCTCGCACTCGGCGCAGAGTTTGAGAATCTCTTTGCTGAGTTCGATGTTCTCCTTCAAGGGGAGTTCCGACGCATCAAGCATGTGGGACTGGAAGAGGTTGCCGTCACCCGCTTCGCGGCGGCGTCGGGTCTCAGCGATGAGTGGTTTCAGAAAACTCTCAACCTTGCCCGGCTGACAGTGGTCGGTGTGGAGTCCAATCAACACGTCGTACTGCTCTGCGAGCCGATGCGTCGCTTCCGCGAGAACGATCGATCCCAGGACGGCATCGTTCACGCCCAGCCCCGAGGCGAACTGGCCCCCACCGGTTGACACCTGAATAATGCCATCCGACTTCTTGTCTGCGAATGCCTTGAGTGCGGCGTTGATCGTTACGAGCGACGTGATGTTGATCGCGGGATAGGCGTATCCACCTTCCTGAGCAGCGTCGAGCATCGCGGCGTACTGTTGGGGAGTTGCGACAGGCATAAGTGATCCTCTTTTCCTCGAAACGTTATTGTGTATGACAGGGATCGGCGATCGGCACGAACCGAATGCGCCAACACCTGAGATGAATCATGTGATTCGGCCGTCCTCACTGATATTGCAGCGACCTCGGCCTCCCGTGGAGTGAGCAACCCCACGGTCGTGTCTACAGCATTGTGGAGAATCGAAATCTCGAACCGATAGCTCACTCTGGAACGATGTCTGATTCTTTCGATTTCCGACCGTTCCAGAACGGAACTTTAGGCAATGATGGAGTGAAATCCAAGAGATTGCGGCGAGGATTCTTCGAGGGTTCGGCAGGCTGAGTCCCGCTCGCCAGCCGGGGCGGGTTCAGGGCCACCACGCGGATGTCATCGAATCGCACGTCCCCATCACCATTCAGTTCAATTGTGAACTGCACGTCACGGCTGTGGGCGACTTCACGGATGAGGCGGAACGATTCCCACTGGCCCTTGGGGGTCCCTCGCCAGAAACGGAGTGCTCCGACCGTCCCCTTGACGTTGTCATAGAGCATCAGCCCGTCCGGGTGACCGTTGACCTGTTCCTCAATGCGGTACTTGCCTGATATCAGGACGATCTGTCCGCCCTGCACCGGAATAGGCGGCGAAATCACCGATACATTGGGTGTCAGAGGGACGTCGGGTGACATTTCGGTTCGGTCGGAACGAGAAAAGATCCGAAGACCGTACTGCCCACTCGATGCGTCCGAATGCAGTTCGACTCGGCGATTCTGAGAGGTGTCGTAGACGGATAGCCAGTTATCTGCGATGACTGAGTCCAGGTCCTCAAAGTCGCCTGAACGGAGCAAGTTCTCGCCGCTCCATCCGGTCCCGCGACCGATGGCGTTTACCATCCTCCAATGATCCGGCAGTGTCGAGAAGCAGATCGTATGCGGGCTCGTCGTGGGAGACGACATGTCGGCGACGGCATTCTCCCAGTGATCTCGCTGAACTATTCGGAGGAGTTGCATAGCCAGACGGCAGCTCTGTCGTGCTTCATCGTACTGTGGTTGCTCGGACAGAAGTTGAGCAGCTGCGTGCTGCACCGATTGCTCGGCCTGTGTCAAACGAGCGTCTGCCTGAGGCACCTTCGTGCGGGCCAGTTGTTCGAGTTGTTGATGAGTCTCTTTGACACGCTTGAGCTTTAACTGTGCGAGTTCAACCCCCATCTGTGCCGACCGATCGCGTTGAGCCTGCATGCGTTGGGTGAGCATCGCTCCGAACTTCGGATCGCTGGTGATGACAATGAACGCGTGCTGGTCAATCATCGGGAGACGAATCTCCATGCCTCCAGCGGGGTACTCGAGTTCGAGCGGATGCACGCTGGTGGTCGTCACGCTCCAGGCGAAGGCATGCTGTCCTCCACCGGGGACAACGAATCGGATGTCATTGCCCGCCATCTGTCCAGGCTGGAATTGTGCCTGATTATCGTACCAGACCGGCATGACGAGACGGCCGTACTTGCTCTGAATGACCGCAGCCCGCACGTCCGGTCGCGACTCGGCATCCGCGGTGTTACTTCCCGATTTCAGAAATCGATCACCGAAGCTGCGGGAACGTGATTCGGATTTCTTACCTGCATCTATTTCGACAGGCACGGTGTCGACGACTTGTCCGGTCGCGAGGAGCGGTTCCAGTAGTTCTATCTGGGCGTTGATCAACGAGATCGCCAGTCTCCGCTCCTGATCTGCGGGCGACTCGGCATCCAATGGGCCGGACTTCCAATAGCCGATGGCTCGATGCCCGACCGACAACGCGGTCAGGACCTGCAGCCAGATTTGCTCCGCCTCGACGACGATTGGCTCGTCTCGGGACGTCTGCCGAGTCGCCAGATTGGGAGCTGCCGCCTCCGTTTGCAGCCATGTCCAACTCAAACGATCCGGGAGTGCAAGGTTCTTCTTGTGAGCGAGATAGTCCCGGTACTGAGAGGGGACGAATGTCGTATGCAGCATGTGACGACTGCTGCCAATGAGAGAGATCTGTCGAGAGAATGCACGCTCGTTGCTGATCACGTCCGCAATGACCGGTCGAGGTCGCGTGAAGGCCCGGTCTGCATCGCGCACCTGATTGATCCAGTTCTCGACTGTTCTCAACTGATCGGGGGGGATTCGCGTGCCGACCGTCCAGAACAGGACGGATGCTGTCGACGCGGGGATGGGCATCAGACCTGATCGGGCCGAAGGAATCGGAACACCGTCGGGTGAGGTCGGCAGTTGCGGAGGAGCGGCCATGGCCCACATTCCCCGCTTGCGGAGTTCGTTCAGCAGAATCTGATCATCATAGCGGTTGATCCAGACAACGTTGATTCCGGTGGCTGCCAACTCATCGAGGTCCTCACCATGATAGACAGCGATGCGCGGGAATCGAGGTTGCCCTTCGATCAACAGTTCGTTGGGGGTGATCTGGATGGGACATTCCAGCACCTCCGATTGATCGAGGTTGATCTGACGGATGGTGTCCGCTTCGTCGTCGAGACGAACGAGTGGTCCCATCTGGAGTTCATCGATGTGCAACTCGGTCACCCCTTCGGACACTGGCACGTGAATCGAAACCTGATCAACATGTCCGTCACGCGTGTCGAGCGTGCGACCTTCGAGGACGTTCGCCAGTCGCCCGCGAAGGAGGATCATCTGTTTCTCGACCAGTGCGTCGGTTGCTGTCACGGTTAGCTGTTGCCATCGGTGAGGCTCGGTGCAGGGTGTGCCGCGCACCTCCATTGAGACAGGTTTGCCCGTCCGCGGATCGAGTTGATGAGGCAACACGATCCTCATGGAGAGGGCAGCCCCCGAACGGTTGGATCGGAACCACACTGACGCTGTTGGTTCGCCAAGCACACGGCTGCGCGGCACGCGATGGATCAGTTCCGCCTGAGAATTGTTGACTGTGCTCGAAATCTGAACTCGCTCGGAGGCAATCCCGGATTGTCGTTCGTAGAAGTCGCGCTCATGCTCGACGACGCGCACCGTGGTCTGATCGACGTTCACCTCCCAACTCGTCCGAGAGGAGTCACATGGGTCGCGGTAGTCGTCAGCACATGTGGGCGACGAGACGTGGAGCAGAATCGCCCCAGCGCACACCGCGATCATCGCCACAGACGTCGAACGTCTGTGCAGATCAAAGCAAGCCTGGGAATGCAGCCCGTCCATGGGCCGTGATCTACTTAGGTCTGAGCCCGATTGATGCCGGACAAATCTTTTGCGACAGGCAAGGGCGATGGGATGGTTGGGAATCGTGCTCTCTGCCCGAAATCGGGGCGATCCGTGCAGACAGAGCGGGGAGTTGTACACAAATCGGGCATCTGCCACTAGATGTGTGTAATTCCTTTGCCCGTCATTGATTACGGCGACTAACAGTTGCTTGTGGTGAGATGGCATCACCAATGTCCGTGACGAATGCGGGTGGGTTCGGCGTAACGTGCATCTGATAAACAGGTTGCGTGCATGGTTGCATTTGGCGAACACCAAGGGCACAATCTGGACAGCACAGAATTGACGGAGCATCCTCGGTCAGAAGGTGGGCCGCTCGAAAAGCTCCACCCACAGTTCCCATCAACTCTTGATGACCAGTGGTGGCTGACATTTCGACGAAGGTTTGATGACATGCCGCGAGAATCGCGACTTCCGGACAGCTATGGAGACGAGCAGCCGCGCGAGTTGGTCGAGTTGGGGCGATTGATCGCTCAGTTGCCCGAAGAGCAGTTCAAGCTGTTAGAGCCGACCTACAATCAGGTCGTCGATTGTGTCACACGTCGTCGTCGCATCCTCACACTCGTGCAGGAGGCACTGTCACAACTGCGGCTGGACATCAAGTATTTGATGTTCGATCTGGAGGTCACGCGCAGCGAACGTGATGAGTTGAAACAGCAACTCGATCAAACCGGTCCCGATGGCTACGAACGCTACTGAGCCTCTGCGACTTCGTCCTCAGCGGTGGCTGTGCCTCGCGCAAACCACTTGGCCAGCATCGTCCCCGTGAGCATACAGCCGAACGTGTAAGCCGCGGTCGGGATCGCGGCTGTGGGCGTCTCCTCGAACCACTTGAGCGCCAGTGCTGTGCCCACTCCGGCGTTTTGCATCCCGACTTCCAACGTCAATGCCTTACGCATGTCATGAGTGAGTCGCATGGCTGTGGCACCGAGATAGCCAGCGGTGTATCCGCCAACATTCAACAACAACAGCACGCTCAACACGGCGGGTGAAATCTGCTGCAAACGGTCTCGATTGAGGGCCACGACGGTTGCGATGATCCAGAGGATCGCCAGGTTCGCCAATGGTCCGGCGACGCGACGCAAGTGTGGAGCACCTCGACTCCACACACGACACACGACGTATCCCGCAATCACGGGACCCACGACCTCGCGGAGCAACTGCATACTGATTGCGAGTGAATCAATCGATGCTCGGGTGCGAAGTGTGAGCAGCAGCGCAAGCGGGACAACGATTGGCGAAAGCAGTGTTGCGAGTGTTGTCAGACTCACCGAGTAGCTGACGTTCCCTCGTGCAGCGAGGGTGAGCACGTTCGACGCCATGGCCCCAGGCACGCATCCCACGAGGACGACGCCGACAATCAGATCATGAGGCAATTGAAAGAACATCGCCAGAACGAATGCGAGGAGCGGCATCGACGTGTACTGCACCAACGTGCCACCCAGCACAGTCGGCCATCTCTGCAACACCATCGAGATTTCGTCCGGAGGCAGGAGCGTCCCGATCGCGAACATGATCAAAGCGACGACCAGTCCCATCGGGAATCGGGGTCCCGAACGGCCTGTTTCCGACGAATACACGAGTAGAGGGTCAAATCCCGTACCACTCGTCGTCTTGGACGCCTCGTCTGCTCCGTCCGACTTCGGACCGGAAAGCGTGGGCCACCAGATCGCGATCGCTGACGAGAGAATCAGCCAGAGAAGCAAATGTCGCTGCAGCATGAGCGGCCATCACAGTTACGGAAACGGACGATCGCACGTTACCGGTCACTGTGTCGGGATGCAATCGCCGTGTTCAGCCGATTGGCGAGCGGCCGCGATCAGCGAAAGCTGGGGCCGGCTTCGGAGCTCGACTCGTCGACAAACCTCATCCCCGTGTTCTGCTGAGAGGCCACGTGTGATGACGGACGGGGACTGATGAACGTCACTCCCTGCACTCGGCGTGGGGGGGCAGAGAAGAACACGCCTTGTCGTGCTGTTCGGGTTACCGGAGGAGCGGCGAGTGTCGGCTCCGCCAAAGTCGGTTCGGATGAGACAGATGCTCGCCGGTGTTTCGCGGAATGTTGGGTTGCAGCGAGTCGAACCGCGTTCAGCGATTCCTGCAACTCAAGATCGGCCGTCAGGACGGGCGCGTCACTCCTCAGAGTGTTCAAGGTTCGGGAGTTGCACTCAAAGATCGCATCGACGAACTGGATGACCTGCGTGGTCGGCACGCCTTTCGGCTGATCCTGAAGCTGCTCGAGTTCACTGAGACACAGGTCACGATTCGCGTGATTGGCATTGATGGCCTGCTCGATGAATGACATTCTCTGGTGTGTCAGACGTGCGACTTCCCTCTCGTGGGAGAGCTGGGTCTGTTGACTGACGAGCAATTGCTCCAACTCAGTTGAACGAACCTTCGACTCGGCCGCCTGCATTGTGAGCAGGTCGATTTTGGCCCGCAGAGAGGCGAGTTCATCGTAGGCAGGCTCACTTGGAGCCGGTGCGTGCGGCTTCGCCATGAGGCCGCCGATGGTGATGCCCAGCACGAACAGCACGGCTCCCGCGACGACCATGAGCAACCGACTCGAGTGCGAGGATTGTTGCTCCGGGTTTGGATCCCACGACGTGTCTTCGGGAGATATGGTGTATGACATCCCTGCTGCCTCATTGCGCCGGATCGTGGGAGATGGTCCATCCATGCCGGATCGTTGCGATCCCTATCTTCCTCTAACGAGTATCGAGTCATGGCAGCCGACTCGTGAGCGCACCGGTTCTGACCCGCATTCAATACGCAACAGACAGAATCGCCAGAATCGCGCAAGACTCACACGTTGGACCCGGAACCGGCGAGCAACATGTTTCAACGAGTCGTCAACCGGTGAGACCTGCCGGTCGATGACGGAGGCGGACGTTCAATCACGTCTCAATCGAGCATCTCACGGGCTCAGACGGGCACCGTGCGGTGACCGCGACTCCTCAATGAGGGCTCGGACGATCGTGCTCCATAAAAAGTATCCCGCAAGACCCACTATCGAGATCACTCCCAACAGTGTCATCCAGAATGTCGCCGACGATCCTGCATCCGCCTGGATGTTTTCCAGAGCCCGATGTGACTCCTGACGCAGCACATCGCTGGGATCTTCCTTCCAGAGACGATGCAACACGGGAGAATACTCGCTGGCTCGGTTTCCTATTTGCCCCAAGGTTTTCGCGGCAGCAACCCGCAGAGGCAGTTCGTTATTGTCTCGACGAAGCACCTGAGCAACCGACTCGATGGATTCATCCGACACGTCCGGAAGTTTTCCCAAAGCCCGAATGGCATGGAGCCGGACGGCCGGTTCACCCGATGTGACGGCAGTCGTCAGAAGTTGTTCGGCGAGGGCCGCCTTCTTCGCACTTCGCGAAAGGGCAATGCCCCAAATCAGGAGACCTGCAATCACGACCAGACAAGTCAGCAATGGCCAGCCGAGTTGCCACACACTTGGACCGCTGGAATATGCCTGCGTCGCCTTGAATTGCCGATGGGCTGAGGGACTGGCTGCTGATGCGACCGTTTCCCGGTCAATCGCACGCGGCTTGTTGACGACGGAAACTCGGGACGTCACCAGATTCAGT
This sequence comes from Planctomycetaceae bacterium, assembly GCA_020426505.1. Taxonomy (GTDB): domain Bacteria; phylum Planctomycetota; class Planctomycetia; order Planctomycetales; family Planctomycetaceae; genus JAHBXU01. The sequence continues at coordinate 6,746 of JAGQPX010000172.1, read as the reverse complement.
TCACGAGCTACGGACAACGCGTCGGCAGGTCGATCTGCAGCCTGTTTCTCGAGCAACTTGCGAACCAGTTTTTCCAAGGCGATGGGGCAGTCCATCGCGACCGTCGTGATGCGAGGCACCTCCGACTTGCAGTGCATCTGCATCGTCGAGGCCGGCGACTTACCGATAAAGGGCGGGTTGCCAGTCAGCAGTTCAAAGAGCACACACCCGAGCGCATACAGGTCGGTCTGAGGTGTGATGTCGCCACCGCGGATTTGTTCGGGGGACATGTAAAGCAACGTGCCGGCCGTCTTGCCGGCGCTGGTGATCCGGCGGGAAGCGATCACGCTTGCGAGCCCGAAGTCACTCAGTTTGATCGTGCCCGCGTCATCGAGCAGAAAGTTCGCCGGCTTGAGGTCACGGTGGATCACCCCGTTCTTGTGAAGATAATCCAACGCCGCACACATCTGACGGGCGTAGTCGATGACCTGTTCCCAGGGGAGTCGACCCTTCTCCTGAAGTTGGTCCTCCAGCGAACCGCCCTTCATCAGTTCCATCGCGTAGAACTGACGTTTGTCCTCACACACTCCTCCGAACGACCGCACGATGTTCGGGTGCTTCAGCGATTTGAGAACCTCGACTTCTCGCTCAAACCTCGCGAGCACGATCGGGTTCGTCACATCGTCCGGCAGCATTTTGACAGCAACGTCGATGTCCTTGACGACATAACGCCCACGATAGACGACACCCATCCCGCCTTCACCCAACCGCTCTTTCAACTCGAACGGCCAGATCCAGCGACTCGATGGTTCGGAAGTGGGGGTTTGCTTTTCAGCCAAGAGAAAGTGAAATCGCGCAGGTCACACGGATGGGAAATATCACCTAAAGAAGTTGCTGCAACCCGCAGTCCTCCATTCTAAGCAGTGCGGCTCGATCTCAAATAGAGGGAAATCCCCAGCCTTCGCACATTCCGTTTGGAAACTGTGAGAACATTCCGGTTGGACGCATTGGACGATCAAATGTGCGAAAAATGCATCACCAGACGCAAGGATCGATTAGCGACGCATCGAAGATGCGGCCCGGAACCGCGAAGGACCCAACTTCTCGGATGTGATGGACCACTCGTGCTTCGTCAGGGCTAAGAACTCGGGTTGGGTCGCAGGGTCAGACCAACGGGATGGCCCTGGCATTGTGCGTCCAAAGGCCGGGGCCATCCGCTTCGCTTTTGACCCCGCCACCCGAATATCAAGCTCGGACGCTCCACTATCCCGGTGGCCAAGTTAGCGCACGTTGGCCCAGCAAATGAATGTGCAGATGGTCGACGGTTTGCCCCCCCTGCTCTCCCGTGTTGACGACGACTCGGAAACCGTCTTCCAGTCCGAGATCGCGCGCGAGATTCCTCACGGTCAACAGCAGATGCCCCATCAACGGGCCGTCGTCGTCATCCAGATGTGCAATGGACGGGATTTCCTTACGGGGGATGACCAACACGTGCACCGGAGCCTGCGGATTGACATCCTTGAACGCGAGACATTGATCGTCTTCGTAGATAATGTCAGCCGGGATCTCTCCGTCGATGATGCGTTTGAAGATCGTTTTCTCTTCACTCATGGTCGATTCCTTCTCGCTTGAGCCATGACTTACCCTCCCAGCCATGACTGAATGGCCGGCAGAATTTTGTTGACGATTTGTTCGTAAGCTCCCCAGCCGCCCGCGATCAACAGTCCGAGGCTCGACAGTCCCAGGAACACGTCCCACAGTCGACTGGGAGCCAATCGCGGATCGGTCCGTTTGATGCGGAAGTAGATGGCCGCAAAGCCCAGCATGGGAAGCATGATCGCCTGCATGAGTCCGGACAGAAGCACGGCCTTCACGGGATTGAGACCTGCCCAATAGAGCGTGAGGCAGGCCAAAGGCAGGACCACGCCGAAGATCGAAATCCACCTTTCATGAACTCCCTCATCGGTCGGCGAGATCAGACGCCAGATTTTCAGGCCGTCGGTGTACAGTCGCGTCTGACTCGCCAGGGCAACGAGGAACGTCGAGTAAAGCACCGCGATGGCCCCAACCAGGAACAGCCACTTCGCGTACTCGCCGAACACAGGCACGTACGACTCCGCGAGCGTGCTCACCATCCGCATGCCGTCCGGGTCGAGGCCCATCCGGTGAAGCACAGCCACTCCCATCACAAAGAATGCCAATGTTGCAACCGTGTAAACAATCATCGACACGAACGCATCGATCTGCATGACACGCATCCACCCGCGGGCGCGATGGCTCCACGCATCATCGTCCGACCGGGGACCGGTGAAGCGACCGTACCCCTTCTCCATGCACCAATAGGGATAAAAGATCAACTCGGCTGCACCAACGCCGATGATCCCGAACGTCGCTAACGCTGTCCCCAGGGCCTTGCCCGATTCGGGAATCTGAGGCGTGAGCCCGTTGATCCATTCCGCCAATGGGATCTTCCACTCGGGGTTCGACTGTAACGCGTAAACGTTGCCAACCGTGATAAATGTGAACGACACCACAAGCACGGTCGAGATGTTCTGGATCAAACCGTAACGACCGATGTACAGCAGGACGCAGGTGACCACGGCGACGGCAGCGGCCCAGTAACGATCATCGACAGTCCACGGGTCCGCCAGCGATTCCCCCGCACGGACAGTTTCCAGTGCCGTCTGGCCACGCTGACCGAGTTGCTCCAATCGACGATTCATGGCCTCGACGCCCGTCCGAACACGCTGTTGCTCGTCCTCGCTGAGTGTGGCGAACTCCGCAGCTTCCTCTGCAATGCGGGCCTCCCATTGAATGTGCTGCGTCAACTCGCCCTGAGACGGCAGCAGGATCGCCTCCCGGTAGTCGCCGGTAATGGGGAACGAAATCGCCATCGCCTGTCCGACACCTCCGACGATCCCCCCGAGTTGGCCGATCGTGCAGAGCATCATGAGCAGCCAGTACCAGAGGATCCAACTCACTCGCAGACGCGGACCCGGCAGCGTGTTCAGAGCATCCAGGGTCGTTTGACCATGTGTGATGGAATAGCGTCCCAGTTCAATCTGGGCGAAAACCTTGATGACACAGCCCACGATGATCAGCCACAACAGCGAGATGCCGGCTTGAGCACCCGCCTTTGTGGTGGCAATCAGCTCACCCGAACCGACGATGCTGCCCGCGATGATCAGTCCCGGACCGAGCTGTTGCAGCGTCGGAGCAAATCCGCGCGGCGGATCTTTAACGGCATCGTTCGATCGAGAATCGCTCGACTCAATTGGCCGATCAGGTTTTGAAGAGGAAAGCATCCTGACGTTCCGTCCGGGGAGTTCGTGCTTGCAAGACATGCAGTCTGCCGCGTCAGGGTGCGAGTCGCAACCGTTGACGCTTCTTGAGACTCAGTCAACCGGTTGTGCCAGTTGTGACGGCGACGTCCGGGCATCGACTTTCGACTGTCTCGAAATGGCCGTTTTTGCCGAACATCAAGTTAGTGATGTCTGCTGCACGAGTGAGCCACAGGACGAAGGGAGTCCGACATGTTTTGGCCGGAGAATCGACAATTGTCCTGTTGCTTATTCGTGATCGTGCTCGCGGCTTCGACGTCTCATTCCAGTTTGGCTGAGGAATCGAAGCCTCGCCTTTGGGATCGTGTCAGCAGTGCCACAAAGCTTGTCGGGCATCATGATTCAGGACCGAATCATCCGGAGAATTGCCAGCCGCGACGGCACTTCGCTCATTTCGGACCACCAACGCGGAGCTACAGCGCGTTCGAGTCGCCCACGTCGTACGGAACGCATCCGAACGAGAGGTGCCGCCCCGATGTGTTCAGCCCGAGAGGCATCGGTGTAGCCCGTCGGAGCGGATGCGAACGCATGGACTACTCGCCTTACGTGCTCTCGACGACGCACTCGAATCACGGTCCGTCGTACTATACGCGGCACGAACTCGCCCCGTGTCACCACCCGCATTGTCATCATGGACAATGCAATAACTGAAGAAGCTCTGTGCGACCTTCGGTGATCGGGAGACTGATGGCCATCGTGCGCAGAGCGTCACTCGGCGCCGACTGGTTCCAAATCGGAGGTTGGACTGCCGTTGTGGTTGGAAGCTCCGTTGCTCCACGTCTCACGTTGTCTCGGCGAGGGTTTCACACCTCCGAGTTCACCCAGACGCGACATCAACAGGTCCGTCACCTCGTCCAGCATCGCGGGTGTCGGCTTTCGGTGGTAGTAGTCTGAGAGATCGATCGGCTCGCCGTACGTCACATACGATTTGCTCCGTTTGAGGAACGAGTTGACCATGCTTGTTCCCTGCGGTGCGTCGTGGATGAACGCCGGGTACACCGGTGCTCTCGATCGCACCGCGAGCCATGCGATCCCCGGACTGGCAGGGAGCAGTCCTTCGCCTGTGTTGATTCGACCCTCCGGGAAGACGCCCACGAGACTCCCCGCTTTGATGCGACGGAGTGCCACCTTCGCAGGTCCCATGTCGCGACCGTCACGGTCGACCGGGATGCATCCCATGATTCCGCAGACGAGACCGACGATGCCCCCCATTTCGACGTACTCGGTCGCCGTCATGAACTCCAGACTGCGGACACAATGACCGTCGAGTTTCTCCTGACTCGCGGAGCAAAGCAGGAACGGGTCGACCGGGCTTCGATGATTGGCGATGACCAGTCCGTTGCCCGATGAAGGAAACGGGCACCTCTGCTGGATTCGCTGTCCACACATCACAGTTGTGAAGAAACGGGTGATTGCATGGATGACCCACACCTTCCAGCCGGACGGGCTCAGCCGAGCCTGATAAACGACCATCACCAATGCCACCACCGCATAGGCGACAAGCGTCAAAATGGCCCACAACTCCGACGACATTTCACTTCCTTCCTCGCCTCAACGCGAGCAAACCATCTCTCTGCGAATGAGGCACATGGTGGCAGGTTTCAGCGATCACGGCAATGCAGAGATTCCCAAGCGGGACTCCGGCATGAGTGACGTCAGCGGATTCAGTCGATATCATGCAATCCGCATGGAAACCCGATGATTCATGTCCCCGCCGCAGTCATTTTCGAAGGAGAACCCATCCATGACGACCACACGCCGTTCATTCCTGAAGCAGTCCGCCGGTTTTGGTGCGATCATTGCCACTCCCTCGTTATGGACCGGATCGGTTCGGGCGGGTGATGCCAACAGTCAGAAGACGGTCGCATCAATTGGTGTGGGTGGCAGCCGTGGTCGCTACAACCGGGGTGGGTCGATCGCCCGCAACGCCTCGAAGCTGGGACGCATGATCGCTGTGTGTGACGTCGATGACAAACATTCATACGAATTCAATTCAGAGTTCGGCGGCGGACTCAACATGTACCGCGACTATAGGGTCATGTTCGAGCAGGAGCGACCGGACATCGTGACCATCGGCACGCCCGATCACTGGCACATTCCCATCGCCATCGCGGCTCTGCGAAATGGAGCAGACGTCTACTGCGAGAAGCCCCTCACACTCACGATCGATGAAGGCATTCAGGTGCGCAAGGTCGTCGAGGAGACAGGTCGCGTCTTCCAGGTTGGCACGCAACAACGCAGCGAAAACGAATCGAAATTCCTCAAAGCGATCGCCATCGTGCAGAGCGGACGTCTCGGCAAGAACGTCAACGCACACGTCGCCATCGGCGGAGCACCGGCTGAAGGACCGTTCGAGACCTTCGAACCGCCCGCTGACCTTGCTTGGGACATGTGGGTTGGCCCCGCCCCGGTCGCTCCATACTGCGAAGAGCGCCGCAAGATGTTCCGCTGGTTCTTCGAATACTCCGGCGGCAAGATGACTGACTGGGGAGCTCACCACATCGACATCGCTCAATGGGCACTCGGGTTCGATCACTCCGGTCCGGTCAAAGCCAGTGCCGAGGGCAAGTTCACGCCGCTCGTTCCGGACAACCTCGACTGGGACGCGTTTCTCGATGGAGAGATTCCGCTCCCGAACGGATTCAACACGGCGACCGAGTTCAAGATCAGCCTGGAGTTCGAGAACGGCTCGGTGATGACGGTGAACCATCACTTCAAGCGGGACGAGGACGGCACTGAGTTCGACAACGGCATCCTCTTCGAGGGGGATGATGGCCGCATCTTCGTCAACCGGGGCAAGCTCACCGGCAAACCGATCGATGATCTCACCGAAGCGGACAACGCCGAAATCGAAGAGCGGATCGTCGAACTCTACAAGGGCCATGAGCCGGGCGATCACATGCGGAACTTCTTCGAGAGTGTCGACAGCCGCGAGCAGCCCATCTCGGACGTCGTCACCCATCACCGCACGATGACCTCCTGCCACATGTGCAACATCGCGTTGATGCTGGGTCGCGAACTCAACTGGGACCCCCAGCAGGAGACCTTCATCGGCGACGATCAAGCCGTCGCGCTGATGTCCCGCAAGTCCCGCGAGGGCTACGTCGCCTACGCGTGAGCCTGAGCCTCATGCGTTTGGCAGCGTTGCAGCAAACTCACGCGTGCGACCCTCGGCAATGGCGGAGCGTAACTCGCGGACGAGTCGCTGGTAGTAGGCGATGTTGTGGACCGACAAGGCCATCGGTCCCAGCATCTCGCCGGCGACGAACAGATGCCGCAGGTACGCACGGCTGAACTGCTCACACGTTGGACAATCGCAATCCGGGTCGAGCGGTGACTCGTCTCGCTGATGCTGGAGGTTTCGCATCTTGACCTTTCCCACGGAGGTAAAGGCCATCGCATTGCGAGCGTTGCGGGTCGGCATCA
>JAGQPX010000171.1 GCA_020426505.1 Planctomycetaceae bacterium | reverse complement strand
GTCATGTCCGTACTTGATCCGGGCCACATCGGCTGTGGAACCGTAACCGTCCCAGAACCGGTCGATGGTGCGGCCGAAGCGGTCGAGGCCGGCGTAGGTGCCGCTGGTGCCTTGGAACAGGTCGAGCTTGATGTCTGGCTGCAAGTAATCGGTAATCACCGTGCGACCGCTGCCGGTGCGCGAATACTGGACGAGTTGAGTGCCGACCGAGTTCGTTTCGACCAGCCATTTGGGTTGGTGGGTACGGTCGTCGAGCCCGTCGGTCGTGCCGTAATGGGAATAGACAACGCGGCCGTTAGGGTACGTGACAGTGCTCAGGCGGTTGTCACTATTGAGGACACCACTGCTGTTGCTGTTCGAGTAGGCGTACTCCACCGACGGCGTCGATCCACCCACCACGCCGCTGTGCGATTGCTCACTCTTGGCGACCTTGCCGAGAACGCTGTAGGTGTAGACGATCTGATTCTCGACATCGGTCGTGTTGTCAGGATCGTCGGTTTGGTTGCCGTGCGAAGTGATCTTGGCGATCCGTCCCAGCGAGTCATAGCCCCTGGTGATGGAGCGGACCGTGCCGTCGGTCGCGCCGCCGAGCGTGGTGACTTTCTGGGACTGGGGCCTGCGGAGGTCGTCGTAGGCGAAGGCGATGACCGTGCCCCGCTGGTCGGTGCGGGTGGCCATGCTGCCGTCGATGTTCCAAGTCACTTTCACCTGATCGCTGCCACTTGATGTTGTGTCGGATGAGTCAGGATAGATCGTATTTGTGTTGCGATTGACGGCCACACTGTCCTCAAACAGGTAGACCGTTTCCTGCGTGGCCGTGGATGAACCATTGTAGGCGGTGAGCTGGATCGTGTTGCCAGCTCCGTCGTATTCGGTCTGCGTGACGCGGTCTTTCGAGGAGTCCGTGCCATCCGAGATCGTGCTGAGGGTGTCCGGGTCGAAATCGTCGTAGTTCTCTGCCACCCAGGTGGCCTGCCCCAGATCGTCGTAGAACGTTTTGGTCTGGCGTCCCGCCGCGTCGGTGACAGTCGACTGCTGCCCCGTGGCACTGTCATAATCGTACGCCGTGACCAGCACCGTGTCACTACTGCTTGTGGGGGCCGTCCCCGGACGGGTGGGAACAGCGGCGTATTTCCACTGCCCGGCACCGGCTGTCGTGTCGCCCGAGCCGTAGTCGCCCGTGGTGTCCAGCCGATCGGCATCGTCGTACCAAGAGTAGACCGTGCGGCGGACGTAGTCGTCGTCAGCGGTGAGGTCGATGCCGAGTGTCCCGTCATCATGGTTCATGTCGAACGCGTGCTGCTCGGTCACATTGCCGTCGTCATCAAACACGCTGTGCGACAGAGTAATCACTTTGTCATCCCCACCAGACATCGAGGACAGGGTCGGCTCAGGCTCCGGAGCGCGGTAGGCAAAGGCCCCGCTGGAGTAATGGGTTGATTCAAGTTCCAGCACCGTGCGGGACTGGTACGGGCGTCCTGCTCCGTCGTAGGCCATCTCGGTAGCCGTGCCTCCGGCCAGATCGCCGCTAGCCACGACGTTGCCCCGCCGGTCGTAAAACATGTCCGTCCGCAGCAAATTCCACTTGGCACCGGTGGTGACGTTGATTGCGTACGTGTCACTGCGGTAGGTGCGGCCCAAGTCGTCATAGACTGTTTCTGTCAGCGTGCGGCGGTTGGTGGACGTGTTGTCTGCGTAGTCCGAATATCCGTCACCGGTGAGGACGGTTGTCCAGGTGGGAGAGGCAATGAACTGGCCGCTGGCTGTGGTTTGACCCTGCCAGTTGACATCCATCACCGTCACCGGTGTGCCGGCTGTCTCGGTCGAGCCGTTCATGTAGAAGGGCTCGCTGCCCCGCACATGGCCCCGGTAGGTGAGGTGCAGGTTCACGCCCGTGTAGTCGTTGGTGCCCGTTCCATGATAGCGGCGAGTCTGCGTCACGTGGCCGTCACCGATGCCGTTCTCGTCGTAGATTGTCTCGGCGATCGTCGTCATGGTCGGGTAGGCGTCATAGTCGTCCGTCATGTTGTGGGAGTTGGCCGCACTGTCGCCACTGACTCCCTGTTTCACGCGGATCACCCGTCCACGGATGTCGTAGACCTGCTGGGTGACCTGTTCCTTGCGGTCGGTGGCGGTCGAACCGCTGACCACTTGGATCGTGAAATCGTTACGGCCCAGCGCATCGGTCTGCTGCACCGTTCTGTAGAAGTTGGTGGAGAGCGTGCCGGTGCCGCTGGAAGGAATGTCGTGATACCGGTCCACCATCGACAGGCTGCCGGTCGTGTCGTGATACGTGTAGCGCCTCCACGAGACGTAATCACTCTGCGACGGCTCGGTCGAGAAACCGGTGGGAGGGCCAGATGGGTGCGAGATGGCCGTGTAGCTGGCCCGGACGGCATAGGTCTCACCAACCTGCGTCTCGTCATCGGCCAGTTCCGTTACCTGGATCGGCAGCAATGATTTACTGTTCGTGGTGTCCCAATACGGGAAGCGAATCATACGAGTGTTCTCATAGACCGTGAAGTGCTCGGCACCGCCCGGATCTTCCGTGTGCGACTGACGGCCCAGGTCGTCGAAGAATGCCTTGCGGGCGAGGCCCAACGCGGTCGGCAAGCTGCCACGGGTCGGCTTGTTGGTGCTTGCACTGCCGGTCGTCCAGGCTTCCCACTCACCGGACGACCCGCTCGTGACGTCCGTGCCGGGAGATGAGGGATCGACGTCTGTCACGACCAAAGCTGTGCTGCCCGTTTCCGGATGCGGGGCGTAATAATTGATGTAACCTTCGCCATCCTTGGTCCACCGCAGGCGGCCTTCGTCGTCGTAGTATTCGACCGTTTCCGTCGCGACACCCGAGCCATTCTGGCTGGTTGAGATTGCAGGCAGCGTTGTCGTCTTCGTCTTGATCTCGCGGTCGTCCGTATCCCAGAACGTGTACGAGTAGCTGGTCTTCTTCCCGTCCGCACGGGTGGTGGTCTGCGTCGGATAGTAGTAGCTGGCCACCATCAGCACGTTGTTCGCATCGTCATCGCCGGTCGAGTCGCCGTCACCGTCGCCATAATCAGCGGCCCATGTGTAATATGCCGTGCCGGTGCGGCCCTTCTTGAGCTTGGCATCGGTCGGCTCACCGGCCGAGTTGAATGTGTTGATGTGGATGACACCGTCCGACGCATGAAGCGTGTTGGTGTCGTTCGTCCAACTGCTGGTCTCGCTGTCATACGGGTCAAGGAAATCACGCAGTTCCGACGCCGTTCCCACATCGTGGGCACTCACCTGACGGTACTCGCCAATTCGGTGTGGCTCGCCGGTCGTGGCCATCACCCACGATTCGCACCAGTAGGAGGGTGTCCCCGTGGGATCGTCGATAAACACCTCGCGCAGCGAACGTCCGGTGGAGTTCAATCCGTACACCATGCGTGAGTGCGCGTTGCCGTCGGAGTCCTCTGTGTCCTCGATCACCAGCCGAGTCACCTGATTCTGGTCAATGGTCGCTCCCTGATCGATGTCCAGATAAAAGTAGGTCTTCGTCATGCCGCCCGAGGAACCGCACGAACCACAGCCTGTGCGGATGATCTCGGATTGGACGTAGCCATTCTCGGCTGCTTCTCCCCCGCCGTAGGTGGTGTTCAGATTCTCAGCCGTCGTGAACGGTGTGTTGATGCTGCTGGTGGACGTGTCCGTCGTGTAGTAGGTAAAGCGACGATTGGCGAATAGTTCAACATCTGGATCGCCGTAGTCATCATCCTTGGTGAGCAGATCGGCCTCGTCGGTGACACCCAACTCATTGATGATTCGCTGGATGGCGTCATGTTCGTAGACCGCTTTAAGATTGCTGTTCGCGTCGTAGCGGTACTGCGTGTAACGCACGATCGAGAGTGTGCCGGACGTGTCGGCCATTGAGACCTTCACCTGCACCAAGTCTCCGCTGCTGCCCAAGTCGGTGGACGGAGTCGTCACACCACCGTAGTAGGTGTAGTCCACCTGGGCGATCAGTACACTTGAGGCATTCTTGACTTCGACCTTGGTGATGGCAGTGCCGCTGTAGGTGTAAACAATGTTGAAGTCCTGGCCCTCGGGCGTCGTGATTTGATTGACATTGCCGTTGGCCTGGTAGGAGTACACGAAACCAGCTTTGCCCTGCGTGTACCACTCGCGGGTCGAATCCTCTTTCAAACGCCCCTGATGCGCAGTGTTTGTGACCGTGAAGTCGTGATATGTGGTCCTCGTGTTTCCAATCGTGTCGGTGACGACAAACTGCTGGTTCGTCGAATCGTGCGTCATCTCCAACGTCTGACCGTTTGCGGCCGTGTACGTGGGGGGCGAGCCGCTGGCCGTAAACTCAACTAATGCAGCAGCACTCGTGTGCAACTTGATGTTGGCTCCGTCTTCCACCAGATATTCGTCCGCACCCCCGCCTAACCATTTGTTGCCGAGGGCAGTGGTTCCGGTGGCCGTCGAGTCGTAACTGCGATAGACAGACCAGCCACCAAGAGGAGTGGAGAGGCTTAAGTCCCGCACCGACTCAGTCGAGGAGCCACGGTATAGTAGAACAGGATTGGAGCTGGACGTGGGAGGACTAGTACAACGACAAGTCCGACCTTGAGGACAGGTACCACCACTACCACAGCCCGGAGGCCCGCCACTTCCACCGCCGTTACCATTTCCTGCTCCTCCGCCGCCACCACCTGCTCCTCCGCCGCAACCATCCAAGGGGTCACAGCCCTGAATCTGCCGCGCTCGCGTGGATTGGTAGCAACAATGCCATTTGTTCCTCCCTCGACAGGGTGGGTCATTGTAGTCGCAGTTGCCCGTGCATTGCGTATGATCGGTCGCCATGAGCAACTGAGGTGGGATCGCCATCGTGACGATCAGCCAGCCGAGCAGGGCGGGTCGCCAGGATCGCTGAAAAGCTCTGCGACTAATGTGGGAGGAGGACTTTGTCGCGAGGATGACAGGAAGCAGAAGGCGTTGGCGACTGCTGGTGATTATGTGAAGCAGCAGTTCTCGGGGCGAGCGTGTCATCAGGTCCCTCGTTATTCTGAGGTGAATTCCGATTTGAAATGCGGAAAGAAGACGGATAGCCCATCGTGAATGAAGAGATGCCGATGACACAGCAGTGATTCAGAGCTGAGAGCCGGAATCATCTCTGGGGAGGGGAGAAGAATCAGGCAACAACGCAAATCACCTGCGTGGCCCGGCACCTCCAGAGTTATGACGTTGAGAAGATGTGGTGGGGAAGTTCGAGAAGTGAACGTTGAACCCCAACACCCGTCAGCTTACGAAGCGAGAACGACGCGTCAAGTGTTTTGATTGGGGAATCTTCGAATCACGAGAAGATTAACACATTAACAAATGTCGATGGGTGTTATGAATCGAATAGGGAGATCACCGACGAGAATGAAGCGGCGAATCGCTGACCTGATGGAGATCCCACTCGCGTATATTTGAAAGACGTTAGAACACTCCTCTTGAAAACCGGCGCGAGCGTCGGTAACGTGCCAATTGTGTTGAGTTCGATGCTTTGTCTTCCACCAATCCTTTCTCTGTCAACTCAACACAGCCTGACATCTCTCAGCTGAGACTCTCGTCGCACCATCGGGCTGTGGAGCGCTTCAATGGCTACCACACTTCTCGATTTCAAACACGTGTCGCTCAGAATCCACCTTGGTGTGGATCATATTCCCAGAACCTTCGGGCTGCACAGGAGGAGCATCATGTCTCAACGCCTTCGTTTCGCAATCTCGTCTGCGGCCGTTTTTCTTGTGGCCGGGACCGTCTCGTCCGTTGAAGCTCAGGAACTGCCGGGAAACTGGCAAAGCCTTCCACCGGAGGAGTTCGTGGACGTTTTGGAGCCGCTTCAGGAGAACGGTACAGTTTCCGGCAGTGAGGACGAACCGACGACGCGACATGCAGCCAACCTTTTGCTCGAAAACATCGATACGGAACAGGATTACTCCGTTCTGGCGCGACTTCAACGGATTGGACGGCGGGTCTTTCACACCGACAGTGGAAAGACACAACAACTGAAGGCTGCGATTGTTGCGAGAGAGGATGATTGGACGGGTCGTCCCTACGAGCACGCCCGAGGCCGAATTACGTTGATGGCTTATCTCGGGTTCCCGTTCGAGGATCGCCTCGACGTGGGCAGGCAATGGCATCTGGCAGGCGGACAGTTGACGGACGTTTGGGAGGAAGACCTCTATGCGGCCCAATACGTGTTATCATCGGCTCACGTCGTTTCGGGGAGTTTTTCGGTTCGCTGGGAAGGCAACATCACGGCTCCGCAAGCCGGGAACTATTCATTCTCCGTCAGCCCAATCGACGTGAACGCCATCCATGACAAGTATCACGTCCAGTTATCCATGACTGTGACTGTCGGAGGACAACAGGTTATTTCCGCCACACCCGCTGTATGGGACGATGCTTCATCTCCAGTCAGTTTGCAGGCAGGCTCATCAACACCGATCCAGGTCGACCTGACCGTCGAAGCCGCAAGTGATGTCCGCGGTGCCTTGCATGCGATGCTGTTCTGGGAAGGGCCGGGCATCGAACGAGGTATCGTTCCCGCCAGCCAGCTGACTCCGCCGGATGGTTCAGGACAAGGTTTGGAAGGGACGTACACCTGGAATGAGAATGGCGAGTTTCAACGCGTTACGCGGGTCGACTCCACGATTGATTTCGTCTGGGGCAATGGCCATTTGGCGATGACGGAGAATCTGGATTCTGAATCCGTCCAAAAGTTCCTCGATGAGGCCATGTCGTCAACGGCCTTGGATGGCTACGAAGCTTCCGGAGAGTTGCACCCCAGCTTTAAGTCTCCCGACCACACTTCGTCGCTACTGACATCGGCCCAGAGACGAGCCTTCCTTCAAGATCTGATCGTTCGGCCATCACTGTTGAATGACGTGGAGCCGAAAGATGCGTGGAAGTTCTATCGTTCCTACCGTTTCGGAGCCGCCGATGAAGCATTGGAAGTGTTCGGACTATGGGCTTTGCAACACGCCGACCGCACTCCCAATCCGAGTGCAGGTTCGAGTCATTCGATCGATGGAGATTTTCGCGATGCCTGTCGCCGGATCGGACATTACATCGCTCACGAGACATCACAGGCCGACGAATTGCGTGACGGGCATCTTGAACAAACCGATGGCTCCTGTTGCCTTCCAATTGCCTACACGCTGAATTACAGCTACCTCTCGCAAGGCAAGTTGGACGAGTGGATCGCTGATCTGGATGCACGCTTAGACCAACCGGGAGTTGCTGGTGACAAGCGGGTCAACTGGTTGATCGCACGCGGTCACGCGGAGGAGATTCGCCAAGGTCCTAGCGGGCCATACACGGTTCCTCATTATCGCTGGGGGGCCGCCCGTCCCTGGCTCGATCAGGCACTGGCTGATGCTCAGAGCGCCGAGGTCAAGGCTCGCGTGGCCAAGGAGATTGCCGCTCGTTTGCTCATCAGTCGCCAATACGACGAAGCTCGGACGGTCCTTCAGGAAGCAGCCGCATCCACCCCAGCTGAAATCGCTGCCGATCTCAACGGACTAATTGAGTCCGTCAACTCGGCTGAAGCGGATCTGCAAGTTGCTCAGCAAGAACAGGCAGCGGCAGCGGAGCAAGCGTATTTGGATTCACTTCAGCGTCGGCGCGACCGAGCTTCGGCGGCCGGCAACACCGAAGCCGTTGCTCGTTACGATGCCCTGCTCCAGGCCACATCGGGAGAATGATGCTCACGGCTCGGATCTCGGATCGTCATGTTTTCGTGTCGAACGCTTGAGTGAATTCAACGACCGACCTTAGGAATGACGGTGATCGGGTTGGCCAGGCTCCGGTCATCCGTCATGCGCAGGAACGATCAGAATCAATCCATTGGGTCTTTTTGAGTGTCGAATTTGAATCGCTGGCAAATCGCTTGCGCAATTGAAGTGATGTCTCGCAATTGCGCGGCGAGCCTGGGATCGATGGAGGCTGACTGAAGTTCGCGACAATGTTCCTGAAGTGCTTCAGCCAGTTCGAGCAGTGAAGACTGCTGGTGACCCGCAGCAGGCGTGGAAGAATCGCGACTTGTGTCTGAGTTGGATGTGTTCGGCGTTCCGAAGAGGGAATCAAGAGACTTGAGTAAGCCACCGTTTCCGATCGTGGACTTCGTCAGGAATTGGCTGGCTCCTGCTTTGGTCAGGCTTTGGTTCAAGGCCTCGTCCCACCAGGTCAGGACAACAATGGGAACATCTGGATTCACATTGTGAATTCGTCGTACGTTTTCCAGACCGGCCCCGTCAGGAAGCCCCAGGTCCAAGAGGATCACGTCATACGTTGAATCATTCTCAGAATGTCTTCGGCCTCCTGGAGAGTTTGCGCCAAAGTAACGCTGTGACCCTGACCGGTCCGTTTCAACGTCTCAGCGACCAGCAATGCGTCTGCCACGCCGTCCTCGACATGCAAGATGTTGAGTCGTGTGTCGTCCATCGCAGGAGGCTCAGAAGCAATCAGCGATTGAGTTTTAAGATATTTCAGAAGAAGACGGATGACATCACCTTACCCGGTGCGTTTCCAGAGCGACAGGCAGGCACCGAAATGGCGTCGCCACGAATCGAGTTGAAGTGCGGCTCCGGAGTTTCAAGCTGTTCGCGAACTCGATGCAGGTGGCTTAAGTTCGGTCGTCGGGGAACAACAAATGTTTGTCGGTTCGACGCGCGCCTCGGGCAGCAGTTTGTTGCACGATTCGACACCCGATACCGGCAATGTCTGCCGAACCCTGTTTCACCCTTGGAGCAAAACTGCCGGGAAACGACGATGGAGTATTCATCGTAGGCGCACTCGGATTGTTGCAGTCACTGGAATCACATAGCTTTCAGTTGGTGGGCTAAGATTCCGCTACGAAATCGACCGTGGCGATTTCGCGCAGTCAGTCACTCGAGTCACAATCGAATGTTGAGGTGACTGCTTTGCGAATATCTCAAACGAGCGTTCCATGATGAGATTCCGGCAACCATCGACACGATCGGCAAACGAGCGTTCTTACGCCGCGTTCCCACGATGGTGTCTGCAGGGGACTCTCGCCTGTGTTCTGGTCCTCACGAGTCTGATTCTGGTCGACAGGCTTCACGCACAACCGCCAGCCGTTGCCGGCGACCAGAATGGGATGGTGCAGCTCACCTTCCCGGATCAGATCGAAATGAAGGTGCTGATCGATTACGTCAGTCAGCGGCTCGGTGTCCGCTTTTTCTATGACGAGGCCGTCGAAGGAAAGTCCATTTCGGTCAAAGCGCCTGAGGCCATCCCGGCAGACTCTCTCCTGGACGTTCTCCAGAGCGCCTTGAAGATCAAGGGCCTGGCGTTGGTGGATGCGGAAGTTGAGGGTTGGAAACGGATCGTCGCGGCCGAAAACCTGACAGCCATTGCGGTGCCAGCCAGAGACCAGCCGCTGGATCAGTTTGCCGGCACAGTTGCCGTCACGCATGCGTTTCCGCTGACGAATGTGACACCCGAGCAAGTGAATGCGATTCTTGAACCGTTCCTGAGTCAACCGGGTGCCAACGCGATTCCAGTGGCCGACCAGAACCTGTTGATCGTGACCGATTATGCGGGCAACCTCGATCGGATCAAACGGCTGATTACCACCCTCGATCAGCCGGGCCCCGAACGCTTACTGGAGTTTCTGCCGGTCGATCATCTGGATGCCGGTGAATTGTCGCAACAGATCACGCGGACTTTGGCCACGCGCGTTCCGCCGCAACCGGGTGAGCTGCCACCCAGCGTCTCACCCGATCCGAGAACCAATCAGCTGTTGATCGTCGGAACCAAAGAGCAGATTGTAGCGGTGAAGGAACTGGTCCAGGCCTTGGATGTATCCCTTGATCAGCGGACTGAAATCTACAAATTCCAGTACGTCGATGCCGAGCGAATCGACCGGCTGGTCAAGGATATCTTCGACCCTCGTGAAACGACTCGTTTGTATCGCTCAGCGATAGACCGGGACGACAACCTCCTGATCGTGACAACGACGGAAGCCATCCATAAACAGATCGAGTGGCTCCGAGAGGAAATGGACGTGGCCACGAAACGACCCGGTAGCGCGGTTAAATTCTATCGCTTGAAGTACGCGGACGCTGTGGAAGTCCTCAGCACTTTGAGAGCAGTTGAAGGAACTGGTGGTGGCGTCGTGCCGGGCGAGTTCCGCCGTGGCGTTTCCGCCCTGGGAAGAGGGGGAGTCGGTAACGCGAGAAACCTGGGGGAGCGGGAATCACCGATCGATTTCGTGCCGGGCCCTAATCAGCCGGATATCCCCGGCCAACCGGCTCCGACGACACCCGCGCTGGAGGCACCTGAGCCGCTCGTACCTGCGACTCCCCCCGTTCCGGGACAACCGACATCCGGTCTCGTGCCAGCGACGAACGTGGTTCCGGTTGTCGGTGCGGGTACGATCGTTCCGGGCGCGGCTCGCGTGTCGGTTGATCCAAACACCAACTCGATCATCGTAATCGCCGACCGGGCCGTGCAGGAGGTCTATGCCGATCTGATCGAGTCGCTTGACAAGCGTCGACCACAGGTGATGATCGAAGCGAAGGTCGTGATCCTCGATACGAGTGACGACTTCTCACTCGGCATTGAAGTCTCAGGAGGCGATCGAACGGGCTTGGAGAAACTCTTTGCCTTTACGTCCTTTGGTCTCAGCCAGGTCGATCCGGTCACAGGCGCCCTCGCCCTGATTCCGGGCCGAGGCTTTAACTTTGCACTGGTCGATCCGGACGATGCCGATGCAATCATCAGAGCGCTGGCCACACACCGTCGGGCCAAGGTGACGTCAGCCCCTCGGATTCTGGTGAATGACAATGCGACCGGCACGCTGGCGAGCGTTACGGAAGTGCCGTTCACGAGTGTGAACGCCTCGAACACGGTCGCCACCACCAGCTTTGCCGGATTTGCCGAAGCAGGAACCACGATCGAAGCCACCCCACGCATTACGGATGACGACCATCTCGAACTCGACTTCAACGTCAGCTTGAACAGTTTCACCGGTCCGGGTGGTGATGGGATTCCCCCTCCGCGTCAGACCGATCAGGTCACCAGTAGTGTGACCGTTCCGGATGGCTATACGGTCGTGGTCGGCGGATTGACCCGGAAGAACTATTCGGTCACACGCGACACGGTGCCGTTCATCGACAACATCCCGCTAGTCCGCGAGTTGGTGGCCACACAAACGAAAGCCCAGAGCCAAACCACCTTGTTTGTGTTCCTGAAACCTGTCATCCTGAGGGATGATAAGTTTCGTGACTTGAAGTTCCTCTCGGACCGGGATCTGGCCGCCTCGACCGAACCGGGGAACTTTCCCCTGACTGAACCGCTCCTCATGGGTGTGCGGACATGCAACGGAACGACGAGCGTGCCGGCCGATCACAAGCCTCATCCGTGGACCAAGCCGGTCAACAACAACAAGGTGCTGCCTCTGCGTCCGTTTATCAATACTGGCATACTCGGCTGGCCGTCCGTGCAGTAGGCGATTCGGAGGAGGACTGTTCGGCAGATGAAACGGTCGTGTCTGAGCCGGAACCGGGCGAATCTCTGTTGACATGGTCGCGTCGACGAGAAGTCGCCCCGGACATCGTGGCCCAGGCGACAGCCGAGTTTCTGCAGGTTCCGTACTGGGAATCGCTGCGCGACCAGACGGCCTTGCCGGAGTATGTTCGCAGATTCCCGATTGGCTTCGCCCGCCAGCATGCCGTGCTGTCGGTGGTCGGTGAGGAGGACCAACCGATACTCGTCGTACCCGGGCCGGAGGCCGCCCCGCAATGGGACGTTGTGTCTCGTATACTGAAAACGCCCCTCCGACTGACATTTGCCCCACGTGCGGCCATCCTGACGGCGGTGAATCAGGCGTACGAGCAACAGAATTCACGAACGGACGCCGTCATTGATTCGATTTCCCGTGACGAAGCCCGCGAGCGGATCAATGCCATCGAGCAGCGTGATGATCTCCTCTCGACCGACGGTCAGGCACCCGTGATTGAACTAATCAACCTTGTGCTGCTGGAGGCGGTCAAAGAGGGAGCGAGTGACGTGCATTTGCAACCGGGTCGTGAGGAACTTGTCGTCCGTTATCGCATTGATGGGGTCTTGTTTGATGCTCACAAACTCCCCAAGGATTTGCAGGAGGAAGCCATCAGCCGGGTGAAGATCATGGGGAACATGAATATCGCCGAGAAGCGATTGCCGCAGGATGGCCGCTCGACCGTCACGGTGGGGGAGCGGACGATCGACATGCGGATTGCCTCGCTGCCGGGCAAAGATGGTGAGCGGGTTGTGATCCGGCTGCTGGACAAATCGACGCAGTTGTTCACGCTGGAGGGGACCGGCATGGACCGCAAGGTCGTCGAGAAGTTCCGCAGCATCATCCGACATGAGCATGGACTCATTCTGCTGACTGGTCCGACCGGTAGTGGCAAGACGACGTCCTTGTACTCTGCCCTGCAGGAATTGAATCAGCGCGAGCGGAACATCGTGACGCTCGAAGATCCGATCGAATATGACATCGAAGGCATCAGCCAGACTCAAATCAACACCAAAAAGGGGATGACGTTTGCCAGCGGACTCCGCAGCGTGTTGCGGCAGGATCCGGACATCATCATGGTCGGTGAAATCCGTGATGAGGAAACGGCCGTGCTGGCCATTCAATCGTCTCTCACCGGTCACTTGGTCTTTTCGACGCTGCATACGAACGACTCGGCCAGTGCAGTCACACGCCTGCTGCATTTCGGCATCGAACCCTATCTGCTCAGCAGTTCCTTGCTGGGTGTGCTTGCTCAACGACTGGTCCGACGCGTCTGTGACGTCTGCGGGGAATGGCTTTCGCCGGTAGAGTCGCTGGAGCGGGTCGAACAGCTTGGGCTGCCGCCCGAGTTTGCCCGTTTGATCAAAACGCGTGAAGGTCCCGGCTGCAGTCAGTGCCGTGAGACGGGCTACAGAGGTCGAGTGGCCGTCACCGAGCTGCTGATTGTCGAGCAGAAGATTCGCAAGGCGATTCAGGCACGCTCGACCTCGTCAGAGATTCAGGATCTGGCTCGTGAGGGAGGCATGCTGCTCTTGCGGGAAACGGGCATCCATAACGTCATTGCCGGCGTGACGACGGTCGAAGAAGTGCTGCGCGTGACGGTTGCGGAGAGTTAACCCAGTCGGGTTTGAATCCAGCCGTCTCACTCGGAAAGCAGCGGCGGAGCGAACGGCTCAGTTGGTTCGGAAGTTTCCCAGGCATTGTCGTCTCCCAGGTGCGCAGTGCCTGCGGGAGCATCCAACATGGGCAACTGGGGAGCCGTTTTGGACTCGAACGGAATTGGTGGAATCTCTTCGGCTTCCTCCGGCGTTTCGGCAGATTCGGCCGGTGTCGGCGCGTCACCTTCGGGATCAGGTCCTTCGGCGGAGACTAACTGAATGGGATTCAGGCCGAGTTGCTCGGCGGCCCAGGCGAGCCAGTCAGGGCGCTTATCGGCGAACCGCAGTTCCTCCAGCAACGGACGGACAGCCTCGATCGGATCTCCATAGCGAATGCGGGCCCGCGCCAGGTTGCCAAGCACATGGGGATTCGTCGGCTGGATGTCCAGGGCCATCTGGTAATACTCGATGGCCTGATCCAGCTTGTCGGCCTGCTCGTAGACCATGCCGAGGTTATAGAGCGGTTCACACGATTCGGGCATCAGTTTCTGGGCATACTCGAATTCCCAGGCCGCCAGATACAGATCGCGTCGCCAGAGATACAGCACACCGAGGGAGTTATGGGCCGGACCGTACGTGACGTCGGCCACCAGTGCCTGTTGCAGGTGATCCTCCGCCTCGTGGAGGTCGGCATGGAAATGGCGACGATCCAGATGACGCCGAATAATCTTGAGCGCCTTGTGATGTTGTCGTTCGGCTCGTTCGGTGTTACGACGTGGGTTGGCCTCGATCGTCTGATAGACCGGCTCAGCATCGACATGCCATCGCGCACACCCCGGCATCAAGATGATGCCCAAGCTCAGCATCCAGACGTATCGAGAGGAAGTTTGCATGCAATGACGCTCACCCTGGCTTTGCACATCGCAGCACCAAGGCACAAGTGGCCATCGGCCAATGGACGAGGACCTCTCCAACGGGAAGAGGCACTGTGCGGCAGGAATTGCCGGAAGGGACGAGGGAGACTCAAGGAGGGGCGGCGAGAATAGGAGCGTAGAATTGGGACGTCAAGTGCAGTTGCACGTTCCAAAATTCGTCCGTTTGCTCGTCTGCGGCGGCTTCACGATTGCCGGGAGGCACACGTAGGCTGAGTGTTGAAACCGAGACACCCGGATCAGCCTGGAGGATGGCCAGCGTCAACTCGACCAGTTGCTGGAGTGTGATCTCTCTCAATTCCAGCTCGGTCAATTGCTCCTTGTAAGGGGAGTCGCCCACACGGCGCGGCTCACTCGGTGCGATCTGCACGATCCGATCGGTGGGAAGTTTCGTCAGCCTTGCCGAATTCTCCACCAGTTCTGCCAACGCTTCATTGGTGCGGAGTGTCTCCTCGTATTTCGCCGGAGCGTCGCGGAGTTCTTCGATCTTGCGGGCGAGAGTGTCCACTTCACGCCACTGTTCAGTAGCGAATCGAAGCTCGTCGCGACTCTGCTTCCATTGCCAGGCGGTCCAACCGCCAAAGGCCGTGAGGGACATGACAGCGACGAGCCACAGCTTTTGAGATCGTTCGCTCATGCGGCTGCCTCCTGCCCTGAGCCTTCCGGCCATTCGGCCGCGATGCGAAAGCCGACCCCCTTTTCCGGAAGTCGATGCGTTTGCGGGGAAGACACCTTGAGGCCCGCTTTCCGCAGGGCCGAGGCAATCGTATCGGCGTCACTGTGGTCCCGGACTTCGCCGATGAGCGACAACTGACCATCTTCGATTCGCACTTCAAGTAAGCGATACCGAAGATCACCAGGAATGGACTGCAGGAGTCGATGCAGCATGGCGAGTGCGGGCACCGCTTCGTCCATCTCTTCAGATTCTCCCCGCAGGCCCTGCAATCTGAGTCGTTCGCTTTCCAGTCGCATCCGCACCCCTTCCGGCACGCGTCGATCGGGGAAGATCCGCTGAAAGACCTGCTTCTGCTCCTCAATCACCAGCTGTCGAGCCTCTTCAACCTGCTGCGACTTCATCAGAAACGCCGCACCGATGCTGATCAGCAGGACGATGACTGATAATTGCAGCAGCGCGGCCGACTTGCGGTTTGATCCGGTGCGATCTCTTAAGGCCAGACTTTCCCGGCAAAGATCCACCGGGGCGTGCCGACGACCGTCTAGTATCTGGCTGGCGGGCTGTGCCGCACGCTGAATCAGCGCTTCGGGTTCGGAGGGGGGGAGTACGGACAGTTCCAACTCGTCGATGCTGCGTAGTTCGCTCAGCACGTCGTTAGACAGATTACGGCAGACCAGCTTGAGCGGGAGCGGTTCGGTCAGCAGCATTATCTTGACTGATTGCACCAGCGACGCATCCAAGGCGGAATGGTGCTGCCAGGAGAGAGGCTGGCGGCCATGCATTTGCCAGATGTCGACCGATGCGGGCGATCCATCAAGGTAGACGCAGCGTTCGCTGCGTGACGGTAGCAAAGGCAAATCGTTTTGCAGCCCGAGCCGGGCCAACGGCACAATCGCCTGCAGATTGATACCCGCTTCCTGCCACGCTGCTGTGAGTTCCTCCCATGGACTGCGCTCGATGGCCACCATCAAGGCCTGTGTGCCGCTGGTCTCATAATCCGTCACCACGTTTTCGGCCGGCCAGGGGAGATACGGCTCCATCAGATAGATCATGGCCTGACGATTTCGCGCGTGACGAGGTGAGGGGATCGATACGGTTGCCGCAGCGCAGTGCATGCCTCCCATCGCCAGTAGGACCGGCTGGTGGCGAGCGTGCTGCTCCTTGAGGACTGCCGGAACGGCCTCAATGAAGTCCGATAGCTGGTGCGGTTCAAGCGGCTGCTGCTCCACGGTTTCGACGTGGGAACCTCGCAAGCGGACCACACTCCACACCGAGTTGTCAATCACAACCAGCCAGCGTGTCTTTCGCGCCATCTCCGGTCACCTCCCACCATTCAACTTGAGTTCGGTGACATGCTCACCCTGATGCACAACGACGAGCCCCGGCTTGATCTCTACGATCACGGCCGTCTCGTCTTCAGGAGAGACCTGGTCGCCTGCCTGACGAAACACGACGTCGCCGTTTCCCAGACGGAGCATGGCCATCGACTTGTCGGTTTCGATCATCGTCGCCATCAAAGTCGCCCGCACGGGTGGTGGCGGTTTCTTCTCTGGTGGCGGCGGTTTGGGCGGCGGCGGCGGATCATACAGCGCTCGACGGAGCGGACGTTCCCAGGTCGAGGCGAATGATTCGGTCGTGAGTTCCAAAGGATCGTCTTTGACACTGACGTTTGACAGATCTGGTCCTTTCACCACCGCAGCGGCTGGTTGTTGGTCAATGGTGACCGAGTGGTCGTCACTCATGCCCCACCACAGAACGCCACCCGCCGTCACCAGCAACAGCAGTGACAAGAGGATCAGAAACTGACGGAAACGGCGAGGTGACACGGACAGTTGCCTTACCAACGAAAGGATTGCCAAGTCGACGGATTGCCACGGGCGGACGGACTGATCGTCAATTGCGTCCACTCCCGCTTGCCGTCACTGACGGTTAACCATAGCGTGAAACAGTTGGACTCATCCGTCAACAGCCGTTGAAATGCGAACCGTTCACCCGCCTTGAGGTCCAGCCGACCGATCAGATCCTCCAGGCCCGTCAGATTGGTTGAGGTCCGCTCCTCCAACAGTTGCTCGATCGTCGGTGTGGGCACGGCCATGCGGCAGAGTGTGCGAATGGCGTCTTCGGAAGCCCGGCGGACATTCAACCGTCCGCTCCCCCAACAGGTCATCTCCCCGGCGGCGAGTTGAATTTCACGGGCGAGCGATTTCCGTTGGCCGCTGTTTCGAGGCAGGAACACCTGCCCCCAGCTCTGAAACGGGGTCAATGTCCGCTGCGAGGGTTGACCCGGGAGCGGTGGCGGAGCAGGCACCAGGCTGCTCTGCCCGGAACTTTGCAGCAGCGACATCACAACCGTCAGATACGAATTCGGATCTTCGCGCAGCACACGGTTGAGGTTCACCTTGGCATCCTCGTCAGCCAGGACAAATTCATAAGTCCACTGACCGATCTGAAACGTTCCGTCGATGCGGCGGATGAGAGGCCAAACGATCTGTTCGCCCTGCGTTTTCAATGCTTCTTGTTCCAAGAGCGACTCGGCATCAGCCAGCAAGGCTCTTTGGAGGGTGAACGTACTCCAATGGCGTTCAAATCGTTGTTGAGCGTCCGCCGCCTCGGCCGCCACGCTGAGACTCTGCCGCGCGAGACCGGCCATTGACAAACTGGCAATCGCAATCAGCACCAACACCATCACGAGCACGAAGCCGCGCTGTGTTGATCTCGATTCGGGCTTCGGCCTAGCGCAACGCATAGTCGTGAACGAACAGAGAAATGGATTGATTTGGATGATACAGCTCGACTCTCACGCGCGGTGGGAGATCTCCGTCGATTGTTGTCTGGCGCGGAATCAGTTGTCCGTCAATTGTTGACGACGGGGCGTCACCGGGAGAAACGATCGCCACACTATCGACATCAAACGCCACGACGTCCGTCGATTGGTTGTCGAGAGTGAGCGATTCCGGGTGGATTTCTCGACGAAGCAGGCAGTTCCCGTCCCCGGCAGGCACCAACGTGTACTGCACGACCGAGCGACAATGAATTGGCAGACCATTGCCTAGATCACGACCGGCAAACCCGTCCAGTTCAAAGCCGGTCTCCAGAGGGCGAATCGTGCGGGAGTTGGTAAGATCCCAAGCCAGCTGTTCCGCGAATCGACCATGCCACGCTTCCTGTGTCTGTCCGCGCATCAATGACTTTTGCCCGATGGTGATCGTTTGCAACACGCCCAATACGGCCGTCATCAACAGCACCGACAGCACAGTCGCGGCCAGCAGTTCAACGACTGTCAAACCTTGTCGTTCTGCGCGAGTGCTCGGTGATGTCGCGATCCGAATCACAGCATGACTCCTGTCGGTTTGGCACCACTCGTGAACAGATCGACCGAAGTCAGCACGTTCTGCCTGTTCGATCGTTGATAGACCTCCAGGCGGATCAAGCCGACTTCATTCGGCAGACTCACGCGTTTGTCTCGGGGAACGGCGACCATTCGCCAGACCAGTTCATCCGACCCCGGCAGCATGTCCTGGTCACCAACCGCCGGGAGATCTCCTTGCGCCATCCAGTTTGAAAGTAGTTGGTCAGCCGCCTTGATCGCCTGCATACGTTGCCGGGCTGCTCGGATTTGCCCCGCATGCGCTCCGTACGACATGAGGATTGAAACCAGCAGCGTCGAGAGCAGCGCGATCCCGGCCACCACCTCAACCAGCGTCAGGCCGCTCCGGCTGCGAAGCTTGGAGTATCTCCTGGACTTCACGTTCGTCCTCCAGCAATGTTCTCTGGCCGGTCAGCCCAGCAAACAGCAGCCACTGAGGTGTCCTCCCCGGTGCCGACAACTCGACTGCATACGTGTCACTCGTGCCACGCGATGAAAACTCGACACTCACCAACCCGGTCGAGGCTTCTCTGGTCGCGGACAGAAAATGGGTGACCCGCACATTCCCGGCCAGCACCACATCCCGCTGCGGTTCGTCGCCTGCCGACTCCCGTCTCAAGGTCGAACTGTTCATTTCCAGTTGCAAGGTCGCTGGCTCAGCGAAGCGGGACGAACGATCACGCAGGCCCGCATCAACGAACGACATCTGCTCAATGGCCTGTTGCCGGCGGGCGCGTCCGGTCAAGCCGGTGAGCCGCACCGTGGCGACCGCTGCGATGAGTCCAATAATTGTGATCACCACCAGCAGCTCAATCAACGTCATGCCGCGTGTGGGTGAATGCGCCGAGAAATGCCTGTGAGTGTTGAGACTTGGCATTCTCATCAGCCCTCGCCTGTGTCGCTCAAGTCGTCACTCGACAGATCGGAATCAGCCGCCGTGCCTCCCTCTCGATGGTCGGCTCCGTAGCAAATCACTTCATAGGGGCCGTTGCGACCGGGGGAATGGTATTCGTAGTCGTTACCCCAGGGATCATTGGGGAGCTTGTTGAGGAGTCCGTCCGGGAAGGCGGTCGATTCCTCGACCAGAGCTTCGAGGCCGTCTTCATTCGTGGGATACCGGTCGAATTCTCCGTAGTAGGTGTCCAGTGCCTGACAGATCTTGGCGATCTCCAGTTTGGCGACGTTTTGCTTGCTGCGGATGAGGTAGCTCCGCACGCTGATCGTCACGACACCGGACAGCAATCCGATGATCACAATCACCACCATCAGTTCGACGAGCGAGAACGCGCTGCGAACAGGTGGCCTTGTCAAAGGACGCAACGGATGAATGGCAGCCTTCATCGGGAACACTCCGTTGGGGATCAGGATGCCCGCTTACAATACGTTTCCAGCTTCGAGAATCGGGAGAATGGTGGCAAACAGAATGAAGCCCACAAAGATCGCCAGCACGACAATCAGGATCGGCTCCAAGGCGGCTGTCAGACGAGCGGTGGCATTGGAGACCTGTCTCTCGTAACCCGTGGCCAGTCGGTCGAGCATGTCTTCCAGCTTACCCGTCTGCTGACCGACCGTAAAGATGTGGACCACCATTGGGGGAAAGATGCCGGTCGCCTGCAGGGCATCGCCGATGTCGCGGCCCGACTGCACTCGCTCACGCATTTGGGCGAACGCGTCACGCAGCAGGACGTTCTTCGTTGTCTGGGCAGCGATGCGGGACGCATCGACGAACTCGATGCCGTTCTTCATCAGCGTGGAAACCACAATCGCCACGCGGGCGATCTCCTGCTTCTTGGCCAGTGGACCCAGCACGGGAATCGAAAACAAAGTGCGGTGCCACAAGCGTTTGCCAAACGTCGTCTGAATCAGCATCACAAACCCTGCAAAAGCTCCGATTGCGAGCAAGCCGATCCACCAACCGTGGGTGGTGGCCAGATCGCTCATGGCTTTGAGGACACGTGTCGGCCAGGGAAGCGGCCTGCCCGATTCGACCAGATTCTCCAGAAGCATCGGAAGCACGACAGTCATCAAAAAGATGGAGACACCGACTGCCAATGAGACAATAATGGCTGGATAGATCAGAGCCGTTGTGATCCGATCCTTGAACAGAGAATATCGTTCCCGGAACTCAGATAGGCGGTCAAGCACGACATCCAGGGTCCCCGCATTCTCGCCGACCTTCGTCATCTGAATCGTCAATTCATCATACAACCACGGCTCCGCTTCCATCGCCTCAGAGAGACTGCTTCCGCTGGCCACACGTTCCCGGAGAGCCATCAGCGATGAACGAAAGGAACCCCGATACTGGGCCGTCAGCGTATCCAACGCCTCAACAAGGCCAATCCCGGCTCCCAGGAGCGTGGAGAGGTCACGAATGGCTGACGCGACTTGGCCTGCCTGCCGACCGGGTCGATCAAGTAATCGACGTTGGGACGATGAACGGAGGTGTTGCTCAAAGACGGCTTCGACGAGCAGCCCCTGTGCCCGCAGCTTGTCACGCGCCTCACGCGGCGAATCCGCCGCAATCGTTCCTCTGACATTGCGTGCAGTGCCGTCCAACGCTTGATACGCAAAGACGGACAATTCAGCACCTATCAAGAAACGAAATTTGGTTCGTCCGGCACAGTCGGAGATAGCTGATTGTGGGAGTACGTGTACTGCACCGAGGGAGTCGAGCCGCCGACTATACCGCTGTGCGACTGCTCACTCTCGGTGATCTGGCTGAGGTTGTTGTAGGTGGAGACGATCTGGTTCTCGACGTCGCTCGTGTTGTCCGGATCATCTGTCTGGTTGCCGTGAGATGTGATCAATGAGCCGATTCCCTCTTGCCTTCACCTTCCGAGTCCGGCACAGCCGGACCTACATGGCTGACACGGCTTCCCTGCGGATCATTTTCTTGACCATACGCGGTTCCACCTCGAATCCGCGGTCGATGAACCTGGTAACTTCCACTCATCGCAACGGAGGCTCGGTTCTGACTGACTCTACCTCCGTTTGGTTCAGTATTCTGACCATGCCGCTTTCTTTTCTACACGTCCCATCTGCTCGATGAATGTCAATTGTCTACGGCCCTGTCGCAACTGTGCTGCCGTGATTCTCGACCGAACCTCCCGGTGTCGAATAGTACGCGAAATATGAGTAACAGTGAAACAAGTGCGAGTGGCGTGCAACGAACCGCTGTGCGGTAGAATGCTGTCTCCCTCAGTAGGATTACTAGCTGAGCCCTCAGAGCGCTTTCGTCGACTCCAATCCTTGGTGCCAGTTTTTCAGCGAGACTTTCTGCCATTGCGAATGGTTCGACGAAACCAGCTGCCGCCCAGAAGAAGAGCAAAACGACTGAAAGAACCGCGAGCGACATATTCCAGTTCATCGTTGGGCCTTTGGTAAAGACATGTCGATGGTCATGTGCCAATTCCGTGGCTCACGGCCATGTGTTGCATGCCGCATCGCAGTAGTCTTCAGGCGTACTACCAGGGTCGCCGCACAAATCCCACCAAGCGAACACATTCCCAAGAGCGGCTCCGTGATGTTGCGCGCGAATGTCCCGCCACGAATCATTGCTCGGCGCTATAATCTCCCCAATGTCAGCAATCCCCGCCGCAAGGTTTCCCGCCCCAAACACTGCACCAAAATAACATGCAGCCCAGCAATGCGCTGCACTGAATCCCCACGGCCCGTGCCCATTGCGAAGTTCTGCATCATCGAGAATGTCATTGATCGATCTGAGTCCACTGGGATCCACGTTACTCGGAACGAGATACGCAGAATACAACGACCCGCCGTCTTCATAGTCGAGTGGATCGCGGCTGGTGAAGCGCCCACTCACCATGTCATAGTATCGGTTCCTGAAGGAGTAAAGTCCGGATTCTTCATCAAGTCGTCTGCCGGTGAAAGTGTAGGGGTTGTCGATATCGCTAGCACCGTCGGCGTCGGTGGTGAAGTCAGCGTCGCGGACCGAGAGGCGACCATACGGGTCGTAGTGGTAGCGTTCGAGGACTGTTCCGCTGTCGTCGGTGATTGCGAGGACGTGGTAGTTGGCGCCCTGGGTGTAGTAGTGTGGCCCGTCTGAATTTTCGGCGAGGTTGCCGTCAGTGTCGGCGTCGAAGTAGCGGACGGCGAGGGAGTCGATGTAGTCCGGGTGCCAGACGTACTGTTCTCGTGGGTCGGGGTCCTCGGTGCCGGAGATTTCTCGGCGGACTTCGAGGGCCTGCCAGTTTTCGTTGTAGTAGAAGTGGTCGGTGTGCGTGAGCGTGCCCGCGTCGTGGATCGCTTTGGTGATGCGGTAGTTGCGGCCGTCGTAGGCGTATTCGCCGATCGTCGTGTCGGAGCCGTCGGTCACCTTGGTCATGCGGTTCCAGGCGTCGTAGGTGTACTTCTGCGTGGCCGTCTCATCCCCCGGCGTGGGGCCGGTGATCGTGTTGCCGGCTGCGTCATGCGTGGGGTCGACCCAGTTGGCACCGGTCGTGGCCGTGATGGCTGTGATCTCGTTCACGTCGTTATGTGTGCGGTCCTGATCCAGGTCATCCGTGCCGTTGCCGTCATCATCCTCGGTGAAATTGTCCCAGTTGTTGAGTTGGTCCAAGTCCCAAGTCTGGCCGAACGTGTCCGATGAGATGGTGGTATAGGTGCCGTTGATCTCGCCCCGTTCGACAGTCGCCAGGCGATCGAGGCCATCGTAAGTGTAGAGTTCATCCAGGTCGACGCTGTCGTTCTCGGCGATCACGTCTTCCCGCCAGGTGCGATTCGACGCATAGTCATGTCCGTACTTGATCCGGGCC
>JAGQPX010000170.1 GCA_020426505.1 Planctomycetaceae bacterium | reverse complement strand
AACAACCGTCTACACCGACGCCGAAGGCCGTACACTCCAAATCGAACAGCCCGATCCAGGATCGGGGGCAGATGCAAATGCTGATTTCTGGGTTGGTGACCCGAATGCACAGCCGGACCACGCGCGACCAGTGACGTCCTTCGAGTATTCCTATGCACCGGCGGGCGGGATTATTGCCACGACCACGATCGATCCACTTGGTCGACGCTCACCCACAACAACGAATGTCTTAGGGTGGACGCTGTCCACGACTGAGCCGGAAACCGAGGACGAAAAGTCACGCATCACGTATGACGCCGCCGGTCGCGTCGTCAAGCAAATCAATCAGCAACGTGATGTTGAAAATGGGACAACAGTCACTCACCCTCGAGAGACGACCTACGCCTACGACCCGGCAACCGGACAGGTCGCCATAGTACGGGATGCGGCATCGTTGGCGGACTTCCCGGACAATGACGGCCCGGCGGCATCATTTATCTACGATTCCGCCGGAAGCTTGGTCAGCCGGGTCGATCCGCTAAACAACTCTACCGAGTTGACCTACGACGGCATTAACCGTGTGACGTCGGAGAAAATCAATCTCGTCACGATCCTCAATAGCGATACCCGGCAGTGGGGCTATAGCGGACTGACTTCCACCTATACCGACAGAGACGGACGAATCATTCGTACGACGACGAATCCTCAGACGAACACACTCACCGAATCATGGTTTGCTGTCGGCGCGAATCCGGACATGGACGCGCCCCTACGCACGATTACGTCGGTCTTCAATCCAGCGGGAGCCATCATCAGCATCGATGACAACGGCGCGACGACATCCGACTTCGATTTCACTTACGATGTCTTCGGTCGGAACACCCGCACTTGGCAGGATGCCGGGTTCTTTGGCACCGCGTTGCCGACCGCACGCTTCGATCGCGGTTACATTACTAACATGTTGCGCCCGTCGAACGGAGATATCGTTGGGAGCCAGACGGTCGTCAGTCTCGATCTCGATATCACTCCGGATCGCAACGACCAGGACGATGTCGATTTCTCGGTCTCCACGTTCGATCTCGACAATCTGGGACGCGTGTGGGGGATCGAGCAGAACCTTGCAACTGGATCAGCAGTCCTGTGGGCGAACGAAAGCGTTGGTCCAGACAAGAACGTTCGTGTGAAGTTCAACATCGATAGCAGACCGTCTGAACTCATTCGCCAAAACGGTCTCGATTACACAGAAGGCACGGGCGACACTCTGCGAGGCATCACCAGCTTCGACTACAGGCCCGGCGACGGGAAAATCGCAGTCGTGAGCTCCAAGACCGACCGTTCTCCCCAGACGGTGGCAATTTCGACGTATGGCTATACCTACGACCCCATGCTGTCCACGCCAGAATCTTTCCAGAGTATCTTCTTTGATTCAACCGGTACAAACATTCTCAATGAGCAACGCACCTTCGATCCCGACCCGCTGGGTCGACTCGGCGAAGTCGATCTGCTGCTCCCCATCGATCCTCTGGCCGAAGGAGACTACACCTACGATGCAGCCGGCAACCGTGACACTGCCCAGTCAGGCGATCCGTTGACGATCATCGGACCGCCGAATCGGTTGGTTCACGGTCCCAAGTATAGTTACCTCTACGATGACGAAGGCCACGTCACCGAACGGACCCTCCGGACTCTGAACCCCGGCGTCTCGGTCAATCGCGAGGTGTTTACGTGGGACCATCGCGGCCGCCTGACGAAGGTTGAGCAGTTTGGTGACGTCGGCCAGCCGCGCGGCGCGATCGAGTATGCCTACGATGCACTCAACCGTCTCATCGGCCGGAAGGTCACGCCGGACGGCTCCACTGCCGAAACCTCCGGCTTCGTCTACGACGGCAACCAGCGGCTGCTGGAGATGGACCTCACCGGCGGCACAGCCAATGCCGGTGTGCTGCGGTCCAACTTCTACGGGCCGCTGGGTGAGTTGAACGCCGTTGATGTGGCGGTCGGCCAGGCGCCAACGGGGGCCACTGAGACAGTCTGGACGTTCGCCGATCCGGCAGGCACGCCCCGTTCGCTGGCACGCTACAACAGCAGTACCGGAGATTGGACGTTCCTGCATCGACAGACGAACGAATTCGGCAACCTGTATCTCTCACACGGCGACGTCGGCAGCGACACCGACCCCTGGCTGACCGCCGTGCCGCTGTACGTCAACGGCTTCGAGCAGGACCCAGAGACCGGCCTGTATCTTGCGGGCAGCCGCTGGTACGACTCGACAGCCGGCCGCTTCCTGGAGCCGGGCACCGGCCGCGGAGACGGCGGCGGCTATGCCTTCGTCCCCGTCAACCCCATGGACCTCGCCAACGGCTACATCGGCGGCGGCGTCCGCAGCGACGTGGACACGCCGACTCCGCTCGAGGCTTACTTCACCAGCGTCTTCGACAGCTATGCGACCATCGGGAGAGGCATCCGCGCTGTCGGCGATTTCCTGGCCACACCCTATGACTGGGTGGCGAACACCACCGACAGTCCCATCATCGCCGCAATTGCAGGATTCGAGAGTGGACTGATCCAACTTCCGTTCGACATCGTTGGTGGTCTGGCCGACCTCCGAGGTTTGTACCAGAACACAACTGGCACCTTCAGTGTGTACTACCAAGCCGGAGGTGGTGGCGTCTACGGAACACTACTGGGCCTCTCCGGCGTCGGCGGATTCACCGGTGCAGCCGAATCCTACTACGGCTATGACATCCTGACAGGTCGGCAGTTGACGGGTGACGAGCGATTCGACCGAGGAGTGATCGGCGCAGGAGCCATCGGTGGCACGATTCTCTCAGGCGTGGGTACCAGCGCAACTCTGTCAACCCGCGTTGCCAATGCCAGCGCAAGCGGCTCGCGTGTGGCACGGGTGTTGAACACGCAAGTGCGTGTTTCAAGGTTCTTCGATCACCTTCCAACAAGTCGCACCGGCGCAGTACGAATTGGGTTCCGTCAAGGTGACCACGTATTCAACAAGCCTTTCCCGAAAGTCTTGGATGAAGCTGCCGTTCTTTTTGAAGGGGTGGATGATACACTTTCCTCGGCATTCAGGCGTACATCAGAAAAGCTCAGAGACGAGGTGTTCAACATTACCGTACAAAAGAAGACCCTTGGTCCTGATGCCAATTCTACTCGATTTGGCGAGGCGGTAAGAGAATTCAGAACGGTCATCGATGAGTTCGGCACGACCGCCCTGGATATTGGCCCTGCAAATGTCCCACAGAATTTGCGTAACTCCCTTAGGCAAAGTGTTATCAGACTCTTCGAGAATTCAATCGATGCGGACGCTCTCATTCTCACCAACAGTTCTGCCTCGCAGCGCAATAGTGTTCGACTAGCGACGGGCATCCGGAAAGAGGCACAATTCAATCTTCTGCGAGCAATTGCCGGATCATGAATACCTCGTTCCGCATTAGGGAATCAGAAGCATTTGCGAAACTCAAAGTGGTCGTAGACAAGTCGGTTGATGCCCACGAGCAGATGCATACTCTAACGCGAAGGGAGATTGTCGAGTCACAAACGAAATCGGAGATCCCTGAGAATTGGACCTTTATCGATTTGACGATGGAGCAAAGATTCGCAGCTCCACGACGATATAACCCATCAGAACGATGTCTCTCTCCAGAACTCCGACGCCATATGCAATCGCGCGTTGCAGAGTTGCACTCGGTCGTCCAACTTGCGCATGACGCCGCTATTGCCCTTGAGCCATGGGGAGCCGTATGGTGCGACGATGTTGAGTGGACATTGTGCTCAACGCTTCCTCTGGTGGCATCTCTCATGCGAGGGTGTTGGTCTGACGTTGACCTCTTTATCTCCCAGCAATTGGAATCATGGTCCGGAATCTCACACTTGGATGTTTCCAGTGCTGTTGAAGATTCACTCGATGATCTACCAAGCTATACGATTGGCATTATCAAGAACTGGTTAGCATGGGAACTTGCTGCGGAGTTGGGATGCCCCTTTGCTCATCCACGTCGTCCATGGCTGCCGAGCCCCTCAGAGATGTTGGCAGATTGGCCGAATCCATTCTCCCCTGCACTTGAAATCTGGAACCGTGGCTACATGCTGTTCTCGCAGTTCACGCCTGAGAATTTACAGAATCGAGTGTTTGTTGTCCTCGGATCACAGGTTGAAATTCAGCGATGAGGGGGACGAAAGTGGACGCTACTCTTTGATGTCGCGCAAGCAGTTCCGTTCGCCGTCTCTCATCTCATTACTGTTGATGGAGAGATCGTCTACGGGATATCAATCTTCAACCATTGAGCAAATCAAATGTCGACCATTTCACGAGACGATTTTGAGTCTCTTTACCGGCCACTTGATGAAAGAGTAATACAACTTCTCCTTTCTGTCGTACCGGAAGGGTGGTGGTCAATTCGTCTTGTCGTAAGAAATGATCCACAGCAATTTGGTAACGACGGTATTGCCTTGACCATTTCAAGTGACGAGGGTTATAGGGAAATCGTGATGCCACCCGACGAGCTTTACGAAGTGTTGTTTGAGCATCTTGGCCTTTTTCAAAAGCAAGGGGAACCGTGGTCGTCCTTGTCGTACCTTGCCGCTTACGACGAAGAGCAAGACCAATGGCGATTCTCTGTCGACTACGCCTATTGAATTGATGGGGGACTATCAACGCGGGTGGCCCAGTCGGCATCGGCTGGGGGCCAACGGCCCAAGATGACTCACACTCGGCTCACGATATCTTCGGGGCCTTGAACTTCGAGTGTAAATCGTCCTCTCGCTCCGCAGGGTGGCCCGACCGGAATCGGTCGGGTGCCGGAGGCACAAGACGAATGTCACTGTGCGAACGACCGTTGGAGAATTGTCGGACGCGAAGGGTGCAGCGTCCTGTCGCTTCGCGACCCAGCCTGAACCGGCTGCGCCACACGTGACCCCCGCACGACCAAGCTGCTGACGACCATTGAATACTCCTTTCATGGCCTGCACCGGCTAATCGGTCGTCAGGTGACGGATCACACTCCGGCGACGCCTGAGACGACCAAGCTGGGTTACGTCTACGACGGGGCCAGCGAACTGTTGACGCTGAATCTCGACAATGGCACGGCCAGCGCAGTTGTGACGGAGTCCCGCTTGGACGCACCCGTGGGGAGCGGCTTGGCCGGGCAAATTCTTGCGGTCGACGTCGCAGCCGGTGATCAGGCGACCGGCGCCACGCACACCGTCTGGACCTTCGCCGATCCGGCAGGCACGCTGCAAGCCGTTGGCGTTTCAGAGCATACGAGACCCGTGCGATCAACCTTCTCCCCAAAGACCAGAGGTGTGCTTCGAAACCTTCGACATACAAGACGAGCACGCCTAAGATGACACATGACGAGCACACCTGTGTCATTTTATGGGGACGAAATGTGACCTGTGCTGGGGACAGCTTTTGTGACAGCTGACGGGGCACGGGACGTGACCTCGTTCGCCGCTGGGTGAAGCCCAGAGGTGGC
>JAGQPX010000169.1 GCA_020426505.1 Planctomycetaceae bacterium | reverse complement strand
GCAAAAACCGTGCCGAACATCATTGCGGCACCGCCGGTCGAAAGGATTCCACCACCGCTCCCCTCCAGGCCATTTGCAGCGTTGCCACTTATAGACACTCCGGCCCAAATGGCGAGACGTCCGCCGTCGTTGAAGATTCCGCCTCCACCCTGGTTCGCCGAGTCGCCAGATGCAGTATTGTTCGAGATTGTGGTGCCGTTTCGGACAATCAACAATCCGTCGCCGGAATTCCAAATGCCACCGCCATCCTGGCCTGCGGAGTTATTGTCCACAATGGAATCATCGATGTACGCTCGTGTCGGCGAGACATTGTTGTGCAAACCACCGCCGCTGATTCCTGCAGTGTTGTTCAGGACTTCGGTTCCGTTCAGGAAGATCGTCCCGGAGTTCCAGATGCCACCACCCGTCTCGGATGCGGTGTTATCTCGGACGATCGAGTCATTGATGGTCAATGTCCCGGTCGTGAAGATTCCGCCGCCTTGCATTGCGGAGCCGTTTTGTATCACCAACCTGGAGAATGCCACATGGATCGTTGATCCCTGTATTGACACGACGCTGGCAGCGGAGCCCCCATCGATCATGACAGCACCGACAGCACTCTCGGTTGAGATCAGCTGGACGCTTCTCGTAATCATCAGGTTCTCTGCATAGAAGCCTGCGCCATCAGATTCGAGATCATCGGTGATGAACACAATTCCCCCAGTCTCCACTGCGTCCAATCCCGCCTGAATGGTCGCAAACGCATTGATGCCAATCACCGCCATTTGGTTCCCTGGCGTGTTGGGGTCTGCGTCTTCAATGACTGTTTCATCTGGGAGTGTGAAGTCGTCGTTGACATAGACGACGTCGGTTGACGGATCACCGATCGAGTCATCGTCCTTTGTTGTGGCGATGATCGACTCACTCGGTACTGTTGCGTAGCTCGGATCGGAATTCGCAACATCGACGGCAACGGTGATGAGAGTCGACTGGTCACCATCCTCGTCCGGATCATCGACTCCCGTGATGATCACGGCTTGTGGGATGTCCCACGTGTCCGGCGTAAAGGTCAGTGTCATCGGTGCAACGGTGGCTTCGCCGACATCATTGCTGGCAATCGTCAAGACGACGTTGCTTGCAGGCTGACTTGTCAGCACCACAAAAAGGGCATCCGATGATCCGGATTCGTCGACGGTTGTCGTTCCGCCAGACTCAACAACCATAAAGCCTGCTGGATCATCCACTCCGTTCAATTCAAAGGCATACTTGTAAAGGCCTCCTGCAATTGCAGGCTCCTCCGGAACGGTGGCGGCGGCATTATCGCCTCGATACACACGCACCGTTCCGTCTGCTGTTCCTATCACCAGATCCAATACGCCATCGCTATCATAGTCAACCACATGCAGTCGAGAGCCTGGAGATCCCGGCAGGTCGATCGGAGTTCCGTTCTCCTCAAGCGGGACGACTCGCTCGAACTTGGGTTCGGAATCCCAGCCCACATTGGGGTAGTAGAACATCTGACCGGCAGAATTCCCGACAACCAAATCCTTGCGGCTGTCACCATTCAGGTCGACAGCGTCGACGCTGGCCATACCGGTCGGCACGATGAGTGCGCCGGCACCTAGCTGTAGGGCTTGGCCATTCTCAAGGTCGTAGTCCTCGCTCATGGAACGCAGGAAGACTTCGATATTGCCTGTCGAGTTTCCAACAAGGACATCCAATTTGCCGTCGTTGTTCCAGTCGACAACATCCAAGCCTGCCCTCAACCCGACATCCAACTCATCAACAGTAACACCGGGCTCGGTACCAACCGTCAGGTAGCGTGGCACGTCAAAGATCGGCAATTGGCTTGTATTCACGTTGGTCCACAACTGTACGCGGCCATCAGCCAGGCCGAGCAGCAAGTCAACTTCGCCGTCACCATTCCAGTCAACCACTTGTGGTACCACACTGAAATCACTCGCCGCCGGGACAGCCAGCTCACCAGCCGTAGATTGGGCATAAGAGAAGCCGTCGTAGCTCGGGGCAGCGTTCGATCCGTTGTTCAGATAGACGCGAATCTTCGCCTGGTTTCCGTCGGTTCGCTCGCCGACAACCAGATCGTTGAGGCCGTCAGCGTTCCAGTCGACGATGATGGGCGACGAATAGCCACTGACCATCAGATCGACTCCGCCAGCCATGATCGCTTCCGTTGGCGTGAATCCTGCAATGCTGAACTCTAATCCTGCGCTGCCCCCTTTGAGAACGATGCCTGTATCTGTCAGGAATTGACTCCCGTCGAGCCGGACTTCGTAGTTCCCGCCGGGTAGCAGGCCTTCAGTCGTCAATGTCAGCACCTGCGATGCATCGTCGTAGCTGAACTCCCAGTTGGACAGATCAACGGGCCCTGACTTGTAGCTGACGACAGAGACGGCCGAGCGAATGTTTCCGCTGTCGATGAGCGGTTGAACCTCCATCGGATCTGTGAACTCGACGGTGATTGTGAACGGCGGTGACTGGGTGACGATCACCTCGGCAACGCTCGTTGTCACCGGCTCGACAGCCAACGTCATTGCATCAGCTGTCGAGGGCGCTGCCTCGGTATGGCCAACACGATCAGTTGCGATGCAGTAGAAGGCGTATGTGTTACCAGGGATGGCATCAACAAATGCGGCTTCTGTCTCGGTCGTGTCGTTCAGCCACACTTGGAAGGGGCCGTCGTTGACCGCGACATACACGTCATAGTTCCGGATTCCGGAACCGTTCGCATCATCCTCCCCGGACCATTGCACAACAAACCCCGGCACGTTCTCAGCGGCCAACGTCTCAACCTGGCTTGTCGGCCCACCGTCGTCGATCGTATTGAAGATGGCGGGTGTCTCAACAGCTTCGTTCTGGTCAAAGATGATTGAAGCCGTGGCATCAATAACGTCTCCAGTCTGCACCGCCGTAAGCGGGCGAATTGAGTAGGAGACGTAGCCTTGGCCCTCAACGCCGTCATCATTGGGGGGCAGGAAGCCGATCAGTGGGTTGAATGGTACTTCGCCGGTCTCTGGATCAATCGACTTCAACTGGAAGAACAGTTCCCCAGTGGCCACATCGATTCCAGCGCTGACGTCGATGTAAATCCCGAGATCTGCGGTTCGATCCAGCCGATGTTCAAACGATGTCAGGCCTCTCCCCGCGCTAATCACGGTGTTGCCGAATGCAATGTCCCCCAGCCTGAACGTACTGAAATCCAGATCGTCGTCCAGTGTTTGCGTAATTGTGACAGTAGCCGCTGAAGCTGTTGCTTCCTCAGGATCGTTCTCAAACCGAATTGTGTAGTCATACGTAACGTCATCTCGAACCCACCTCTGATCGCCAACACTACTCGGACCGATGATGTCGTTGGGGTCGTACGAGCCACAATCACCGACCACCGCGGCAGCATCGCTCTCGTGCAAAACACAACATTCCTCCAACGGTGAGATTGGCTCACCTGAGCAAGGGTCAATCACACACTCTTCGCCTTCGACTATGAAGGTGAGTTGTCCTGAAGGTTCAGAAAAGTCGAATATGTCGGCCCTGACTCCAAACGTGACGACATATGTCGCACACCCTACCGGGTTGAACTCATACTCCCCTGTGCGTTCATCTATTAGCTCAAATCCATCGGGAAGCGATAATGCAAAGTATCTTAGCGATGCAGGATCGTACGGGCAGTTAGCTATGTCCCGCACAAACGATGACAAGTACCCACGCTTGGGTGGATCTCCCATTTTCAAGCGGAAGGGCTCCGGATTGCGAAATGCTACCCCGCATATACAGTTATCCTCTTCGTACGCGCCAAGTTTGGCGGCATACTCCCCCAATTTGTTTCTGTATTCGTCAAACTCATCGGACAGTGTGTCAAGAGAAGCATTCCATGCCGACGCCGTCTCGGAAAGATTAATACCCAAGGATTCGATCTGCTTCGCCCACTCTAGAACGGACGTAAACTTGCCGATAACGGAGGCTATTTCATACGTCGCATGCGGCGCCTGAGCAGCAGGCACGTAAGTCAGGACAAACTTCTCTATCTCCTGCACGGACAATGTTTCAAGAAACGGGATCAGTAAGTCGGTGAGCGTCGTCCCCGCGTAAAGATCGTCAAGGTATTCGCTTATCTTCGGAACGAGCGAACGAAACTCCTTGAGAGACGATTGATGCCATTCCTCTAGCTCTTTAGCGTATTTCTCAAGAGAGTCTCGCTTCGGTCGCAAGTCGAGATATTTCTCGTCGAGCCAGTCCTTCAA
Source organism: Planctomycetaceae bacterium (assembly GCA_020426505.1). GTDB lineage: Bacteria > Planctomycetota > Planctomycetia > Planctomycetales > Planctomycetaceae > JAHBXU01. The sequence continues at coordinate 1,221 of JAGQPX010000169.1, read as the reverse complement.
TGCAGTGAGCTCTTCGTCGTCGATTTCACACGTTGCGCTCGGAGGACGCCGCAAGAAAAGAACAAGCTGGAGGGAAAGCCACTGCATTCTTTGCCGTGTTTCGACGATCGATTGGAGAGCTCGCTCCATCGGTTGGATTACCGGAATCAAAGCAGGGTTCACCGACTGAGCTCCGGATTCGTTCGCAGTTGTCAGGTCGGAAAACGTCCGTGCTGCAAGATCGATCGTCGAGAACCCACGTGCTTGCCAACCGTCATCCACTCCAGAATGTCCTGACAATGCACTTCCATCCGTTGGCACGTCCGCACCAGTAGGTACGGCAATCGAACGGGCGGTCTGTGAAACTGACACTAGCAGCTGAATGTTATTATTCTCACCGACGGTGATCGATTCATCATGGTGCACCCCCAAGCTATCAATGATAATCCTCGCAGCGCCTTCCCGGACGTGTTCGAACAGAAACTGGCCGTGAGCGTCAGTCACATCTCTCGCAAGTAGCCCTCCGTCGTCAACGAGTGCAACAGGCGTGAACGGAAGCGGTGCGTTTGTGTCGTCTGTCAACACGGTACCGCTCACGCTATGTCCAGTGGCTCGCAGCTCTACGTCAAGCACGTGAATCCCTGACAACGTGAATGCGGTCAGGAAGCGTTCATATCCAGAGGTGACGGCGGTCAGCTGATAGCTGCCGGCTGCCAAGTCGTTAAACGCGAAGGCTCCGGCAGCATCCACGCGTAGTGCCCACGCCATCCCTGCAAGCCCATCAGTGCGAGACAGGAACAGCGTAACATAGTCACGCGCAGACGATTCGTTCTCGATGCTGACGGTGCCGACGACACTATGTGCATCTCCTAATGTAACATCCAGCTGCAGGTCTTCCCCGGCCTGAGTGATCAATGAACTTTCGAAGTATGCGAGCCCTTCGGCGAGTACAACAACCGTTATCACGCCATCAACTCCGCCAAAGAGCTCATATGCTCCATTGCCACCGGTCGTAGCAGTGAGGATTCGGTCGGAGTCATTAAACTGGGCCTGTATTCGGGCTCCGGCGATCGGCATCCCATTCTGCTCGGTGACCGTTCCGTGGACCCGGCCGGCTAAAGCTGTGAGTGTTTCAAACGCAGACACGCCACCAGAGAGATCAACAATCGTGTCTGCGAAGTACTGATTGCCTCCTGCAACGCGAATGACATACTCACCTGAAGTGGACCCCGATTTTCGGAC
>JAGQPX010000018.1 GCA_020426505.1 Planctomycetaceae bacterium | reverse complement strand
ATCAGTTTTTCAAAGGCAGACCAACTGGTTCCCACCGATGGCAGCAGTCCTCGGCTTCCTGATGGGGCTGGTCGGCAACGTCCTGATTGGCTGAATCTCCGGACGGTCAGTGCGATCAATCCATGCTCCGTGCAAAGCCCGCTCGCTGCCAAGTGCGAGTCACTTTGATGGCGCATGGAGTCAAGTAGGGTGCATGCAGCAACGCGCAATGCACCGCCTCTCCTGGTGCATTTCACTTCGTTTCATGCACCCTACTGAACTAACGGTGGGATAACGACAGGGTTCACCGGGCCGCGGCGAACGATATTGATTCCAAAATCCCGCGCGGCCCGCGGCTCCGTGTGCAACCCATTGTTATGCAGCGCGAACGCCAGTGAACCAAGGACGACTAGCTATACGAGCGGATTGGTATGCGACACCCCGTGTCTTTCCATGATGGCCTTGAGGGCGTTGTACGTATCAAGATCAGGGATGCTGCCGCCGCAGAATTCGCGTTTTGGTAGTTTCACGTTTACCAGATATTTTTCCTTCGAGTGGGCTATGGCTGAACCAATTAGACCTGGCGAGCCGCCAAGGATTCCAAGAGCCAGAGAACGTTTCGCTTTCGAGGGATCGGCTGTGACAGTGCTGAGCTCGATCCCATCCAGTTCGGTATACGAGAAGTTCGTGACCGCACCTCCATCGACGAGTCGAATGCCGTCATCACTTAGCTCGATTCGACCAAATTGTTTCCCTTTTTTGATGTCAAAGTGAATAAACAGAGCAATGAATATCGGTATGGCAGCACCAATGCCTGTAATAATCATCTCGGGGGTCTCGAGACGGTAGCCACCCCATCCAGATGTGTACCACACCGTTAGAACGATCAGCAACGACACCAACGGCAAGGTGCGAACTGCCCACTTTGCCCCGGTGCTAGATGCTTGCTTGATAACGTAAATCGGCTGATTCGAATCAATAGCCATAGAGTACCTGCATAACAATGTTTATCGAGGTCTCGATAACGCTCAATGATGCTCGATAACGCTCATGAGGGGAATCGGAGAATCTGACTGAAGCGTATCCGGAAGCGGTCCTTACAGCAATTCTTGGGTAATGTGTGATGCGCGTTATCCGGAACGGCTTTGCTCGATAATGTTCAATTCATTATCCGCCCACTGAGTGACCTACACAATTGAGTTGTCGAACGGTCGTCGCCTCTGCGATCTCCGCGTTCTCTGCGGTTCATCCTTTTCGGACGGGACTGTGGCCCGGGTCACTCGTCGACCAGTTCCCAGAATTCGTCTTCGTCGGTGCTGACGCTTTTGGGGGGCGGGCTTTTGTCGGACGGCATGCGTTCGGTTTTGGCGTTGTAGGGTTCGATGTCGAAGAAGCTCGGGTCGCTCAACGGTTCGACGACGGGGACTGCACTCTTGCGGACCGGCTTCGAGCGTTTCGATGACGTTTTGCGTTTGCGAGCCGACGATGAGCGTTGCTTGCGTTTGGCCTCAGCGGGGAGTTTGGTGTCGTGACCGGCGGGGCAGCGACCCCGTGCATCGAGAGGCTCGCCGCAGGTGTTGCACAGGATGATCGGCCGTTCGGAGGACTCCAGTCTTTCGGCCGAGGCCGACTTGCGGCGACGTTTTTTGGTTGCTTCGGGTGGCAACGGTTTGCGAGTGACCGGCCGCTCGGTGTGGGGGGCGGTGGACGTCTTTTGCAGTTGATGATCCTTCGCCCCGGCCGTTGAGGCCCGGACGCCCGCTTTGTCACCCGTGTCGACGAGGGCCACTTCCACACTCTGCGGCGGCTCGTCCTGTTTGAGGAGATTCTCCTCACGCACGATCTCGGCATGAGCCGTTTTGCCACTTGTGACGTCGCGGGCAGCGACGTGCACGCGGGCCTGCTCGTCGTAGCTGATCGTGACCTCGATCGGTGCCCCCTTGGGGAGTTCCGGCGGGAGTTCGTTAATCACGCACGTTCCCAGCTTGACCGGCGGAGCCTCGGGGTTGGTGCCGCTTTCGACGACGTGCACGTGGACCCGTTTCTGTTTGGGGATGACGGTGCCGTACTCTTGTGTGAATTGACAGGGGAGGGGAGTGCTGGCCGGCAGGAAGTAGTGCGGCGACTGCACTCCGGTCTCGGGGTCCTTCACGAGCACACCCAAGCCACGGGCGGTGACGCTGCGTTGCCGGACCTTTGCCAGCCGGGCTGCAACATCGCTGGCAAGGATCGAGCGGGCGAACTTCTGATTGCTGAGCAACATGCCGGCGTAGTATGCCGCACCCCGGCAGATCGACTGATCGGGTGAGAGTGACGTGTTGAGCGTGGTGCCACTGACCCGCTTGAGCATCTCACGAATCATGGGCATGCGTGATGCACCGCCGGTTGTCAGCACGGCGTCGATGTCCTGCCAGCCGGGCTTGTCGTCGGTGATGTACTTCCGGGCGTGTGCACCGCGATTGGAGAGTGCATTTCGTTTGACGGTATCGACGGTAATCTTCTCGGTCCTCGCCACGAGATGAGACGTCAGCTCTTCAAACTGACTGACGGTGACGGGGTACGTCTTGTGCCGACCGGCATGCACCACTGAGATGGCCGCCTTCGGCCTCACGCTAAGCGCACGTTTACATTGCTCAGCATCGATCGCCAGCGCCTGCATGCTCTGCCGGTCAAGACGCGGGTCATCGGGGATCTCACGCACGAACTGGTCACACGCGTACGATTCGAGGACCGCGTTCCAGTCGATGCCACCGAGATGCAGGTCGCCCGAACTCTGCACCACGTTGACAGCATTCTTCGCATAACGCACGAGAGACAAGTCAAACGTGCCGCCACCGAGGTCGTAGACCATGATCGTCTGATCGTCGGCCAGTTCCGAGAACCATGTCCCCTCGGTCCCGAGCACGTAACAGAGGGCGGCTGCGACCGGCTCGTTGATCAGGTCGACCTTGTCCAACCCGGCAAGGTGTCCCGCTTCGATGGTGTCCTGTCGCTGCAGATCGCTGAATTGGGCCGGGACCGTGATGACCGCATGCTCAATCGGTCCGAGTTGAGTCGCTGCGGACTGAATCAGATGACGCAGGATGAGGGCGGAGATATCAGCCGGTCGATAGACGTTGCCATCGACGACCCAGCACTTGTGCGGATCGCCCATGAAGCGTTTAGCGTTTTGCACCACGCGGTCCGGCTGCGAGACGGCGTTCCGCAGAGCCTCGGTGCCGACGATCACTTCATCGCCATCGAACAGCACGACCGAGGGGGTTGAGAGCTCGCCTTCGAGGTTGGGCAGCGTGACGGCCTGACCGTCGGGCGTGAGATGAGACACGCACGAGTAAGTCGTCCCCAAGTCGATGCCGACAGCGTGCATGGCAGCCATAAAGGAGCAACTCCCTGATGAATTGAGATGCGTTGCGGGTGATGATCCCCGCCAGAAGGGACGCGTCTATGGTATCATCAGAAACCGGCCCGCTCCAGTTGGCATCAAAACCGTTTGGCCCCACATTTGAAATGTGGGGCCAAACGTCTGTTCGCCGATGCGACGAGCATCGACTGAGGAACTCGCATTTATGGAAACGATTTTCGGGGTGTTCGCTAAACAGCCAATTTCGGGCCGGGTAAAAACTCGTCTCGCTATGGACATTGGTGCGGACGCGGCAGCGACGATCTACGAGGCGTTCCTGCGGGACATCACCCAGTCGTTCGCAGGTATTGCAGATCGATGTGTCATCGGACACAGCGGTGCTGATGAGAACGCAGAGGCGTACTTCGATACGATCGCAGACGGCCAGTATGAGCTCTGGGCACAGCCGGATGCGTCACTGGGGGAGCGGATGGGCGCGTTCTTCGTCGAGCATCTGACGGAAGACTCGGCTGTCGTTCTGATCGGGTCCGACAGCCCAACGCTGCCCGTTCCGCTGATTGAGATGGCGTTCGTCGCGTTGCAGCAGGACGACTGCGTGATCGGTCCTGCGCCGGATGGCGGGTATTATCTCATCGGTTTGCGACGCTGGGTTGATGGGTTGTTTGACGACATCGAGTGGGACGGGGCGAATGTCCTCGTGCACACAGTGCGAAATCTCACGACCAAAGAATATTCGCTGCAACTTCTGCCGCCGTGGTATGATGTCGACACGATCGACGACTTGTACGGCTTGCGGGGTCATCTCACAGCACTGCGAGCAGCGGGTTGGTCAGACGTGGCGCCGCTCACGTGGGATGCAGTTCAAAGTACAATGGACAAATCATCACAGCCATGACCAGGGTGGCACGCCCAGACCAACGGGATGGGCGTGGCGAATGTCTTTCACCAGGCCCTCGACCAAGAACCGTGCACCACGCCCTTCCTGACGTCAGGGCGTGCCACCCGACAAGCAGAGAAACATCACCCCCATGAACACGATCGAAACCAAGGGATACGAACTGGCCAACTTCGACGAGATCGCGGGTGTTGCCTGTCCCTGCGGCTCAGCCCGACGTGCGTTTGCAGACGTCCAAGACTTCCCGGCGACCGTTCACGTCACCGAGATTTCCGAGGACGCGAAGCTGCACTATCACAAGACGCTGACCGAAACGTACTACTTCCTCGAATGCGAGCCGGACGCGAAGATGGAACTCGATGACGAGATCATCCCTGTGCAACCGGGGACCTGCATCATGATCCGCCCCGGCACCCGCCACCGCGCCCTCGGCCGCTCAAAGGTGCTGATCATGGTCCTGCCCAAGTTCGACCCACACGACGAGTGGTTCGACTGATTGAGTTGTCGACAAGGTTCACTGATTCGGACGTTCTTTTTCACCGCGGAGACGCTGAGGCACGGAGGACGCGCGGAGAGTTCTATCGTCAGGTGACATAGAACGCGGATGACGCGGATCGGGCTGATGAGCGCGGATATGTCCTTGTTTTACCAAGTTATGTCGACCAGAGGCGGCTTGTTGAGAACAGACCGGGAGTGGCCTCGATCCGATCAACGAACACACCGGATCTCGAGGGCAGTTGGACTTCGCGTCTATTCGCACCATTCGCGGTTGTCCTTCAGAAACCACGAATGCCGCGAATCGGGCGAATGGACTTCCTCGATCCGCGACTCTCCGCCCGATCCGTGTCATCCGCGTTCTATTCCATTCGTTGTGGCCGTGCCGTGCTGGTGGTTCTCATGGCATAACCACGATTTGAGTCGACACGTCGCGGCGTGATCGTCAATGGTGATGAAGAAGGTCGAGCGTTCGCCGGCAGGTTTCTCTGTGCGTAAAGTGTTGAATCCCAAGTGGTTAGCATTCGCAATTGGTCGCAAGCCGGGGAAGTCGCCTTCTCTCTGCCCGGTTCAGTTCCTACGATGTTTCTTCACGACGACGGGCCAAGTGATCCCGCTCGCTGTTTCAGGGATGGATCAGAGCGTCCATTGACGATTGCACCTGGATTTGACTGCTACACATGGACGTACTCACAGATATGAGCAGGGACATTACGCCCACACGACCATTCTCCGACGAGGAGTCTGAGTCGCTGAAACTCCACAATGGCTTCGAGGCGCTGGTGCGCAGCGAGCAGGTCAGTTGGCAGATGAGTTATCGCTTGCTGCGCCCTCTCGGTTCCGGAGGTCAGGGGGTTGTGATGCTCGCGGACCGGATCAACCATCACGGGCTGCCGTTTCGAGTGGCCTTGAAGTTCTACCGTCCGAGTGTCTATCCCGATCAGACGTTGTATCGCCGCGACATGGAGCGAGTGGCGCGGGTCGCCATGCAACTGGCGAGAACCCAACAGGATCATCTTGTCGATGTGTTCAACGTTGTCGAGGCCAACGAAGTGCAGATCGTGCTGATGGAATGGATCGACGGCATCGACCTTGCACACTTGCTGCGACCTCACATGCTCGACCGCGTACGGGCACAGGTCGATGACGATCACTGGGAGCACGTGAACGACGTTGTAGTGACACATGCGAAATCTCAACTGCGACTTCAACCGGGCATCGCGAGCGCCATCCTGCGAGACTGTCTCGTCGGCGTCGCTTCGCTGCATCGCGAAGGCATCGTACACGCGGACCTCAAGCCGGCCAATGTCATGATCAAGCGGACAGGCACCTGCAAATTGATCGACTTCGGCTCCGCGTTTCATGCGAACGATCTGCCGTTTCGATCCACGTGGACGCCTCGTTACGCGGCAGTGGAAGTCTTGCAGGGAAAGATGCCGACGCCCGCTTCCGATTTGGCCAGTCTGGGGTACATCTTCGTCGAGATGCTCTCCGGAGCGTACCCCTTTCCGGATGCGGAGACGAACTCGGAGTTCGTAGACGCTAAGCGTGCATTACCTGCGAACCTCCGATCGATGTTGCCCGAAGACGTTGCCGGCAATGAACGACTCGTGCATCTGATCCAACGGCTCATCGACCCGGACCCCGCGCGGCGGTTCGAGTCGGCTGAAGTCGCTGAACTCGGCCCGGACGGCACCTCTGAGTTTCAGAAGCAACTCGTCAAAGGAAACCTTTCCAGCGAATACGCCAACGAGATCCGTCTCTTACTGGAAAAAATGGCTCACCCTCAGCCATGATGGCCGTCTCAGAAGGCAGGGTGAGCGGAAACGCGGTAGCCGGTCTTCGCCAGAAGCCGGATTGCGGACGGAGATAGGAGCTTCAAGCGTTTCTGTTCCGCCGTCTGGCGACGACGATTACGACGCTTCCTTCTCCACTCACCCTGCTCTGTCGCTGACGCTTCAGAATCTGTCCCTCTCCCTTAACAGCCTGTTGAAAAACGTGTGCCACGGCTGTGCCAGCCGTGCTGAAGTGGGAACACCGACTGGTTTCTGGCACTGCCGACACGGCAGTGGCACCCAACTTGTGATTTTTCAACAGGCTGTTAAGGGGCGAGGGACGCGAGGAGAGTCTCATGCCACGCCGTATTCGCCGGGCGATCGTCGTCGTTCTGTTGATCCTGCTGCCGTTGGTGGTCGCGTGGACGTACGGTCGGATGACGGCGTTCCCGGCTGCGATCACAATTGCGGGGGGACCAGCAGGCGGTCGTTACGAGACCATCGCAGCCGCACTGGCTCGACAGATCGAAGCCCGCCTCGACATCGACGTCACTGTGCTCTCGACCGAAGGGTCTTACGCCAACATGACGCTGCTCAAGGAGGGTCGGGCCGATCTGATCCTGTATCAACACGGTGCGGTGGATTTGTTCGCCGAACAAGACGATCCGTCGGCCGACAGTCCGCCGGTCGCATTTGTCTCGAATCTGCACTCCGAGGTGACGCACTTTCTCGTCAGGCGAGGCGTCGACATCAACTCGCCGCTCGATCTGCCTGGCCATCGGGTCGCGATCGGCCGGGATCAGTCGGGTGATTCGGCGATCAGCCGGCTCGTGCTTTCTCAGTTCGGGATCGATGAGTCAGAAGTCGAGGCCCTTCGACTCAACTACACAGAGATCGAACAGAATTTCGCTGCGGACGAGTTGGACGCCGCGTTCATCACGGTCGGGCAGGGGGCTCCCATCCTTCAACGCCTGCTTACGCGCGAAGGTGACACAGACGGCGTCCTCTGTGATTTGCGGCCGATCCCCTACGCAAACGCCATCGCGACCGAGTATCTCTCCGTCAGTCCCGTCACCATACCCGCCGGCTTGTATCGAGCGCGAGGCATCGTCGAGCCTGCGCAGCCGGTTGAGACAATTGCCGTGCGATCTCAGCTGCTGTCGCAAAGAGACCTGCACGCGGGACTCGTCGAGCAGATCACAAACATCGTGCTGGATGAGTCGTTCCAGCAACAGAACGGCCTGCGCGAGCTTTACGAGGCAGGCATTACTTTCGCCCGCGACAAGGCTGAGTTCGCTCCGCATCCCGGAGCAATGAACGTGTACGAACCAGGATACAAGCCTCTGCTCGACACAGACTTCGTCGAGGCAACCGAAGGCATGCGGTCGTTCATCGTCTCGACGCTCATCGCCGCATGGCTCGCCTTCCGCTGGTGGAATGACCGCGCTCGTCGCAGCACGGAGCACAAACTCGACCGCTACATCCAGAACGTCCTCGAAATCGAACGCAAACAGCTCGACTTCGACCAGACCCCCGGAAGCGACGACGGCGAAGCCCTCCAGCATTTGCTCGACGACGTCACCGCGTTGCGACTGGAAGCCCTGAGCGAATTCTCGGCCCACGAGATCAACGAAGACAGGGCGATTGAGACGTTCATCACACTCTGTCATGCACTCAGCGACAAGATCAACGCGAAACTCACCCGCCAGCGCATCGACTCTGCCGTGCGTCCGTTGTTGCCGGGACAGCCCAAGACCGACGAAGAGTGAGCAACCGACATCGCAGGGTGGCGCTCGCCGTTGGCTCGCGGCTAAGATGTTATGATGTCACCGTTAGACGGAAGGCAACGCCGACCGCCGCACAAGTGAGACCAACATGCTGATTCATCGTTGTGCCATCCTGATGCTGTTTACCGCGGTTGTTCCCGTTGTTCGGGCGGAAGATCGTGTTGGTGAGGCACAAGAAGTTGCGGATCGAGTGTTGCAACTGGCGACAGCTCATCAACATTGGCAAACCGGTCAATACGACGCGGCTGGCAATGCCTATCGGAATGCCTTGGCCGGAGATGAACTCTCACCGGAAGAGAGAACCAATGCGACGATCGGACTCAGCCGCGCATTGGAGTCACAGGGGTTGTGGGACTTGGCAACGGACACTGTTCGTAAACGGATCGAACAGACGCCGGACGTCGCAGCACTTCATGGACGACTGGCCGAACTCATGTTCCGGCAGGGAGACTTCGACGCCGCAACGAAAAGCATCGATGCGGCACTGGCGATCGATGAGGAGCATCCTACTGCACGGCTGACGCAGGCACACATCCTTGCCGAGACGGGCGAGCTGGACGAAGCACTGAGCGAATACCGCTGGTTTGTGAGGTATTACAATCGCCAACAGCCGACCGATGCGGAGACGTTGATGCTCGTCGCAGAGGGCTCGCTGCAGTACGCCCGCTGGAAGAGCGTGTCCAGCATTTTCAACTTTGTGATCAACACGCTCTGCCCGGATGCACTCAAGAACGACCCAAACTGCTGGCAGGCGGCTCACCTGTCCGGAGTCGTGCTGTTGGAGAAGTACAACCGCCCGCAGGCTCTCACCGAGTTGGAAGCGGCCCTCAAGATCAACCCGAACGCCGCAGAGGTGCTGACGTCGCTCGGCGACGCGTCTCTGCAGGACTCGGCAGTCGACGAGGCTCTCGACTTCGCGAAACGCGCCCTCGCCATCAACCCACGACTCCCCGCTGCGCTCCGACTCGCCGCAGAGGTCTCACTCGCTTCCGGCGACCTGTCCGCGACAATGACGTTTGTCGAACAGGCTCTCGCCATCAATCCGCATGACCAACGCACACTGGCGCTACAGGCGAGCGTGTTCCTGTTGGAGGATGGAGTTCCGGCAGCCAAAGCTCTGAGCGAATTGTTGAGTGGCGAACGAATCGAAGAGCTGCGAAACGACAAGTCGGCGGGGGAGGGGACCCGCTTTGCAAAGTTGTGGCGTGAGCTGATCGCAGCGTCGCCAAAGCCGGGAGTGTTCCTCGCCCGCATCGGCGACACGCTTGATAGTCGTCGCAAGTTCGCCGCGGCTGAGGTGTGCTATCGCCGGGCGATTGAGGTCATGCCTCAATTGGCTGCCCCGCGCACCGAACTCGGCATGCTCCTGATGCGGACCGGCAAGCTCGACGAGGCAGCTGAGATGCTCGAAGCCGCGTTCAAGGCGGACCCGTATCACGTTCGCGTCAGCAACATGCGAAAGGTCATGCGGCAGCTCGACGAATACGACGTCATCACATCGGATCACTTCGTCATCCGCGTGCCGGCCGATCAGCGCATTCTTGGCGAGGAGATGTCACGCTACCTCGAATCGATCTATGACGAATTGACGGAGCAGTACGGCTACGAGCCGGAGACGCGCACTCAGTTCGAGGTCTACGGCACCGCGAGTGGTCAATCGGCTCATCAGTGGTTCAGTGCGCGGATGGTCGGGCTGCCTTGGATACAGACGATCGGTGCCTCGACCGGCATGATCGTTGCGATGGCCTCACCTTACGATCTGGAGGAGCCGTTCAACTGGGCCCGCGTCGTGCGGCACGAGTTCGTGCATATCCTCACGCTTCAGCAGACCGACTTCAACATCCCTCACTGGTACACCGAGGCCCTCGCGGTCCGTAGCGAGGGGAATACGCCCGAGTCATGGGACGGACTCCTCCTCGAACGCGTCCCAGCTGGTGAGGTCTTCACACTGGACGACATCAACACGGGCTTCACGCGACCCGAAAAGCCGACCGACTGGGACATGGCCTACTGCCAGAGTTGGCTGTACTCGGAGTACCTCGTCGAGAATTATGGCGAAGAGTCGCTCATCAAGTTGGTTAACTCGTATCAGTACGGTCAATCGACCGAGGACGCCATCGCGGATGTCTGTGACGTCAGTCTCGCTGAGTTCGAGAGAGGCTACTCTGAGTATTTGAACGACTACGTCGCCGAGATTCGCCGCACGCGAGTCGCACCATCACCTTCACTGGAAGTGGCAACTGCTCGTTGGAAGGAGAACTCCGATGACCGCGACGCTTGGGCCGACGTTGCGTGGGCAATGTGGCAGGAAGGCGACAAAGCGAAAGCTCGCGAGATGGCTCAAGAGATTTACGCACTCGATCCTCGGCAACCGCTTGCTGTTGCCATTCTCGCCGAGACACAGTTGGATGAAGAAAAGACAGACGAAGCAGCCATTTTGCTCCTGCCAGCATTTGATGGTGACAATCCACACCCGGCTATATTCGAGCAATTGTTGAATCTCAACATCGCTGACAAGGATTGGCCTGCTGCACTTGACCTGGCGGAGCTCGCGCTCAAGAACTGGCCGCGCGAACCGCGTTTCGTTCGTGGCCTTGCCGTCATGCTCCTACACATGAATGCCGACCTGGAGGGAGATGAAGGGCGTCTCGTTGAGGCACTGAGCACGATCGCCGAGCTTGACGCTGACGATGGTCTTGTCCGCAAGAAGCTCGCGACTATGGCCGCCGATGCCGAGGATTGGCCGACCGCCATTCACTGGGCCGAGGAGGCACTCCACTGCGACGTGCGTGACGTCGACATGCACCGCTTACTGGCGAAAGCTTACGAGCAAACGGGTGACAGCGAGGCTGCCGCACGTCACACTGCGTACACTGAGCGACTCGAACAGAGCCCGGAGCGTTAGCGACGGGACACGAACCAACAATCACAAGGACCCGGCGCTCACGCTTCGGGCTCTGAACGCACACATGAACGATCAACGCTCCCTCACCCTCAGCGACTTACAATCGCTCATCGAAACCATGTACTCCCGCAAGGACGAAGCACGCGGGGTCGATGGCACGTTCATGTGGCTGATGGAGGAAATCGGCGAGTTGGCCGGCGCTCTGCGGGATGACTCGCCGAAGGAGGAACTGGCTGCGGAGTTTGCAGACGTGCTCGCCTGGCTGGCGACGATCGCTAACGTCGCCGGCGTCGATCTGGAGCAGGCGGTGCTCGACAAATACGGCAACGGCTGCCCCGGCTGTGGCGAGATGATCTGCATCTGCAGCGACGCTGAGAAACCGTAAGAAGTTGAGAGTTGAGTGTCCAAAGTCCAGAGTGACGTTGCGATGCTCCCTCTCTGAACACTCAACTCTGGACTCCTTGATGAGACTCCCCAATCTTCTTGCCACCGGTCGTGGTCGTCTGACGGCGTTCTTCTTTCTTTACGTGACTGAAGGCATCCCGCTCGGTTTTACGGCGACGGCCATCGGCACCCAGATGCGCAGACAGGGCGTCGAGCCGGACAAGATCGGGGCGTTTGTCGCGACGCTTTACCTCCCGTGGGCGTTCAAGTGGGCTGTGGGACCGGTCGTTGACACGGTCTCGTTCGGGCGATACGGACATCGACGTGTCTGGATCATTGCTGCCCAACTCCTGATGACGGCCACGCTCCTCTCAGGAGTCACGATCGACTATGTCGAACAGCTCGCCTTGTTCACAACTCTGATCATGGTGCACAACGCATTTGGGGCGACGCAGGACGTCGCCATCGATGCGCTCGCCTGCAATGTGCTTCACGAGGACGAACGGGGCCTCGCCAATGGGCTCATGTTTGCAGGAGCGTCTGTCGGGCAGGCGATCGGCGGATCGGGCGTACTGTTTCTGTCGAGATACGTCCCCTTCCCACAGACGTTTTACTTTGTTGCGGCTTGCCTCCTCGCCGTGACCGTGTTCATCGCACTGCCGTTGCGAGAGCAACGCGAGCAGTCAAAGGAAACGGCAGGGCAGGGGGATGCGTTGGGCCGCATCGTGAGTGAGATTCGCGACTATCTTGTGACGGCTTTCCAATCATTCTTTCTCAATCGTGCCGCTTTTCTGGGGCTGCTGTACTGTCTGCTGCCGGCCGGGTCGTACGCGCTCGGTCTCGCCTTGCAGACGGCACTCGCTGTCGAATTGGGACTCAACGACGATCAGATCGCATGGCTGAACCTGATCTCGACGATCGTGTTCGCGGTCGCCTGCGTAGGAGGCGGGTTCGTCTCCGATCGGTTCGGGCGTCGGAAGATGCTGGCGATCTACACGATTTGCACAGCGATCCCCGCAGCCATGTTAGGGCTGCTCATGCATCAGCAGGGTTGGATCATGCCGGTCGATCCCAATATGGATGGGCGACCGGTGCCCTCGGACCTGCTGACGGGCGCCTTCTGGGCCACCACGATCGTCTACAACATCGTCAACGGACTGATGTACGGCACCCGCTCAGCTTTGATGATGGACATCACATCCCCCGAAGTCGCAGCAACGCAGTTTACCGCCTACATGGCCCTGCAGAATCTCGTCATCAGCTACACGGCGAATTGGCAGGGCAAGTCGATCGTCCGCTGGGGCTACCCGACCACGCTGTTCATTGACGCCTCGATCGGACTCGTCGGCTTGATGCTTCTGCCGTGGATGTCTCCGTCACGCCATTCTGAGAGCCCGAAGCGTTAGCGGTTGGTCCACGCCTCTGTCGAGCACGCCCGATCAAGCCCAGTATTCCAAGACACGACAACAATAAACCGGATGGCTCGGGCGTCGCGGTCACCGTAAACCCTGAGGGCGAAGTGATTGATGTGACAGCCGTTCCACCAACCAGTCGGAGAGGCGTGCGTCGCCCCAAAAACTCCGGCGTGAATGGTCCGGTGAACCCCGTCAGTGTGTTCGGATCGGAGATGACGTCCGACGTGTCGCTCCGAGCGATGAGCCCCACGGATTGTGACGAGTCGACGAGTGCAAATCGCTCAGTCGTACCATTATCGACGAGCAGCACCGAGTCGATGTCCAGCAGGGCCGCATCGAATATGCCGAAGTCAGCCAGTGTGATCGTCCCCGTCCCGCCGGAAAACAACCCTCGGTTCGCACCGCCGAGCGAGTCTGCGGTCGTGTTGTCAATCTGTACGGAGACGGAGATGGATGTGTCGTTGATCGTGACCCCGTCATAGGTCACATCAGCTGTGCCAGTGATCGTATACGTCACCAGCCCCGCCTCAGCCGTCGCTGGCAGGCAACACAGGATCAGGATGGTCAGCGACTGTCTCATCGGCTGCCAAGGCTTTGTGGCTCAAAACACTCCGTTTCCACGAGGGGACATCTCTCTCTCAAGCCTAGAACTCAGCAGTCTCCCGGCGTGGCGAATAACCCGATTCTCCCGACGAAAACCCCGTCTGAACACGCGATTCTGCGTGATGTACGGCGTTGCGTTTTGGCAACATTGCTCCGCGCGTCCTCCGCCTCTCAGCGACTCCGCGGTGAACAAACGGATGGCCAAACCTGCCGCGCGCAACCGACTGCGTTGAGGTTGAGGACCCCAGTGACGTTAGATCGCCCTGAGCATGCTCACGCGATCACCCCGTCCGACCGCTGGCCTCTTCGCTGGTTGATATGGCACCGAGCGAAGCATGTCTGCAGACACACGCGGAAGGACGGGCATGGCCATACCGCCTGATGTCACAAAGGCCTCACCACGGGTCGGCCGACCCACTCTTTTGAGTTGCTTTCACACAAAGCGGAGCGGAGGCATCTTGCCGCCGTGAATCGTTGGCGTCTGAGTCGGCGGCTGGAAGCCACCGCTACGTCTCGTGCGCCGACAACTTCTCTCCTGGCGGCAACTCCTCTTCCGGCATCGGCGGAGGAGGTGGCTCACTTTCTTGCTCTGCACGCTCCGGCTCTGCGGCGCTCTCTGTCTCGCCGTCGTTCACGCTCTCCCTAAACGCCCCCTCCGGCGGCGGCTTCAGCCGCCACGTGCCTTCGGTCTCGCCGGGGATGATCAGGTTTCGCCAAGGGGGTGCTACAGGATCATCGATACTGTCAAACACTTCACCGATCGTCTCCGCTTCGACTTCGGCGCGATCCAGCAACTCCGACTCAGGGATGTCAGCCTGCCCTTCTGCCATCGCCTCCAGGAGCACACTCACACACGCAGCTTGCTCCCGTGAGAGGTTCGCCCCTCCGAGCGATGGACCGGGAAACCACTTGAACATTGGTGGGTACACCGTCCCACCTTCCATGTGAGAACTCGGTTGAGTCACGTAGTCAGCCAAACGCCGATCAATGTTCACCTCAACGGTGTCCCCGTCAGCGAGCGTGACACTCTCCTGACGGACCGTCGAAGGGGACATAAACCCCCAGCCGACGCGAGTATCGGCGATGTCAATCTCATATTCCCCAGGTGGCAATTCCCACGAATTCGAGCCACCATAGATCATTCGCGAATCTACATCGACTTCGGGATCGACCGGCCTCACGGTTGCCTGCATGCCCTCGTTGACGATCTCGATCGTGAGCGTCCCCCGTTCGAGCGGCGCGAGACGGTACGTGCCTTCCGCCTCGCCGGGGATGACGAGGTTGCCCCATGCCGGAGTTGTGTCATGTGATCGAACATTCTGATCTTTGAACACTTCCTCCAGAGTGTTCAGCTCACCCTTGAACAATTCACCACCAGCGAACTCCCTCTCGAATCGTTGATTCTCTGCCGTCAGGAGTGAAAGGAGTTCCTCTTCCGCGACATCTGGGGTTGCCGTCTGAAACGATTGCAACATCCGCGAAACGACAATTCGTTCGATGCCGAGTGGGAGTCCGTAGCGCACACCGTCCCAAAGGAATACCTTTCCGGCTTTGACGCCAAGCGGATCAATGGTCGAGAGTCGCCCGAAATCCCGGTCGACGTTCATCAAGGTGTGAGACGCTCCGATCGTCAGTGTCTGCAAGCGATCACCCCAGCCGAAAAGTTTGTCTCGGATGAGGATCTCGTATTCACCTTGATCGAGTTTGAGTTGTGTTGGACCGTACTCAGTGACCTGCAATTCGGACTCGGCCACGATGCCGCCAAAGGCACTCTTGCGGCGCAACGCGACAACCAGGCCGTCGTCCTGGATGTCGATGGTCAGCGTGCCCGTGCGATCGCCCGTGGCTGGCTGTGACGGGACGACGGACTGTTGCACAAAGGGTGGTCGAATTGGTTTGGATTCGAACGACTTCCATGATTCCGGCTCTACGTCAGGGACTTCGACCGGGTGCGGCAGTTCGCAGAGTCGGTAGGTGCCGGGTGACTCACCCGGAATGATGAGCTTGCCCCACGCGGGGTGTTTGCCGTCGTTGAAGATGGCTTGCAGTTTCGCCGTGGCGACAGCGGTGTCGTGATTCGCGGCGTCTTCAACAATGGCTTCCTCGGCATCTTCAGAACGCTCCGATCCTTCAACGCTGGTCACTTCCTCGACAACCTCAACGGGCTTCGCTTCTTCGGACGGTTCAGGCTGATCGAACGCCTGCGGTTCGTGCAAGTCTTCGATGGCTTGCTCTTCGATTTCGCCGAATGGTTCGGGGGCAGAAACGTTCGATTCGTTGTCAGGCGCTTGGCTCGCCATGACGAGTGCGTCGGCCTCGACATCCGGTTCCCCTTCAGCCATCGCTTTCAACAAGGCCTGCACAACCTTTGCCTGCGGCTGGGACAGGAGATATGTGATTGGCTGCTCGTAGGTAACCTGTGAGCCATTGTCCGATCGAGTCACACTTTCTCTGCCCCAGAGGAAATGATGCAGCTCCTGGTGTGACCAGTCGGGCTGATCGATGAAGCGTGTGAGATCACGTTTGACTTTCAGCAATGCGAACTCCCCTGGCTTCACGGTGACTTGTCCAGCGGGTATGCGAATCAGGCCGATAACACGAGAGGTGACAGTAGATGAAGCGCCACCACCTTCGCCGGTCATCCAGCCGGCGTGGTCGTCGTAGAGCATGACGTCATACATGCCCGTCGGGACAAGATAGGTCCCCGACGCGTCCAGGAACGTTTGCCCTCTGGGGGCAAAGCCGTCCTGTCTGACGGCCGTCGCATCATGCTGCGTGCGAGGATCGAACAAACGCACCGTGAGGCCGGGGTCTTCAATCTCCAGAATCACGCCGCCGTTGATCTCCACGATTGAGCTGTCCGGGCGTGGAGCGAGTGAAGAATTTTGAGTTTGCGCGTAATGCGCTCCCTGGTTCTTCGCGAGAGCGGAAGCTCGGTTAGCCGCAATCTGTTCCGGACTTTTCGATCTCACCACATACGCAATCACTGCCAGTGCGACACAGACAAGAAGTCCCAATCCAAAGACGTTCCACAGGCTCACTCGCGAGACCTTGTCCGGTCCCTCGGTGGAATGGGCGACGAGCTTCGTGACCCAACCAGCGGTCACTGCCAACAGGCCGAAACCCAAACCGACCGGCACGAACGATCCCCCAAACTGCATCGGGTCACCGTCGCCGACAATCAACCCATAAAAGATCGGCAGCCAGGGCAAAGCAATGAGCAGCAGGCCAACCCACATCAATCGTCGTGCCCAGGTATGCAGACTTCGAGGTGCAGCAGACGATGGCTGCTGACCTCGCGGCGCAGCAGGCGGACGGATGAGGGCCCGGAACAGATCCGGAATCGGCCTAAGGATGTATCGACCCAACGTGATCCCAGAAACGAGCAGGACTCCAGACAAAATCGCCATGAGCACGAGCGGATTCCGGAGGCTGTAACGCTGATCAAACGGTGGCTCGGGAATCAGTCCGTTCGTGACAGCAATGGGGCACAGAAAGGTCGCAGCAAATACAGCCAGTCCGCTGATTGTCAATCCCCTGGCGAGGCGGTCACGTTCCGGTGTGATGCCGAGCCAATCACTCATTCTTTCGCTGTCTTCAGAGACTCCTTTCAGGGTGAAGTTCACAAACTTCAGAGCCAAACCGATGATCAACAACACGCCAGCGAGGACGAGAACAGGAACCGCAATCACACGAAAGTCGTTGCCTCGGATTGGAGATAGGTCCAGAGGACCAGCGGAAACTTGCACGAACGCAAGGGCGGTCCCGGTGAAAGCAAAGAGCACCAGCGACAACAGAATCAGACCGTCGACACTCAAGAGAGAACTGCGAACCTTTGTCACTGCCTCAGTTGCCTCGTGCCGTCGGCGAGTGGCTTGGGCGGAACGTTCGATGACTCTTGTTGACGCCACCTGTTGCACGCCGGCGAGGTGGTCACCCAGTAAGTGGGCAACTTCATTGGCGGACTGGATGCGAGCGTCGGGGTTCTTCTCCAGCAGTTGGTCGATGATCGCGATCAGCCACTGGGGCGTCTCCTGATTAAGTTCGGCGATGGGACGGGGGGTGTCGTCGCAGACGCGGCGGATGGCGGCTGCGAGGGTCGTCGCGCGGAAGGGGGAGCGGCCCGTGCACATCGCGTAGAGGACACAGCCGAGGCTGAACAGGTCGCTGCGATGGTCGACCGGTTCGCCCGTCGCCTGTTCGGGGGACATGTACTGGGGCGTACCGCTGACTTCGCCCGTGCGGGTGATGCTCACATCGTCCGCGGCCCGGGCGAGGCCGAAGTCAGTGATCTTCACTCGTTCGACGCCGTTCTCCAGCAGGATGTTGGCCGGTTTAATGTCGCGATGGATCAGCCCCTGCTTGTGAGCGGCAGCCAGTCCCTCTGCGATCTGCTGACCAATCCGCAGCGTCTCGGTGAGGCGAAGCGAGCCCTGTTTGTCGAGCTTCTGTTGCAACGTCTGACCGACGATGCATTCCATGACCAGGTAGGGGAGAGCGGAGGGCGGAGAGGGGAGAGCATTCTGCGGTCGGCTCTCCGCTCTTGTCTCTCCGCTCTCAACTCCTTCATCGACCGCGTGGATCGTGACCACGTGCGGGTGACTGATCGCGGCTGCGGCTTGAGCTTCGCGCAGGAAGCGACGGCGGGCGTTCGGGTTGGCAGCCAGTTCCGGGGCGAGGACCTTGATCGCCACGACGCGGTTGAGCTTGGGGTCACGGGCACGGAAGACGATCCCCATCCCGCCGCGCCCGAGGACCTCGAACACCTCGTACGGTCCGAGTGTGCCGATGAGGCCGGGATCGTCGGACGGCGTGAGGAATTCGAGGTTGAACGAATCGGCGAGTTGTGAGCTGACAGGCGAGTGTTCCAGAAAACTGCCCGCATCGTCATACGCACGAAGCAGGGCCTCAATCCGCCTGCGTCGCTCCGCATCCTCCCCGCACGCCTCGGCGAGAAATGCCTCACGCTCCGCAGGCGAGGAGTGCCCCAACGCCGCGAGGAACAGCCCCTCGATCGACTGTGGATCAGGTTTGATCGGTGCGTTCGCAGATTCGTCAGACATCGGCATGGCTCCAGATTAAGCATACGTGGCCGGTACCGGGTAATGCGACGTCTGGTGGCGGGGCGCCTCACAGAAAATTTCGGGAAGGGAGTAGCGAATAGGGAGTAGGGAATAGGGAGTAATGATGAGGTCGATCGAGAGCCTACTCCCTACTTACTATTCCCTATTCGCTGCAACGAAGTCGCTCAAACAGCCAAGCGCGGGAGAACGTCCACCATCTTGACGCGGTGGGCCGTGAGATTCCGCAGACGTCGGCTGCTTCCGACTCCGACAGGCCGGCGAAGTAGCGGAGCTTGACGAGTTGGGCCTTGTCCGGGAATTGCTCAGCAAACGCGGCGAGGGCCTCGTCGAGTGCGAGCAGGGAATCGTGATCGTCCGGCTCGATGGCTGCGTCCGCGTCGAGCAAGTCAACGCGTGTCAGCTGTCCGCCATGCTTGATCCGTTGCTTGCGGCGTGCGTTCTCGACAAGGATCCGTCGCATGGCCTCAGCGGCAGCCGCGAAAAAGTGACCCCGCGAATCCCACTGCTCCCGGTCCTCAGGGCCTACGAGTCGCAGGTATGCCTCGTGCACGAGAGCGGTTGGCTGCAACGTGTGGCCGGGTGATTCTTGAGCAAGTCTTTGCGATGCGAGCTTGCGCAGCTCGGAGTACACGAGCGGCAGCAACTGCTCGGAGTTCGCCCGACCCGCCTGGATGGCATCCAGCATCTGCGTGACAGCCCCGGTCGCAACGGGGTGCGGTGTTGATTCGGGGAGGGAAGTCATGAGTTGAGTATAACGTCGGTCGGCATCAATGGGCGCAGCCAATTTCGCCCGCTTCCCTGGAGGGAGAGGGACGCTCAGCGGAACCGACCTCGAATGACAGTTGCAGCCGTTCGACAGGTCGTCACAATAGCAGCCATTCTGATTTCATCCATTGCCCGTACCGGAACTCCACATGACGTCGTCGCTCAAAGCTGCCATCGAAAACAAGTCTGCCAACGTTGGCGTCATCGGGCTGGGATATGTCGGGCTGCCGTTGATCGACGCGTTCGTCAACGCCGGCTTCAAAGCGACCGGCTTTGACGTCGATCAGGCGAAGGTCGATTCTCTCAACGCCGGCAAGAGTTACATCAAGCACATCTCGTCTGACGACGTGCAGGGGTGGGCGGACAAAGGTCTGTTCGAGGCGACTGCGGACCTGTCCCGCATGGCGGAGGCAGACGCGCTGCTGATCTGTGTGCCAACGCCTCTCAACGACAGTCGTGATCCCGATCTGAAGTACGTCGAAAGCACCGCCGAGGCGATCGCCAAGACGCTTCGCCCCGGACAACTCGTCGTGCTGGAGAGCACCACCTATCCCACGACGACGCGGGATGTGATGCTGCCAATTCTTGAGAAGTCGGGGCTCACACCGGGCGAGGATTTCTTTGTGGCCTACAGTCCGGAGCGTGAGGACCCGGGCAATCAGGACTACTCCGCCTCGCGCATTCCCAAGGTGGTCGGCGGACTCGACCCGCAGAGCCTTGAAGTCGCGACTGCTCTGTACGGGCATGCCGTCGTTGAGGTGATTCCCGTCTCCAGCTGCGAGGTCGCGGAGGCGTGCAAGATTCTGGAGAACACCTACCGGGCGGTGAACATCGCCTTGGTCAATGAACTCAAGATGCTCTACGACCGCATGGGCATTGACGTGTGGGAAGTCATCGACGCTGCAAAGACCAAGCCGTTCGGCTTTCAGGCGTTCTATCCCGGTCCGGGCCTGGGCGGGCACTGCATTCCCATTGACCCGTTCTATCTCACGTGGCTGGCGCGCAAGCAGGGGCTGACGACCCGCTTCATCGAACTGGCCGGCGAGGTGAACCATCACATGCCGGAGTATGTCATCGCGCGGCTGGCCGAGTTCCTCAATGATGTCGGCAAGCCGATCAAGGGGAGCAAGATCGCTCTGCTTGGCATGGCCTACAAGAAGGATGTCGATGACCCGCGCGAGAGTCCGTCGTTCGTGCTTCTTGATCTGTTGCAGGCTCGCGGAGCCGACGTCTCCTACAACGATCCGCACGTCCCCAAACTCCGCCCCATGCGACATCACGATGTCCCCAACATGACGAGCAACGAACTCACGCCCGAGTACCTCGCCGCTCAGGACTGCGTGCTGATCGCGACTGACCACTCCGCCTACGATTACGATCACATCGTCCAGCATGCCCAACTCGTCCTCGACACCCGCAACGCAACGAAGGGTGTGATTGAGGGCCGCGAGAAGATTCGGAAAGCATGAAAGTAGTCATCACGCTCCGCGTGATGTCAGGAGTTCAGAGTACGCTTTGATGTCCGAGCGAGGCCGTCAACCACCAACCGCTCATCACGCGGAGCGTGATGACTACTTTGTCTTGAGTTCCCGAACCGGAGTTTGGAAACGAGGTGGTGAAGCGTACTCCTTTTTTCCGTGAAATCAGTGGCTCCAATCATTGACCACAGATTGCACGGATAGAACAGAGAGATTGACGCACGTCCACGATTCTCATAGTCTCAAACCATCTCTGCTCAACTGCTCTGCACTTCCTCGCGGACCGATCGAGTGGACGACATGTGTCTCAGTGATTGAGTTTTGTTCTCAACCTGAGTTTGTTGTTCGTCATCAGTCCGGTCTCTCAAGCATCACGGCTCTTGCGATGCTGTGCTGATGCGTTCACCACTTCGCATCTCATTGAATCGAGGAGAAGTCCATGTCAGTCAGTGTCAATGAAATCGTGTTGGTCGCGATTGTCGGTCTCGCCTGCTGGGCGATCGTCAAACGAACACAGCGGCGATGGATCGGAGCGATTCCGCTATTCGTGCTGCTCGCTGCACTCACGACTCCCGCTGATCCCGTGAGCACGTTGATCGTCAGCGTGCCCAACTGTCTGCTCTACGGGATCATCGTCGGGCGTTACGCAAGCGACGGTGCTGCGGGATCTAAAACCGTCGCAGAGAGCTGAACGTACCCATCAAGCTCCGTGGTGATGAGACGTCGGTGGTTGACGGTTTCGCGCTGAAATCAAAAACTCACTCTGCACTCGTTTCATCACGCGGAGCGTGATGACTACTTTGCTCCGCGTTACCTCAGTGTCTCCGCGACTCCGCGGTGACCTCGGGTGTCAGCCGACATGCGGCCTGCGACTTCGACCATCTTTTGCAGGCTCTTGTCGTGACGGCGGCGTTGGGCGGCGAACTCCAGATGCTCGCGTGCCGCTGCGAATTCGTCATGACGGTACAGCCACTGGCCCAGTAGCAGGCGGGCCGGGAGTGAGTTCGGGTTCGCTTTAACGGCTGCCTGAGCCGTCATGCGAGCGCCGGCCTCGTCGCCCATCTCGACGAACGTTTCGTGAGCCTGCTTCCATAGCGGGAATGACTCGCCCAGCGAGGAGGACTCCGCGTCGACGATGAGTCGCTGCGTCAACAGGACGCTGAGTTGTTTGAAACTCTCCTGATCCTGCGTTTTGCGGTAGGCGTCTCGCAGGCGGGAGATGGCAGCCGTGTCGGGATCGAAGTTCTCAAGAAAGAACGACGCGGGCATGCCCTCTGCGAGCAGATTGATGATCAGCTGCTGATACTTCCCATCCCGATTGAACGCCCGTTTCCAATGTGCGACGGCTGCTGGTTCCATTCCGCGCAGCCACGCTTCGCGGCCAGCTGCAAAGTGGACAAGCGGATCGTACGGCCGGGTGATGAGCGCCTGTCGAAGCAAGTCGTCCTCCTGCTGCTGACCCGCGCCGTGCAGCCATGCCAACTCGCCCAGTGAGATGTAGCCCTCAGCGAGCAAAGGGCACAGCGACAATGCGCGTTGCGTCCGCTGCCATGCTTCGTCGAGTTGTTCGCGATCGCCGAGCACGCTCGGGTTGTTGAGCCACTGTTGCAATTGCTCGGGTGACTCCCATTCCGAGGCGTGCGCAGCGTCTCTCAAGTTGGCGAGAGACATGAGCGCGGGGTCATCGCGACGCTGGTCCCGGTAGGCAGTCAACACAGCCGCAGCCGCCCGCATCTGAATGCGGCAGTCGTGAGGGTCGAGCCGGGCAGCCTGTGTGAGGGCTGCGAGTTGGCGACTCTGAATCGGCTCATGGTCTGCGTCCTTGTCCAGCGTCGCTTCCTCGTTGACGAGACGGATATACTCGTGCCAGTGGGGCTCCGCGACGAGGGTGGGGAGTTGATTCTCCGCCATCCAGACTCCCAACGCCATCACCCCGCACGCCGTGACAATGCCGCCGAACCTCGCAAGAAACGACGAACGTGGACTGCCGGGGAGTTGCTCCCACGTGGCAATGTCTGCCAGCCTCGCCGCACAGGCGGCGATCAACACGAGGACCGTCATGATCGAGGGGACGTACCACACGAAGTCGGTGATCGAATGCACGAGGTTGACCACGAAGACTCCGACAATTGCTGCCGTCAACGCGGCCGCTTCTCCGGAGATGGGCTGCGAGAGTCCCCGCACGCACCAGAAGCCGACGAGTAACAGCGCCATGGCTGCGATGCCCGCGCCGATGAAGCCGGTCTCCAGCGGGAGCTGCATGTAACCACTCTCCGCATGACTGAACTCGCCCGTGATGTCCGGGTGATCGAAGTAGGTCCAGTAGACCTCACGATGACTGCTGAGTCCGGTGCCCATCAATGGGTACTGGGCGATGCCGTCGGCTGCAGCATTCCAGATCTTCTGTCGAGCGCTGCCGTGATCGAGTTGCTCAGCATCGCCTGAAACGAGTTCGTGAAAGTTCGCCTCAATGAGCGATTCGATGTGCGAGCCGAAGAGTGTCAGCGAGACGAGAGCGGCGATCGCGATGCCTCCGATGCTGCCGGCGGCTTTCATCGTGAGTAACTGTTGTCGATACAGCAGGAACAACGTGACGATCGCTCCTACGCTTGCTGTCACCAGTCCGCCGCGCGACTGCGACAGCAGAATGCCAATCGACACACACGCCAGACAGACGAGCACGATCACACCGGACAACCGTGCGAGGTGATCGCGGCCTGTGTCGTAAGGCGACCGTCGTCGATGCTGCGATGATGAGGTATGCACGGCGTACCACGCGAGCAGAATGGGGACCGACATCGCCAGGTAGTCCGCGAAGTGGTTCGGGTTGGTGAACGCCCCCTTCGCATAGTCGCGGGTGTGAGTGAACGGGTGCTCGTAGAAGCCGAAGAACTTTCCGTTCCCCAACAGGAACTGACCGCAGCCGAAGATCGCCATCAGTGTCGCAGCGACAGCAAACGCCCGCATCAGCAACGTCGCATCGGACGTTGTGTCGACGCGTTGAGCCGCCACGAGAAAGAGCATCACGACGGAGATCACACTGCACGTACTTCGCAGCGTCGCCATCGGAACGAGCGACAGCGTCGACCATCTCCCCGGCACCAACTCGACCACAGGAGGCGTCTCCGCTGAACTGTGCCAAAGCGGCAACAGTCGTTCCAACTGGGGCGACAGACTGTTCAGCACCTCCGGTGTCAACGCGACCGTCTGCGTTACACAGAGAGCGATCCCCGCCAGCAGCAACGGCTCGATGCCGGTGAACCGCCACGGCTGATCACGCTGGAGCGCGTGATGTAGCAGCCAGAATGATGTTGTCCAGACGGCGATCACGCTCAGCGTAAACTCACCAATCGCCTGACGCCCCCCCATCACGAAAGGCAGCACAAAGATTGCCGCGAACAACCCGAGATCCGCCCCCCACAGCAGTATGCCTCGCGACGCACTCTGACCGCTGTGCCAGTCGAAATCAGATTGCGAAGCGGAATGTGACATGACTGTTCACACGACTCGGCGGCGACGGACTCGTCCTGAACGCTCGCGAGGGACGCCGACGGACGAGCGGGCCATCGCTGGCTCTTCACGCGGCAGACGGTTCACGTAGGGCGGGTCATGGACGATCGGATCGTCATGTCCGTAGTCCCCCTGACCGTAACCGTATCCGTATTCATCGCGGCCGGATGACTGTGTTGAGTTGATGACCACGCCCATGAGCCGACACCCGAGCGAGGTGAGAGCTTCCGAGGCTCGCATGACAAGTTTGCGGCGGTTCTTGTCGGGTCGAACGGTGAGGATGGCCCCGTCGACCAAGCGTCCGATGATGGCTGCATCGGTGACGGCGAGCGATGGCGGCGCGTCGATGAGGATCTGATCGTAACTCGTCTCGGCCCACGCCAGCAGTTCTGAGAGTCGATCGCTCGACAACAATTCGACGGGGTTGACCGGACGCGGACCGGCGGGCAGGACGTGCAGGTTGTCCATCTCTGTCTGCTGGATTGCACCGATCACTGAGTCGAGAATGGGACGGTTATCTCGCAGCACGGTCGACAGTCCGGACTGACCATTGCGGTCGAACAGTCGTGTGAGCCCGGGCCGACGCAGGTCGCCGTCGATCACGAGTGTTCGCTTGCCCGACTGAGCGAAGGCGACCGCCAGATTGGCGATGATGGTTGTCTTCCCGTCGCCCGGTTCAGTGCTGGAGATTGCCAGTTTACGAGAGTTGCCTGCGGTGAAATCGATGGCCGTCCTCAAGGTGCGAAACGCCTCCGACTCTGACGAGTTCGCCCGGCTGAACGTGTGGAGTGATCGAATCCCCCGATCACCGATTGGATTCAACCGCTGCACCATCGCGAGGATCGGCACACGCAATTCAGACCGCAGATCGTCGGGTGAGCGGAAGCGGTCATCGAGGAGGTCCATTACGTAAACAGTCGCACAGGCCGCTGTGAAGCCGAGGAACAGACTCATCACCACAACGAGCGACAACCGTGGCGAGACCGGAGCCGTCTGCAACTTCGGCGGGCTGACGATGTCTGTGAAGAGTTGGTGATCCTCTCCGACGGTTAAGTTGGCTGTGCCGTGATTCAGACGATCGAGACGATTTCGCAACTGATCCAGAGTTGCCTTCACCGAGTTGATGCGTGCGAGTTGACCGTTCAGTTGCGAGGCTTTGTCTTGTGCTTCCTGAAGATTGGTGAGGACACTCTCGGCATGATTCTCTGACAATTCATACCGACGTTTCGCCATTTCAAGCAGCTGCGGTCCCAGACCGGACTGCATGACGCCTGTCGCTGCCTGCCTGGCACTCTCGGGGAGTTCGCGGATTCTCTGCCGTTTGGTCGTGATTTCACTTCGCAGGTTTTTGACGGATGGATGATTGGGGCCCAGGTACTCGAGTTTGTCGGCAAGTTTCGCTTCGGCTTCGATCACATCTTCCAGCAATCTCGCTGCCATCGTGCTGGAACCTGTGTCGATTGCAAACTGCTTTTGCAGCAGATCATTTCCCACGGTTTCCGTCATCGAGATTGCGTAATTGGTCAGGTCTTCACCACTGGCAACGGCGTCCCTCAGTTTGAAGAATCGCTCTTTGGCAGCATCTCGCACCTCGACCGCCTCAAGGTACTCTTGATTCAGTGACTTCACAGATTCGGCATAGACGTTCTCGATCTTTTCATCGTTACCGATGAGCAGTCCCGAGTTACTCAGCAATGTTGCATGCTCTTCAATCGTTGCATCGATCTGCTGCTGCACTTCCGCTCGCTGCTTGTCCAACGAGTGTAATTGTCCTTTGGTCTTGCGAAGGAAGATCTTTTCAACGTAATTGATGTATTGATTCAACAAGGTGTCGACGACGACCATTGCTGTCTCGGGTGATTGCGACTGGAAAGCAACGGTCATGATGTTCGTGTCACGCGCGGCTGACACGGAAAGCCGGGCGCGGAAGACTCGTTCCCAGTTGGACCCTCGGACGTTGACAAAGTCCGTGTAATGCTCGGGGGGCAAGGCTTTCAGTGTCGCCTGAATGACCTCGTCTCCTTTCATCATCTTGACGAAGGTCGGCATGTCATCTGAGACGACGTCCACGCCGCTGTTGTTGGCATCCAAGGGGTTCGCCTTCGACTTGGTGATGAACAACTCCCCTTCCGACTGATACACGCGGTCGGCAGTGACGTAGTACGCGCTGCCGATGGAGCACGAAATGAACAGGAAAGTCAGCAGGACGCCCTTGCGTGCTGAGAGGGACTTCGAGAACCGCAGGACGCTGGCGAGCACATCCATGGTTTCGGAAGAATTCGAGACGACCACCGTCCTGGCGTCGTGTTGCATGATGCTGGGCCTTGCAGAGTTTGTTAGAAGGCGCTGCCGCTGACACCAAATCCGACTAGCCGGAGCGCCTCGAAGAATGCGGTCGCGGGCGTCTGCTCGAGACTCACCACATCACCGGGTGCCAGACGCGGGTTGTCCAGCCCCTGTTTGTTTTTCGCTTTACGAATCGTCGCTTCGATGAGGATCGTCTCTTCCGTGCCGGGCTTCTTGCGGATGATGTACACCTTGTTGGCAACCGGATTGGCGATACCGCCTGCCAGGGCAATCGCATCGAGTAACTTCAACTCCTTGCCCACCGGAAACTCATACTGGTTCGGCTTCTTGACCAGACCAATGACATGGATTGCTTCCGGGTCACGAGGCTCAACCATCACGATCGTACCGTCGGGCAGGTGATTGCCGACATACCCCTGTTTGGTCGCGGTGATCAGATCGATCTTCATGGACCGTGCGCCGTTCGGCTCGACCGACTCCTCAAACCCGGCCTGCACGATGCCGCTGCCGTTTGGATCGTCGGTCAGTGAGGCAATCGCCGGAGTGGAGTCCTGTGCCTGAAAACCGGGATGCCGAATCTCGATCGTGGTGCCCGCGTTATCGGCCAGGCCTCCGGCTCGCACGAGGGCCGCGAGCACACTGCTCGATCCGCTCCTCAGCCGGTAAGTGTTTGGCTCCTTCACGGCTCCAATCACGGTCACCGTATTCATCTTGGCCTGCTTCATGGTCACGGTGATCTGCGGCGATCGATACAGCCCTTTCTCCATGCAGCGAGTCGCGATGACAGCCTCGGCGGCAACGAGCTCCAGACCCTCGACATGCAGATGTCCGAGTTCGGAAAGTTCAATCGACCCGTCATCCTCAACCCGGACAGCCTTCGTGACGTCGTTGTCCGAATTCAAGCCGGCAGAGATGCTGATCTCCAGCACGTCTCCCCGCGCGATTTCATCAGACTGCAGCGACGGAGTCGCGATCTTGGCAAGCTCGAGCGTCTGGGCGTTCGCCGTCACCTCTGCCTGCCACTCCTCCGGGAGCTTGGAAGCAACAACGCGATTGGTTGCACAGCCACTTGTCGAGAGCATCGCTGACGACAGCAGCAGGCCCGTCACTGCACAGCAGAGGCGTGAAGACGGCCCAGTTTTCAGGCAACCAGAAGACATGAGCGAGCTTGCGGGAGAGCCCGGATCGAGTTGATGGCAAGGGGAAATGTCGACAGGGTCAGCACTCAAGCCGGCCCGTCATGGACCGCCTACGCACCTTACCCCGAGATAGGGGGCGGGAGACTACGGCAGAATCCGCAGAAGTGTCAAGGTGATCTTGCCCCATTGCGGAGACATGGGAGAGATGGGCTGGCACGAATGCGTGCTGAACGGTCATCTCTTGTTTCACTGCGGAGGCGCGGAGAATCGGAGACGCGCGGAGATCAACTGAGCAAACGTGTCAGCCTTGGGGATCGAATCGTCGCGGG
This sequence comes from Planctomycetaceae bacterium, assembly GCA_020426505.1. Taxonomy (GTDB): domain Bacteria; phylum Planctomycetota; class Planctomycetia; order Planctomycetales; family Planctomycetaceae; genus JAHBXU01. The sequence continues at coordinate 8,789 of JAGQPX010000018.1, read as the reverse complement.
AGAGTGAGGCTTCTGCCAGAGTCGCTTCATCAACCCCCGCGCGTCCTCCGCAACTCAGCGACTCCGCGGTGAACTCAGCCGCACGAACACGATCTTGGAATACTCGTCCGTTTCGTACAGGCATCCGACGTCGCCGCTCGGCAGCATTGTCAGACAGCTGTACGCGAACCCGTCCGGTTCGATGACGCGGTCGACCTTCCACGTCCGTCCTTCATCCCGGCTGACCATGATCGTGCCGTTCTCCCGTGCGTCTACCGTGTGAGGCAGCGCGTGCCACAGCACGCCCGGCTTGTCTTCGCTTGGAAACGAGACACGCAAGATACTCGACATGCAGGGAGGCGTCATCAGGTCCTTTGCGAACCGATGCACTGACCATGTCTCACCACCGTCCTGGCTGACGGAGAGCAACCTGTACTCCCCCTCCGGTTCGTCACGAGCGGTCAGCAACACGCTGCCGTCCGCCAGTTCGACCATCTGAGATTCATCGCCACTATGCCCTTCCTCCGGCTCTGCGATCTCCTCCGAGTGTCGCCATGTCTCGCCGCCGTCGTCGCTGATCGAGACACTGTTGTGCTTGTAGCGGTCCTCATCGCCGACACGATAGACCTGATACGTCGGCAACAACACTCGTCCCGCATGCGGACCGCGCGTGAGTTGTAGCCCGATCCCCGGACTGCCGACCGCGATCGCATCAGGTCGCCGCATCTGTCTCGTCACGTCAACAGGTTCCGCCCACGTAACGCCGTTGTCGTCTGAATGCGTGAGATAGATGCGGACATTCTTTGGCCCGTCATACCCCGGCTCCGCGATCTCGGTGATACGGCTCTTACGGGCATGCACGCCCTTGGGGAACCGCGTGTATCTCAACAGGATGCGACCGGTGTCCAGTACGACCACACACGGATCGTTCAGTGAGTCGCCTCCCTCGTCCGCGATGAGTTGCAACACGTCCCATGTCTCGCCGCCGTCTGAACTGCGTCGCAGAACAATGTCATTTTGCCCATGATCGTGCAGCCCGACCCGCCGTTCGCAAAACGCGAGCAGCGTGCCGTCCTTCGCCACAATGAGTGCAGGGATGCGATAGTCATAGTGCTCCTTCGCATCATGCTCAAACACCACGGCGGAATGCAGGATGCCAGCTGAGTCATCTGCAAAGCAGAAGTGATTCAGCGTCAGAACGACGACAGCAAGTCCGGCAATGACAACTCTCAGCATGGGCAACCTCTCAGCAGTGAAGTTCTCAGAAGTGCCCCATTCTAAACAGTTGTCCCTCCAGATGTCGCGGATGAATCTCGTGGACGGAGGCAGACGAACGATCGTCAGGCGGCTTCGCGGGTTTCCGACACTTCACTCGCATTCAACTCATACAGATCGCAGATGTGATCGAGGACGGATGACTCTGAGAATCGTCCCGTCACGAACTCCGCACACTGAGAGCGTTGACGTTGCAGCTCTTTCGTGGAGGTCGACCAAGTCTCCTCGAACATGCGGGTGAAGCCTTCGACGGAGTAGTCGCTGACGATGTGGATCGCTTCGCAGTCATGCAGCTGCTGGTAGGCTTCCAAGTCTGAGAGAACAGGGATCGATCCGCAGGCCATCGCTTCGAGGATCGATGTCGAGAGTTGATCTGTCTTGGGGACGGAGATCGCAAAGTCAGCCGTGCGGAGCCATTGGGCAACGTCCTCAGCCGGCAGAAACTCCCCGACCATGTGCACTCGTGACTTGTGATGTGAGGCCGCGATGACATCTCGCAACTTTTTGCTGTAGGCCGGGTCGTCATCGCCGCAGAGCACGACGAGATGCCCGTCCGCGTGGTCCTGACAGAATTGCAGGAAACCAGAGACGACTTCGATGGTGCGATACAGCGACAGCGAGCGGCGGTTGATCACCCAGACACGTTCGGTCGACGGCAGGTCTCGCTCTCGCCGCAACTGACGACGCTCTTTGTCGTCCACCATCGTGAAGACGGACGAGTCGTACCCGAGGCTGAACATGCGGATGCGGTCCTCCGGCACGCCGAACTCTTCGATGAGCGTCGATGCCATCTTGGGTGTCGTCGCGGTGACAAGAGACGCTCCCCGTAACACCCGCTTGATCATCCAATAGTACAACCGGCCTCGCTCACGAGCGCCGAACACTTCGCTGCCGTACGTCGTGACGATGTACGGATGACGACTGAGGAGGGCGGTGTAACCACTTCCGGATGTGCAGTGTGCGTGCAGGATCTCACCCGGCTGACGTGATCGCTGTCGCGCGGCTTTCCCGGCGCGGCGATATCGCAGGAACGACGGACCGGGAATCCAACCGGGAGCCAGATGCTCAATCGTCACGCCCTTCGGCGCTCCCTCCTGCTTGCGTTCAGGCGACTCGACGCGGACCGTGATACCCGCCTTCTCATACAGTTGCAGCCAACGCAGCACATGCACGCTGTACGGATTGGCGATGAGAGTGATCGGAGGCTGATGGCCTAATGATGTTGTGTGCGACATGGTGAGCGACTCAAAGTTGTTCGTTGATTGAATCAGGTTGAATGGATCATGTATCGTCCGGTCAGGTGGCCCGCATGTTGGGGATTGCAGGGGAGAACGGGGATCGCCTCGCGACCTCGTAGGGGATTTCCGGTTGGGAGGGAGGAACCAGTGCCGCTGCCATCTGTTTGGTCAGCGTGAGTCCCACCGCGAAAAACAGGAAGTTCCCTGTGACCGAATAAGTGAGGTTCGGCTGCGACAGGTTCCCGACCATCGTTGCTGTGAACCCTGCAATCAGCCCGTTGAACAGATACCATGCCTCAGTGCGAGGAGTCGTGAAGCGGGTGATGTGCCCCAGTCCGGACCAGGCAAACAGCAGCACTCCCATGTAGAGTGTCAAGCCGATCGCTCCCGACTTGAACAGAACCTCCAGATACTGTTGGTGCGGCGTGTCGAACTCAGCGAAGTTTGAGAACGACTCGAACTGATATCCGAGCATCGGCCGGGCGGACCAGAGGTCGATGGTTACTGCCCAGATCTCTCCACGTCCGGACAGGTGATCGCCGCCGCCAACCGTTTGTGACGTTCGCCGCGTCAGACGCTCGACCCACATCATCACGTCATGATTCCCCAGCACGGAGTCCAACATGCTGGACATCGACGCGAGCAGGAAAATGCCCATCGTCGCAGCGAACAATGGCAGATAAACTCGCCCCGTCAGGAACAAATAGATCAACACGCCGATCACCATGACAGCTGTCGACGAACGTGACAGCGAGAGCACGACCATCATGCCGGTAAGCATGGCGATCCCTCGGAGGACCCACTTGCCGATCTTCGTCACGCGGATGTCAGCGGCAGCCATCAGAAGAGGAACCATGAGCGCGAACAGCGTCATCGCACTATTGGGGTAACCATACAGAGGGAACCCAAACAGATACTTCCCCCAAGCGACTTGCGGGAAGCCGGGCGTCATCACAGCAGTCGCAAACGTCGCGACCGACATGCCCGCGAACGCGATCACAATGCGACGCAACGTCGGCAGGGGTGACATGACCGAGGCGATGTAGGCACCGAGCCCGACGAACGCAAGAGGCTTGGCGAACTTCACTGCCGACACGATCCGTCCCAGTTCGCTGGATTGCGCATACGCGATTCCCGCGATGGACAGACAATAGATCAACGCGACCGCAGCCGTCACTCGCACAATCGAGAAGCGACGCAACACGATCCCGCTCGGAATCACCAGATCGCCCCGACGGGGGATAAAGATCAGCAACAGGAACAACAGGTCGGAGCCGACGATATCAACCGGCTTGCCCGAGAACTCGGCCACACGAAACGAGGCAGGCAGCGTGACCAGCAGGGCAATGATCCAGGAAAACAGCCAGTTCATGACAACGCGGGATTCCTCATTCCATGACCGCGAGCCTGACACATCGTGTGTCAGCGACGTCGTATGAGGGGATCTCGGCCTCCGTCTCCCCCCAACTGAGACTCTCAGCGGGGTGAACTGTCGAGAAAATGGCGAAATGGGTCAAGACATGTTGCAGTCGACGGGACGTCGATCACCCTCTCCCTCAAGGGGAGAGGGGAGCCATGGTCGCCACGCCGTCGATCCAGAAACATACCGTCGCGCCGAGATTGCTGCTTCCGAGCGGGGATGGACCATCAATCCGATCAGCAGGAACAGGCAGTTTCCGGTCAGCGAATAGGTCAGGTTCGCCTGCGAGAGATTCCCGATCAGCACGCCACACAACAGTGCAAGCACAGCGGCCAGCAGATGCCCCTCGTTTGAAGTCCGTGTCGCATGAGCATTCCAGTCTCGCCACAGATAAATGAGCCACCCCAACGCAATCAGCAGCATGGCTGCATACATCGCAAAGCCAATGGCTCCGGCTTTGTAGAGTGTCTCCAGATACTGTTGGTGAGGCGTGACGAATTCGGAGTGATACGAGTAGGGGCGAAACGCATATCCTACCCACGGATGAGTACGGATCAGCGACCACGCTTCGGCCCAGATCGTGCTGCGACCGGCGAGCGCTCCCGAGTTGCGATTGACCGGCTCCACGAAACGATGGGCGGCCCGCTCCTGCAGCAGCGGCTGTTGCTCGGCGACCGCATCGGAATTCAGCACGATGAGACTGTAACCCGTGCCGACATACAGAACGGCCACGCAGGCAAAGCTCATCAGCCGCCAGCGTCTGCCGGTCATCAGCAGATAGACGAACAGGCTCAGCACCAGCACGACATTCGCACACCGTGAGAGCGAGCTGACCACGAGTACAAAGCTCGCCGCAGCCGCAGCCCAGCCGAACCAACGTTGCCAAGATTTCGAGGAAGTGTCCGCAATGACCATCACCAGGGGAGTTGCAGCCGCCACAAAGGTCATCGCCAGATTCGGGAAGCCATAAACCGGATGCCCCATCCACTGCGAACCCCAAACCGTTCCCGGAAAGTCGGAATGCAGGATCGTGCTCACTGCGAGTAGCAGGACCACAACGGCGAGCATCCATGACATCTGCCGCAGCATCATCCTCGGACCAATTGCCGTCGCGAGCCAGCCACCCAGAAAGACAAACAGTAATGGTTTGATGAACTTCGCAGCGGAAAGCAAACCGATCGCATCACCCGTCCGCGACCATTCAGCCACAGCCAGAAGTCCACAATAGGCGATCAGAGCGATCAGGCAACAATACATCCATGTCGCCGCAACGTTCTTCTCACCAGAGTCGTGCCCCCTCTGTCGAAGCCATCGCCACACACAGACCGGTAGCGCGAGCAAGAGCATATCTGAGGGCAACACGTCGATCGGCTTGTTGTGAATCGTTACCACATTCCACGACACAGGCAGGACCACAGCGGCTGCGATGAACCAACTCCAGAAGTCGGCATGCCTCAAGAACGATCGAGGTGCGTTCATGCGGCCACCGGTCGCTTCCATTGGACATGGATAAAGACAGCCCAGACGATGTTCGTCAGCAAACTGGCGATCGCCAAGCCCATCAGACCGAGCCAGGGCATCAGCAACAGGCTCATCACAAAGTTCACGCCCACGCCAATCAGCGTGCCGGCGAGTGTTGTCGTCTCACGACCCGACATCGAGAGTGCATAAGCAACTGGACCCGCGATTGCCCGGACGATTGCACCGATCAGCAGCACGGCTAACACCGGGCGTCCCGCCTGAAAGCCTGTCTCGATCAGTCCCAACAGGGGGAATGAGATCAACCAGACTGCAAGCGACACGGGCACTGCAAACGCCAACCCAATCAGGCGAGAGCTTCGGACCAGTGACCATAACTTGTCGGTCTCTCCCCGGGCATGCATGGCCGCAAACTTGGGAGCCGTGTACAGGTTCAATGACTCCACGCCCAACAATGCCACGCCCGCGAATCGCTCGGTAATCGCCAGCACACCAGCGGAGTCGGTGTCCATCATCGTCCCCCCCAACATGACGCCCATGTGATCCTTGAGATGGACAGCCACCGCAACGCCGACGAACGTGAGCGAGGTTCGCGACCAGTCCTGCTTGCGAGTATCACCGGGAATTGTGGTGACTGTTCCCAGGGACGTACGTAACCGCAACCAGGTCGCCAGTCCCCAGCAAAATGTTACTGCAAACAGTTGTGTCCCCATGATCATCGGGGCCAGCACTCTGCCATCCAATGCGACGAACAGAATGGACGCGATCGACATGGCGAGCGCGGGCCAGACCGCGATCAACAACAGACTCTGCCAGACCTGTCCGACCGCGCGCAATTGCGATTGTCGCAGCGCCTGTGACACCGTCGGGATCAACAACAACGCCCCCAGCCACAGACTCATCCGCAGTGACGTTTGTCCCGACGACACCAGCAATGGCACCAAGAGGATCAATCCGACTCCGAGCAACAGCGAGAGTCGCAGAGTGAGGTGCTCACTCCACTGCAGAAAGCCGGAGAGCAGCGACGTCTCTCCCCGTGCTAGGTGAGCCGACACATACCGCAGCGATGCACTGTCGACTCCGAACTTGCCGACGACCGTCAGCGTCTGCACCCACGCCATCGCATACGCATAGACCCCGAATTCACTCAGCCCCAACACGCGTGCCACGATCATCTGCAGACCGAACATCAGGCCGGAGATCAGCAGTCGCAAGCCCAGCACGACCGCCCCGCTACGAACGAGACCGCGTCGTTCCCGACGAGCTACAGACTCATCGGGCGAAAGGGCATTCGTCCGGACAGTCGAGGCAGCTGGGGTCAAGCTCGGTGGCTCCAAAAACTCTGCAATCAACAGCGGTGCGGGGGGGCGAACTGTGCGGCAATTTCCCCAAACTGTCAAGATCGGTCGACTTTCTACGGGGGCAGACACGATTTCGGCGGGGTGGCGTGTGAATTCTTGGAGGCCCACACGCCGAAATGGTGCTGGACCCCGTGCCCCGATTGGCCTTTGTCGCATCCGGCAGCCGTCGTATACTCCGCCTCCCGCGAATTGTTCCGTTGACCCACGTTGCCTCATGCGCCAAATCCTGCAATCCGTCAAGGATGGCGAGACGCTCATCTGCGATGTCCCCTGTCCCCAGGCGGGGCGCGGACGGCTGCTCATCCGCACACACACCACGCTGATCTCCGCGGGCACCGAACGCATGCTCGTCGAGTTTGGCAAGGCCGGCTGGCTCGACAAAGCCCGTCAGCAACCAGACAAAGTGCGGCAGGTCCTCGACAAGGTGAAGACCGACGGCCTCTTCCCCACACTCGAAGCAGTCCGTAACAAGCTCGATCAACCCATCCCCCTCGGCTACTGCAACGTCGGCACGGTCCTCGAAATCGGCAGCGGCGTCGAAGGCTTCGAGGTGGGCGATCGTGTGCTCTCCAACGGACATCACGCAGAAGTCGTGTGTGTCCCACAAAACCTGTGTGCTCGAATCCCCGACAACGTCTCCGACGAGTCAGCCACGTTCACCGTCGTCGCAGCGATTGGCCTTCAGGGCATCCGCCTCGCCCAACCGACGCTCGGCGAGACGTTCGTCGTCTCGGGTCTCGGCCTCATTGGTCTGCTAACGGTACAACTCCTGCGAGCGCACGGCTGTCGCGTGTTGGGCCTCGACTTCAACGAGCAACGACTCGCTCAGGCAGCCGAATTTGGAGCGGAGCCATTTAATCTCGGGCAGGGCGATCCGATCCCCGCCGCGATGGCCTTCTCCCGCGGTCGGGGTGTCGATGGTGTCATCATCACCGCTGCGACCCAGAGTGACGAGCCAGTCCGACAGGCCGCCCACATGTGCCGCAAGCGAGGGCGCATCGTGCTGGTCGGTGTCGCAGGGCTGAACCTCTCGCGGGCAGACTTCTATGAGAAGGAACTGAGCTTTCAGGTCTCCTGCTCCTACGGTCCGGGCCGTTATGACTCGGCCTATGAACAACAGGGACAGGACTACCCGGTCGGCTTCGTCCGCTGGACGGAGCAACGCAACTTCGAAGCGGTCCTCGACATGATGCAGTCGGGACAACTCGACCCGCAGTCATTAATCACGCATCATTTCGATCTGGACAACGCCGCCGACGCGTACGCCCTGATCAGCAGTAACGATCCATCACTCGGCGTGATGCTCCAGTACCCGACGCCCGAACAGAAGCCGGACACGGACCTTCGCGAGAACGTCATCCGCAAACCGAAGACAATTGACACTCGCTTGGGATCGGCTCCACGTGTCGCCTTCCTTGGTGCCGGCAGCTTTGCGACTCAGACACTCATCCCCGCGTTCCAGCAACACGGGGCCCAGCTCGCGATGGTCGCCTCGCGCGGTGGGCTGACGGGCACGATTGCTGACCGCAAGTTCAAGTTCGACGAAGTCACCAGCGACACCGACGCTCCGTTCAACGATCCCAACATCGACGCGATCGTGATCGCCACCCGACACGACTCGCATGCAGACCTCGTCTGCCGGGCACTCGATGCGGGGAAACACGTGTTCGTCGAGAAGCCACTCGCTCTCAACACCGAACAACTCGACTCGGTCCTTGCCTCAGCAGAGAACAGCTCACACGCTTTGATGGTCGGCTTCAACCGGCGCTTTGCGCCGCACGTTCAGCGCATGCGGGAGTCACTCGCCGGTGCGAAAGAGGCGAAGGCGTTTGTGATGACAGTCAACGCAGGCATGATCCCCGCTGATCACTGGGTGCACGATCCGATTGCAGGTGGTGGACGCATCATCGGCGAGGGATGTCACTTCGTCGACCTGCTGCGATTCCTTTGCGGACATCCAATCACGCAAGTCCAGGCAACCATGTTCGGTCGCACGGCTGCGGACAACATTCACGACGACCGCATGACCTTCACGCT
>JAGQPX010000017.1:110059-167453 GCA_020426505.1 Planctomycetaceae bacterium | reverse complement strand
GACGAGACGATCCACCTGAACTTCGGCATCGACCTGATCAACGGGATCAAGCACGAGAACCCGGAGCTGTGGACGGCTGAGTTCCAGCAGGAGATGATCGACCGCATCAAGCAGGCGGTTGAACTGGAGATCGCCTACGCGAAGGACTGCCTGCCGCGCGGCATCCTCGGCCTCAACGCAGACATGTTCGTCGACTACGTCCAGCACGTCGCAGACCGCCGCCTCGAACGCATCGGCCTGCCGACCCAGTACGGCTCGAAGAACCCCTTCCCCTGGATGTCCGAGACGATGGACCTCTCGAAAGAAAAGAACTTCTTCGAAACCCGCGTGACCGAGTACCAGGCAGCCAGTGCGCTGTCCTGGGATTGATTTCACCGCGGAGACGCAGAGTTCCGCAGAGACGCGCGGAGAGCAACAGTGAGAAGCCCGTGGGTGAAAGCCTGCGGGCTTCGTCGTTCGGAACGCAGGTGTCAAACGAACCGTCGAGGGGGCGAGGAGACCGGCTGGCTCTCAATGTGACACGGCGAACGGTCGAGGTGCCTCGCCGGATTGATGGATGTCCCACATCGTGAGGTAGGCACGTTTGAGGTTGCGGGCGAAGTGGGTGCCGTTGAAGACGTTGGTTGTCTTTCTGGCAGAATGGAGACGCGTGCGGATGTCGGCAAGTTGATCTTGATTTCTGGCAAGTTCGAGAATGCGGGCTTCGTAGTCTTCGAAATTGGTGCAGATCAGGTCGGGGAGGTTGAGGGCTTGCAGCAGGCTGGCGGCGACACGGGAGACGAACGTGTTGCCAGCGATCGTCACCAACGGGCAATCGGCGACGAGGGCTTCGCTGGCGGTGGTGTGGGCGTTGACCGGGAAAGTGTCGATGAACAGGTCGGCCAGCCGGTAACGGGCGCGGTGCTGCGGCGGCGGACAGCGGGGGGCGAACACAAGCCGGTCGGATGAGATGCCGCGCGACTCGGCCTCGCGACGAAGGTTGTCAGCAGCAACGCGATGGGCTTCCAGCAGCCATAACACGCTCCCAGGTATCGCGTGCAGCAGACGCATCCAAACATCGAACACAGCAGGCGTGAGCTTGTAATTGTTGTTGAAACAACAGAACACAAACCCCTCGTCCGGCAACCCGCAGTCGGCTCGCGAGGGTGTCTGTTCCTCGACTGCTCTGCGACTGTCGTTGACCTGATAGCAGCCTGGGAGATGGACCAGCCGTTCGGTGAAGTGTGGTTGCTCGGATGCCGGCACGATCACTTCGTCGACGAGAATGTAGTCGATGAAATCGGCTCCCATCGTTCCGGGATAGCCGAGGTAGTTGACCTGAATCGGTGCGGGACGCAGGGCCGGAATCTGAGGCCGCGCGTGTTCGGTGTAACCTTTCAGGTCGATGAGGATGTCCACGCCATCGTTTGCAATCTTGCGAGCCGCCTGTTCGTGCGAGAGACCGCCGATGTGCTCGTAACGATCGAACGCACTCAGCAGTCGCTGTCGCATCGCGCTGCCGTCGTCGGGACCGTAGCAGTAAGCATGGACCGCGAACCGCTCACGGTCGTGCTGCTCGAACATCTCTGCTGCGAGGTCTGCGGTGGCGTGCTGGTGAAAGTCAGCCGAGAGATACCCCAGCACGATGTGATCATCGGCACGAGGTGTTCGCGGTTCGTGATACAACGGGGCACGCTGCTGCCACACAGTGAGGTTCTGATTGACCCACGCTTTGGCACAGGCGAGTTGCTGAGCAGCTGACGTCGGTTCAGCGAGCGTCAGGCCGATGAATGGCGAGATGGTCTGCCCCATCGAACTTGATGTGTTGATCGATTGGATCGTCAGTCGTGTCTGATCGGCGAGGTCTTTCCAGTCGCATTGATGTTGGAGTGCGTGGACCAGCGCCCCCTGTGCGGAGTGCAAGCTCGGGTCGAGGTCGAGCGCCCGTCGAAACTCGGTCGCGGCATCGGTGAGTTTGCCATCCTGTTGCAGGGCACGCGCCAGATTTGCGTGTCCTCCTGCGGAGTGCGGGTTGATCCGCAGGGCCTCACGAAAGTGAGTGATCGCCTCGTCGAGCCGCTTTTGCTGACGGAGCAAGCCCGCCAGATCGTGATGAGCCTCGGCCATGTCTGGCCGCAGCTGGACGGCCCGCTGCATGTGCGTGACCGCCTCGTTGGATCGTCCCGACTCATACAGCACGATGCCGAGCGCGTGCTGGGCCTCGGCATCGTTCGGCGTGAGCGTGACCGCCTGTCGCAACGCCTCGACCGCACTGTCATGGTCGCCCGTCTCATGCAGAATCAGTCCGAGTGCATGCTGGGCTCTTGCATACTTGGGCCGGATCGTGACCGCTCGCCGCAGATGATGCACGGCCCGCTCCGGCTCACCCGCACGATGCAGTGCTGTGGCGAGGTTCCGGTGTGTCTCGGCGAAGTCCGGTTGCAGTTCTAATGCCTGTTCGAATTCTCCGATCGCTTCACGCGTACGGCCCGTCTCCTGCAGAAATAATCCGAGATTGTTGTGAGCCCCGGCATGATTCGCGTCCACCTCCAGTGCCCGCCGATAGCATGCTTCCGCGTCGTCGAGTTGTTTGAGTTTGCGATGGGCCTCCCCCAGATTGTTATGCCAGCCGGCGAGCGGTCGTGGGCTGAGCTGGATCGCGCGACTGATCAACTCGACCGCCTGCTCATGATGCCCGCACTGATCGGCCAAGGTGCCGAGAAGCTGCATCGCGTCCGGATGGTCCGGCTCGCGATTCAGGATTTCCCGATACACCTGCTCCGCCTCAACGAGACGCCCCGATCGATGATGCTGGAGAGCCGTATTCAGAAGATCGTTCGACGAAGAACTCATGCGAGCACTTCATCACGCCGCTGATGGGATGTCAACGATGGTCAATCGCGTGAGAGTCTGATCAGAAGGCACACGACGTCCTTCTCAGCAGTTTTGACTTTTTCGAGAAATCCTGAAGACTGGCTGTAAGGTTCTCAGAAGTCACTCGTATTTAGGGGGTACGAGCGACGCATGGCGATTCGCAGAGGCAGATGAGCATGATCTCTGTCTCACCCCGACGGGTTGTGGCTGCTTCGTCTGCCGACACGGCGACAGGCGAAGTCACGCTTGCAAGCACCGGCAACCCGGCGGGACATGGCCGCGCCGCCTGAGGATCATCAGTCGTTCGTCACGGACCGCGGTCCACTTTTTTCTGACATCGAAAGCAAAGGATGACTCACTTGATTCTTCTTCACTGACGCTCACCAGAAACGGGCCAGTTGATCATCATCGCAGCGGTCAGACAGAGGCCGACCTGCAGAGTGTTGATCGCTTCCGACGCATGATGCAATGCGCGGAACCCCTGCGGGCGTGCGCCGCCCGGGGGTGTGATCATGTCTGCCAGCGGGCAGTAAATCCATAGGTAGTCCGCCAGCATTACGACTGATGCCAAACACGTGATGACGAAAAGTGTCACCCATCGCCGCTTGGTCAGACGCGGCAGACCTCGGGCGACAAGTAAGCCCACGAGTGTGACAAACATCAGCGTTGCCCCGGTGGCGTAGTAGGCCGGAAAGCGGATCAACGCGACGTGATCTCTCCCAGCCGAGTCGAACGCATCCGACGTCACCATGCGGACACCATTGATGACGAACAGAGTTGCCGCCCCCACCCAGGCCGACATCGCGAAGCGGGCGAGCATCAGGCCGACTTGTCGGACCGGTTGGTTCATGCGAGGCAGACGGATATGCTGGAAGTGCGGTACTCGTACAGAACGATCGAAGGTGAAAGTCTACCGATGATACCAAGGCAACACGAGCGAGAAATCGACCAGCAAGTGAATGCGTTCAGAGCCGCGCCCGTCAGGAAGCGGCTGATGGTTGAGGTGGAACGGGTCAAAGAACTTTGCAGGCGTGTGAGCGTCCGCTTCCTCACGGGCGCGGCTCTGATGCTATTGTTGACATCACGTCTGTCAGCTGATGACACCGTCCCCCATCGGCCAGACCCGGTTGACGCGGCGACTGCGGTCACGCGGTTTGTGTTGCCGGACGATGTGCGGATCGAATTGGTCGCATCAGAGCCGGACGTCATCGACCCGGTCGCGATGCAGTTCGGCCCGGACGGTCGGTTGTGGGTCGTTGAGATGTCGGACTACCCAAACGGTCCGCAGGAGAACGGCCCACCCCTCTCGCGGCTACGTGTGCTCAGCGATACGGACGGCGACGGTCATTACAGCGACCCGGTCACTTTCGCGGACAAGCTGCTGTTCGCCAATGGACTCCTGCTGTGGAATGACGGCGTGCTGGTCACGACCGACGGGCAGGTCCTCTTCCTGCGTGACACCGACGGCGACGGGCGAGCCGACGAACGTGAGGTCTGGTTCGAGGGCTTCAAGAAGGACAACCCTCAGTTGCGAGCGAATCATCCTACACTGGGACTCGACAATCACATCTCCGTGGCCAGCGGCCTGCGGGGTGGCGAGGTCATCGCGGCTCGTGAAGTCTGGGCAGAGAACGCAAAACCGGTCTCGCTGAGCGGTCGTGACTTTCGGTTCGATCCGATCACCGGCGAATACGAATCAATCTCCGGCGTCGGTCAGTTCGGCCTCTGCTTCGATGACTTTGGCAATCGCTTCGTGTGCAGCAATCGCAACCCGTGCAACCACATCGTCCTCGAAGACCGCTACCTCAAACGCAACCCGCATCTCGCGGTGTCCAAGGTGCACGAAGACGTCTCTCCCGCCGCGGAGAAGTCGCGGCTGTACCCCATCAGTCGCATCTGGACGACGTCCAATCTGCACGCCAATCAGTTCACGGCGGCTTGCGGCCTGTTGATCTACCGGGGCGGCTGCCTCCCCTCGCAGTACCACGGCAACAGTTTCACTTGTGAGCCGACGTCGAACCTCATTCATTGCGACGTGTTGACCCCTAACGGAGGAACGTTCTCTTCACATCCCGGTCAGGAGGGCGTTGAGTTCCTCGCGACGAAGGACGAATGGTTCCGCCCGGTCAACCTCACGCACGGCCCGGACGGTGCACTCTACATCGCAGACATGTATCGTTCGGTCATTGAGCATCCGGAGTTCATGCCGGTCGAACTCAAGGAACGGTCGGACCTCACCGACGGTCGTGATCGTGGTCGCATCTATCGCATTGTGCCGCGTGACGATGCGAGCAGAGAGTCATTATCAACCGATCTGGCCTCTGCGACAAATGAGGAGTTGGTCGAGTCATTGAAGTCACCTAACCCGTGGACACGCGACACGGCTTACCGACTACTGCTCGAAAAACAGGACGGATCGGTTGCTCCTCAACTGGCGGAATTGGCGGGGTCAGCCGAGACCGCAGCGACGCGTGTCCAGGCACTCGCACTGCTCGAAGGCATCGGCCAACTGGAGCGACACCATGTCGCGACTGCTCTGGAAGACGAGTCCCCTCGCGTCCGTGAACACGCACTGAGGCTCGCCGAAGAACACTTCTCCGATGATACGACTTTCCTCGATCGGTGCGTTGCGATCCTCAACGATGCTGAGAGTGATGAACGACTGCTCTTTCAGGCAGCACTGAGCATCGGCTCGTTCCCGACGGGAGATGAAGTCACCCCGGCACTTGCAACCGTAGTGGCCAAACACGCCGACAACCATTGGCTCACCACAGCAGTCGCGACAAGCGTGATCGACACAATGCCCGAATTGCTCGTATCAGTCCTTGAAAAATGGATCCTCGATGACGAGTTGAGTGTGGCAACGAAACTCGACATCACGGATCAGATCGAGTTGACCGAGCAGTATGCTCAAATGATCGGTTCCCGCAAGCAGGACATTGAAGTTGCCCTGGTGCTCCTGGTCACTCCACAACTTATCACGGACCGGGACGAACTTGAGCGGTTGGCCTTTGCCGTCCTCAATGGGCTCGCCAATGGCCTCAGTCGGTCGGGAGATCGGTTGGAGCGGCACCTTCAACCAATGCACCGCAAGGTCATTAACACCGTGCTGAACAGGCCACCTGTATTTGGCGGCCATGGTGCTCCTGTCGAAATCCGTGTGGAGGCGATCCGTGTCTGGGGGCATTTGGACGACCGAGTCATTCCACCGCTGGCTTCCTTCCTCGCCGAGGAAACTGACCAGCGGATTATTCTCGCCTCCATTGACGCCATCGCTCAGCATCACGATCCACGGACGACCGAGGCGTTGCTGAAGGACTTTCGTAGTCGGACTCCTCGCGTCCGGAATGCGATTCTGGCTGCAATGACGACGCCCGAGCGGATCAGCAGCCTGATGGACGAAATCGACGCAGGTCGCATCGCAGCCAGTGACATCGACCCCACGTTTCGACAACGCGTCGAACGACTGAACGACGCAGACGTGAAGGCACGAGCCAACAAGCTGCTGGCGACCAACGTGGATACGGACCGACAGGAGGTCATTACCCGCTATCAGGACGCCCTCACGCTCGATCATGACCTCCAGCGAGGACGAGCCGTGTTTGCGAAGACGTGTGCAACGTGTCACCGCGTTGGAGATGTCGGCGTCAACGTGGGTGCGGACATCTCCGATACCCGCACCAAAACCCCCGAGCAACTGCTGACGAACATTCTCGACCCCAACAAGGCGGTCGATGGCAACTACTTCGGCTACTCGGTCATCGACCCCGAAGGACGCGTGCACACGGGCATCATCACCAACGAGACCAGTTCGTCGGTAACGCTGCGTCAACCGGAAGGCAAGGACGTCACCCTACTGCGACGCGACATCGACGAACTCATCTCGTCCGGCAAATCACTCATGCCGGTCGGTCTGGAGAAGAACATCGACCTTCAGCAGATGGCCGATTTGATTTCGTACCTGAAGAACTGGAGGTATGTGGGCGGGACGGTGCCGGGGGAAGTGATCAAGGGAGGGAGTAGCGAATAGGGAGTAGTGTCCTTATTCGAGGGCTACTCCCTACTCCCTACTCGCTCGTCACAAACAAACATCGCGTCACCATAGCTGTAGAAGCGATACTTCTCGGCAATCGCTGTTTCGTACGCCGCGAGCACTTGATCAAGGCCGGCGAACGTGGCGAGCAGCACCAGCAGGGTTGAGCGTGGGAGATGGAAATTTGTCAGCAGGGCATCGATCACTTTGAACTCGTATGGCGGGCGGATGAAGAGATTAGTCTCGCCGGTGAATGGTGCGAGTGTTCCTGACGCGGCAGCGGACTCCAGCGTGCGGACGGTGGTGGTCCCGACCGCGATCACCCTGCCGCCCGCCTCGCGTGTGGCGGTGATGGCATCGACGGTGGATTGTGGCAGCTCGCACCACTCGTGATGCATGCGGTGCTCATCGAGTCTGTCGACCGCGATTGGACGGAACGTGCCCAGCCCGACGTGGAGCGTGACCGTGGCGACGCTGGCTCCGCGAGCCCGACATTCATCGAGTATCTCCGGCGTAAAGTGCAGACCGGCTGTCGGGGCGGCGACCGCTCCGGGTGTCGTCGCATAGGTCGTTTGATACCTCTCCCGATCATCCTCGGTCGGCGAGTCCCGTTCGATATACGGCGGCAATGGGACCGTGCCGAACCGTTCGAGCAGCGTAAAATGGTCTGCATCGCTGTTCGTAGTCGCCTGCCACTCGCCTTCGTCATTGCGAGAAATCAGAGTCATCAGCAGTGACTCGTCGCCGACACCAGAGTGCGATGCTCTTATGAGCGTCAGTGTCTCGCCGGACTGGAGTTTGCCGCGTGTCTGGCCGATGAGTCGCCAGTTCCCTTCCGGAGTGACGCCGAGGAACAGGCCCTCCCAGCGTCCGCCGGTTGCCGTGCGATGGCCTGTCAGCTTGGCCGGGATGACCCGTGTCTCGTTGACCACCAGGAGATCGTGTGGGCGGATGAAGGATGGCAGGTCGCGGAACATCCGGTGCTGGATTTCGCCCGTCTCTCGGTCAAGCACCAGCAACCGTGACGCATCCCGCTGCGCGAGCGGCCGATCGGCGATCAACTCAGGCGGAAGATCGTAGTTGTAACTGGAGAGCAGGTCGGGATCGGCCATTTGGACTCGGATTGTCTCGCGATTTGTCGGGGTATGATCGTATAGTCTGACAAGCCGTTCGCAACACTTCTGCCGAATCCATTGTGTCCGACACTCCGACGCGTATCGCCTTTTGCATCACCGAACTCGACCCGGGTGGGGCCGAGCGGGCGTTGGTACGGATCGTGAGTGGACTTGATCGGGATCGTTGGTCGCCGCATGTCTATTGCCTCGCTGAGCGTGGACCGCTGGCGGACGACCTTGATGCTGCAAACGTTCCGGTGACGTGTCTCAACGTGCGGTCGAATCGCGACGTTGGTGTGATCGGTCGGCTAACGCGAGCCCTGCGTGAGTTCCAGCCGGAGTTACTGCAGACGTTCATGTTTCATGGCAACCTTGTTGGTCGAATCGCAGCGTGGTGGGCGGGTGTGCCTCACGTCGTCGCAGGAGTGCGGGTCGTCGAGCCGGACATGCGCTGGCGGATGCGGCTGGACCGCTGGACGAATCGCCTCGTGGATCACACCGTCTGTGTGAGCCGAGCGGTTGCCGATGCGTATCTCGATCTCGGTTACGGCGAAGATCAACTCACGGTCGTCCCCAACGGCGTCGACTTCGAGCGTTTCGCAAACGCCGAGCCGGCCGACCTCACGACGTTCGGCATCCCTCGAAACTCGCACACGATCATCTCCGTTGGTCGGCTGCATCCGCAGAAGGGGTTCGATCGGTTGATCGACGCATTCGCGGACGTCACCGCTCGTGCAACAGTCGACGAGCCGTTCCATCTCATGATCGTCGGCGAAGGTCCGGAACGACAGATGCTCGAGTCGCAAATTGACCGACTTGGCCTCAATGCACACGTTCATCTCATCGGCCGACAACCTGAGACTGCACCACTACTGCGTGCAACTGATCTGTTCGTGCTTTCATCCCGATGGGAAGGCATGCCGAACGTGCTCCTTGAGGCGATGGCCGCTGGATTGCCGTGCGTGGCGACGAATGTCGAAGGGGTCGCGGAACTCATCACCGACGAGAAGACTGGACTCTGCGTCAGTGTTGACGGCACTGACGAACTCCTCTCCGCCGCGATCGAGAGACTGATCACGAACACGACCTTCGCAGGAGAGATCGCAACGTCAGGGCAAGCTCGTGTGCGTGAGGCGTTCACTTGGGAGCAGACGATCCAAGGCTTTGAATCGGTGTGGGAGCGGGTGTTGGGACACCCGGCCGGTGGTCGTCGATGACTCTCACTTTAGCAATCGTGTGTCACTCACGCCGCAGACTTTGCGCGTGATCGGCCCCTCGAAGACCTTGAGGAACACCTGCAGGCCGATGACTCCGCCGACTGCCAATCCAGCGAAGATGACGAATGCCTGTGTCGTGAAGTCGTCGTCCTTCACCAGCAAGTAGAATGCAATGGCACCGAGAAGCGCGCCGAGCAGTGCGATCGCAACCATGCACTTCTTCGAGCAGAGCAGCCGCTGCATGTCGGTCGCGTCTGCGGAGTGCCGTGCGTAGTAGTCAGCAATCGTCTCGCCCGTATCAACCCATTCAAATTCCGCAATGGGAAACATCATCTGGCATGTTGAACAGAAGGTTTGCTCCATGCTCGACATGGGATTGGAAGCGACAACGAACGACTCTTCGCCGACAACCGTTTCCGTTTGGCATTGGACATGCCGATATGCGCGAGACTCCGGAACAGTCGGATCAGACATGACGACGCCTCCCCGTTGAGATTGAGTGCAATCGAGGTGTCAGGATTGCGCGAGGTTACGCCTTGTCCGGCATCACGTCAAGTTGCCGGAATTTCAGATCGCCACGGTCACACCCAGCAGAAAAGTGTTCTGCCGGACCGACTTGTCGCTGACCGTGGTGATGTTGATCAGCGGAGCAAAGCCGAGGCTGCGGATGTACTCGATCGAGAACTTGATGTTCGGGGCGATGCGGTACTCTGTCCCCAGCACGAGTTGTTGATTGAACTCAAACTCGGTCGACTGATTCCCCTGAACCCCCTCACTCCAACTCACGGAGAGCCACAGCGGAGAGAGGTCGATGGCTCCTTCGGCCCGATAGGCGACAACCTTGTGTCCGGTGACGGGCCACTCTTTGAGCGTCGTCAAGTATTCGCCGGCAAGGTGCAGCCATCCGATGCGGGCGGTCATGTAGGCATCCCATGCAGCGTTCATGGGACCGCCGACGGTTGAATCGAGATGCTCGGCAACTTGTCCGTCGTAGATCGTGCCGTCCAGATAGCCGCCGCCGATGTCGAGATCGACATCCGGACTGGAGATGACGGTCACATTGGCATTCGCTGCGAAGTTGTTGAGTTCCCCACGAACGTTTGAGTCAGCGACGCGAATGCCTCGGCTGCCATTGAGAGCCGTCGCAGACAGATGCAGAATGTCATCGTGATAGGCAATGCCGCCGCCTTCGGCCAAGGGAGCGAAGTAGTGCCAAACGACCGATTGACTGAACGGGCTCAGCGTGCCCATGTGTCCGAAGGAAACCGTCTTCTTGCCAGCGAAGGCGTAGATGGGCAACTCGTCGAGATTCCCCAACGTGACGTATGCCTGCCGGACCTGAAAACTCCCCTGATCGAAGGCGGGAAACGAGAACACATCAGAGAACAATGTCTCCAGATAGCCGCTGACCCACGGCGATGCGTGAGCAACAAACCCCTGATTTGCATGGAGCAGGCGAATGTCGGACGCGGTCGTTCCGGTAAAGTCTGGAGGAAATCGGCCGAGGTAGTTGAACTTATTGGAACTGTTCGACCAACTGGCCAACATTGATGCACGAAACTGTGCACCAATTAACAGTGTCGGATCACCCGAGTTGGCTGTCTGACTTTGGAGGACCAGCAACTCTTTCTCCGACTGTCGGTTTTGGAAGTCGAGCAGCGGAGCCATCAGGTCGGTGTCGAGACGCACCGGAAACGGAGGCGGAGGATTCACCGCAACGGGATCGAGCAACGAGTCTGGCACTGGCCAGGATGTTTGACTTGCCGACGGCCACGAAGCCGCATCGGGAGTCGGCTCAATCAGAGACGATGACGTTTGGGGAGCCGTGTAGGCCCAGGGACCCGTCTGGGCGTCACAAGTCGTTGTCTCCCAAAGGAGACTCATCATCAGGACCACAACCGTCCATTGAAATCGTCGCTGCACGAATGGTCTTCCCGTCAGATGGTGGGAGCGATGACGAAGTCTTAAGAGGATGAGCGCACAGGGAACCGGATGTCACAGCCCTACTGGTTGTATCGGTCAAGTAAGACAGGAAGCTTGAGAGAGTCATGAAGAGTTTGCGGGCGCGATTTGTCGAAAGAATGCGGCCCTTGGCTACGAACTCACCAAGGCTCGGCGTGTCCCCATTCAATGAGGTCAATCGGCAAAAGAGCCATCGCAAGACTTTGCTGACACCGTTGTCGCTGTCGCTTGAACGGTTGAAACCCCGACCGTCGCACCGTTCTCGCGAATCAGCTTCATGCGGGCAAAGATTCGCATCGCCCGCCGATCTGCGGTAGACTGACGTTCGATTCTAGTGGCCATCCACGTGGCTGCTCATCGCCATTCTTCCCATTTTGTCCGCAGGATGATTGACATGATTCTCCGATGCTCGATCGTGACCCTCTTTGCCACATTTGCTTTGAACGTAACCTGCCGAGCGGCCGAGAAGCCGTACCTCACGAGTGTCGGTGAGGGGGACACGAAAATCCCCGTCGCGGTCGTCCGTGGCACGCCGTTCGAGATGGGGCAGCAACTCGGCGAGATGACTCGCGACGACTCCGTGGAATTCATCGGGCAAATCGTCAGCCGGATTCAGGCAGATGACCCGGAGCGATTCTCGAATGCCAATCTTGACTCCGCTTGGGAACAGGTCAGTGCACATACGGACCAGCGGATTCATGAGGAGTTACGCGGACTGTCCGAGGGAACTGGGATTTCACTCAAACAATTACAACGCGCACACGCGATCCCGGTCGTGGCGGACTACTCATGCAGCTCGATCGCTGCCTGGGGCAACGCGACGAAGGACGGCCATCTCTATCAGACACGCAACCTTGACTGGCACCTCGGTCTCGGTGCGCAGGACCATCCGCTCATTGTCGTCTATCTTCCCAATGACGGCGTGCCTCACGTGAACATCACCTTCGCCGGATTCATTGGAGCGAACACCGGCATGAACGCAGAGGGGATCGTCCTCTCCGAAATGGGTGACTCGCCCGGGAGCGAATACCCGTTCGATCTCAACGGCGTCCACTTCACGACTCTGTTCCGCTCCGTGCTCTACGACGCAAAAACTCTCGACGATGCAGTCGGACAGTTCCGCGATGCCAAACGCATCAAGAAGTATCACTATGTTGTGGGAGATGGACTGACGGCAAAGGGTGAACCCAAGCAGGCAGTCAAGATGCTCGCCCATGCTCCTGACCTGATCGTCTGGACCGATAACGACCCGAAGGACGAGTTGGCTCCGGAGGTCCTCAAGCAAATCGTCTACCAGGATGAAGGCCGCGGGGCATTTGCACCGTTGACCAAAGTGTATGGCGAGATTGGCGGACCAGAGATGATTGACATCGCCTGTCAGATCCCCATCAAAGGGGGCAACGTCCTCGATGTCGTGTACGATGCGACTGCCCTTGAGTTTTGGGTCTCCTTCGCATCCAACGACGCAGAAGCCTTTGAGCGCCCCTTCGTGCACGTCAAACTGGCTGACTACCTTCCCTGAGGGATGATGGTTCAGCGAGTTTTTAACTCCGTTGACAACTTCTCAAATCGCAACTTGAGTTGTTGCGTGCCTAATTCGGGATAGAGGACTCGTGTCACGCCGATGAGTTTGCGGGCCGTTTCGTCATCACCCAGTTTGTGACTGCACCATGCGAGATGGTACCGGGTCTCAAGCCAGTCGATCGTGCCCTTCTTCTGAAGTTGTTCGAGCTTCTTCCATTGCTCGATGGCATTCCGCAGACAGGAGTCAGATCCGCATGACTCGTAGAGCGTCGCCAGTGATTTCACCAGCGAGAGATTCCTCGGCTGTTGCCAGATGAGTTTCTCGTAGAGTGATGCTGCCTTGGGCACCTGACCAATTGCCGCATACGACTGGGCCAGACTCTCATCCAATTGCAGCTGAGCCTCCGCGGGGAGACTGTCCCGCCGCTGCTCCAAGCGCTGTGAGATGTCCAGTTGAAGCTGGCTGACCGTCTGTCGATGTTGAATGGCCACCTGCTCGGCAGCCGACGTCAATCCGTTCAATACTTCGAGCATTCGCTCGGGACTCTCCTCGGCCAATCCATCCAGCAAAGCAGCCGCGTCGTCGAGTCGCCCCTGTCCGGCGAGGCTGATGATGCGTAATCGCGACGCCGCCGCGAGTGTTGTCGGCTTGATGGAAGCACCGTTCGAATCATCGGAGGCGTCGTTGACCTGGAGGACTTGTTCGAGCAGCGCGTCCGCGCGATCAAAGTCGGGTGGCGATTGTTGCAACAGCAACTTCGCCAGTGACGCGGAGACGTCTGCCTGTTCCGAAGCGAGCGGCTGCGACATATCCTGAAACCGATCAACGAGTGACGTCAGGTCGTCGATTGCCTGCTGCTTGATCTCGTCGGTCGTGTCTCCTCGTTGCCGAGCATCCACCAACATCTGTTCGTACAGCACGGCAACTCGCTGGGCCGCAGCCGGTGCACGTTTGCTCGATAAGGGGATCGATTTCAATTCGTTGATCGCAGCAGGGAAGTTACGTTCGTACTCATCCAGCCGCGCGAGCATCCATGTCGCTTCGGCTGAAGTCGGCGAATCGCTGAATTGTTCCACGTGCTGTTCGAGTGCCGCTCGATACGATTGTCGATGCGTGTCATCCGGTTTTGCCTCAAATTCCTTCCCCCTCGCATAGGCTCGCAGCAAATCCGTATCGGCCGCTTGTTCACTGTCGGGGTAGCTCTTGAGCAATCCATCGATCGTGTCGATCGCTCCCTTGGTGTCTCCGGTCTGAGTCTGGAGTGTCGCGAGCGTCAACCCGAACTCGACGGCAAACTCCACTCGCCCCGCGCGATGTGCTTCCACTGTCGCTTGTCGATAGAGCTTCGTCGCCTGTTCGAGTTCGCCGTTCTTCCACGCCCATTTCGCCTGACGCACAACCCCGGCCAGTTGGGGTCCGTACACGTCGGCATCGTGTGCCATGTCGAGCAGCAACCGGCTGCGAGCTCCCCACGCACCCGGAATGTCAGCCGCGAAAGCCTCAGCCCGTTTGAGGAAGTCGTCCGCCGCTTCCGTCTGCTGCTTCTCGAATGCAAGGCTCCGAGCAGCAAGCAACGTCTCCACAACGAGACACCGGAGTTCGTCCGACTCGAACCCGTGCTTCTCACGATGTGCCTGAAGTATCTCGATCGCGGCATCCGGTTGGGCACGCATTAACTGGATCCGTACGAGTTCCGCTACTGCCGCATCGCGAATGGAAGCCGGTGGCTCTTTCCCCGAGAGCGCGGCCACACGAGACTCGACCCGGTCTGTATCACCACGCAACCGCAAAATCTGAATCAACAGAACCTCCGCCTGCCATGATTGGCCGTCGGGTCGAGGCGTGTTGGCGATATCCTTCAATCGCAGCTCCGCGTCCGAGAGTGCCGAGTCCTGATCAGGGCCGCGAGGAAACACAGTCCCGAGATCGACGCCTGCCACAGCCAGTCGAAACTCAGCCCTGCGACGCATCTCTCGCAGCTGCCGGAGTGACGGCAACGATTCCGCCTGACTCATGTCCTTCTCCAAACGGTCAGACACGTTTCGCGTCTGCTCATCCAACTCGTTTGGTATTGGTTCGAGAATTCCGATTGTTCGTTGCAGAGTTAGGATGGCATCCTCTGTGGTCTTCCGGTCGAGAGGTTGCAGTTCAACCTGCCATCTCAACTGCGTTCCGCGAGATGCCATGACGAATGCCCGCTGCGCCTCCAGCATCACGCGAAAAGAGGGCGAAACGTTCGCCTGCAACATTTCATCAACGACGTCTCCCGCCCGGCTCCACAGTGCGTCTCGCTCGTCACCTCCGCGAGAGAGGGCATGTTCCGTATAGGCTTTCGATAACTCGATTGTCAGCTCGGCACGGGCCGCCAGCGTGACCTCGGGGTCCGACAGACGACGCAGACAGTCGGATTCCGCGACGCGAAACAGACCTCGTTGCCGGAGCCCGGCGTAGTAACGAGACAGGTCCTCACCGGCTCGGGAGTGTCGTCCCGGAATCGAGATGATGGCGATGAGCAGGGCGAACTGAAGCAAGTTCAATGGGCAGGCGCGATCCGTCATCGCCCGATCATATCAGCGATCACTCGGTGATGCCCAGAGCGGTCAGGTCGAAGTCCTTCACGCGTGCCAGTCGGCCTGCGTCCTTGAGTTTCGAAACGACGAAGTGCTTGTGATTCGCGACCGCCTGCTCGCTGATCCCCAATCGGGCAGCGGCCTCTTTGTTGGCTCGTCCCTGCACAAAGAGCAACTCCATGCATTTGAGCCGTTCGAATTCGCCACTGCGTAGCCATTGGTCGATCAACCCCTGCAGGCAATCCGCGACGACCGACTCCTCCTGCGACTTCCGCTCACGACTACGGGCCATGCTGGAGGCAACGCGCGAACGAGCGGGCGGCTGATGAGCACTCGCATGCGACTCATCCGCCATCAATGGCAACGTCGGCCGGCGGCCCTCACGACGCAGCACGTCGGTCAGCTTGTGAGCCGCGATCGCAAACAGAAAGCTTTCAAGAGGCGTGTTGTCGTCATAGTTGGGCAGACTTGTCAGAAACCCGACGAACGTCTCCTGCACGACGTCCTCCGCTGACGCACGATTCCCCAACCTGCTCACGACAAACGCGATCAATCGTCCCTCGAATCGATCGATACACTCCTGCCACGCGTCCGCTTCGCCCGAACGAATGCGGGCGACCAGTGCTTTATCCGCGGCATCAGCAGGCATGTCAGGTCAACAGATAAAGGGAATTGACGGTGTATCGAATCAGCATTATGCCACGAACATCATCGCCGAACCAGCCGCGAGTAATGCCCACAAGGCGCCCGTGCCGACTCGCAGCTTGTTGCGGTACTTGCCCTGTGTCGCCTCGTCGACGCGGAAGTACGTCGCCATTGATCCGAAGAGCACAGTCAGCAGGCCCAGTCCTCCGCCGAGCAGCAGCAACCGCGATTTGAGAGCTTCCGGTCGCCACGCTGTGAACAGTTGAGACTTCAAGTCTTCCGGCTCGGTGATGTGCCAGTAAGCCGTGAACACAGGCTCCTCAAACTCGCCGACCGTCAGCGTTGTCTGCTCGATCGCTCGTTCGGAAATAACGCCTGCGTCCAGCACGATCTCTTCGGGCGGCAACCATTCTCCCGTGAAATCCTGATGGCGTTCAAACCACTCAGCCAGACTGACACGGAGTGTGAGCATTGCCTCCCGCTCGGCATCCGCCTGTGTTGCGTTGGGGCTCGTTTTGATCACGCCGGACAACTCGGGGAATGTCGTCAGTTCGGTCTCCTCTGCCCATTCGGGGAGAGCGTTCGCATCGCGCCCTTTCGGTTCCGTGCCCTCAAACAGAACGAACGACATCGTCTCAGATGTCGACTCTTCTGTTACGCCCAGCTTGTTTTCGCCCGGGGGAAGGTCTTCGCCGTTCTCAGGAGGTGCAGCGAAAGCAACCGGAATCTGAGGACGCTGCGGACCGGTGACTCGATCGATCAGTCGATCCAACTCGAATTCAGAGACAGAGGGAGTTTCGATCCCCGGTACGACCTGTGACTGATGTGCACCGACGATGACCGTCGCCAAGAAGGCTGCACCTGCGAAGAGGGCGATCGCCAAACCAGGAGCGAACGCCGAATGCTTCCTTCGACGTGCTTCGTTCGACGCCGGCACATCGGCCACCGGCACCTTCACAACGGGTGTTGGCTCAGGAGGTCGCGGAGGAACAGGTCCGTGAGCATCGCTGAGTTTGCGACCCCACAGCCGTCCGCCACCAGACACAGCACACAGTCCGCCTTTTCCGACAGCCGACAGGATGAAGAAAGGCAAGGCCAAAATGTACAGCGGCAGTTTGAACACGTGATGACACATGGTTCCACATTTCTGATGACGCATCGTCTCAAACCTCTCTCGTCACAAAGCGTTCTTCCGGGGGCGTCCACACGGAGGCCAGTTGTACACCGCTGGAGATCACGGCAGCCCAGGTCATCGCCCAGATGGGCGGAAAGGCCCAGATGGAGGACACCAGCCACGCCATGCAGACTGTGAGCAACACGGACCCGATGCGGAATCGTTTCTGACGGAACGAATCCGTGTGCCACCACCAGCGACGCAGCCCGAACAAGGCCGCGAAGAATCCGACAAACCCCAAGATCGTTGGACGCCCGCCCTCCTCGAACAGCGGACGGCCACCGACTGAGACGAACATCGGGTCACTCGGCTGCGACCACAGCGTGCCATCGTACACGTCGGCCGGGACATCGGTTCCGATCAACAATCCGTCACTCAATGCAAATGCGGCCAATCCGACGACGCATCCCGCCAAAAACTGGAGCAACCGTCGTGTGCTACCGTCGACACGTCGGCCTTCGTTCCATTTACTAAGTCCCAGCAACAGCCATGCACCAATCGCCGCTGTCGCGCCGAACAGTCCTATGTTTTCCCACGCTGGTCCGTTCCCAACTCCAGATGCAAAAAAGTCCGGGGCCACAAGAAACACACCACCCGTCAGCATGGCGATGATTGGAACAATCAACGCGGCAGACGTCGTGAACTGTGTCATTCGCGTC
The DNA here is from genome assembly GCA_020426505.1 of Planctomycetaceae bacterium. Taxonomy (GTDB): domain Bacteria; phylum Planctomycetota; class Planctomycetia; order Planctomycetales; family Planctomycetaceae; genus JAHBXU01. The sequence continues at coordinate 149,700 of JAGQPX010000017.1, read as the reverse complement.
CGCATCGCCACCGGCCGCGCAAACGCAGGAGTCACCGGCTTGTTGCGATAGTAGTGCCGCCCCACCGGCCGATCGCGCCGAGCATGCCTGACGGGTTGTGCAACACGAACCACACGCGGCTCAGAGTTCATTTCGCCGGCGCTGTTCGGGTTGGCACCACTGACCTGATGGTTCCCACGTGGCTGGGCTGTCGACGCGGCATTCGTTGTGAGTCCTTTAGCGTCCAGTTTCCTCACACGGTGGTAGACGAACCAGGACAAAACCGCGACTGGTGCAGTCACTGCAAGGACATCCTCAAAACTGGCATCCGCGACCGCTCCGACGGCGAAGATCAGAAAACAGATGGGACCAATCGTCCATGCCCACCCCTGTTCCTCACTGAGCGAAGTTGAACCTCGGTCCATCCATTCGACATACCGTGTAGCCACAGGTGAGTCATCTCCCGCCATCAGCGATCGTCGACCGGCAACATACAGGAGATAGGAGACAGCAGCAGACAATTCGAAGACAACCACTCCCTCGGTGTCATCCGCACCGGTCAACAGCACCATCATCAAACCAAAAACGAGCGACATCCACATCGCCCGTTTTGATGGCCACCATGCAGATGTCTGGTTCTCGCTTCCGTTCGGGAAGTGCACTGTCTCATCCAGGTCACTGACCCGTTGTCGACCCGGAATCGGATCAACCTGACGCCCCGGCTGGACCGGCGACTGCTCAGGAGTCGGAGCGGAGACTGGGGCAGAAGCGGTCTTCAACTCGGGAGCCGTGTAGGTACCAATGACAGCTGACTCGAATGCCTCGTGCAACTCACGCACCGATGAGAACCGTTGTTTCGGGTCTTTCTGCAGGGCGATGTCGAGTACGGGCCGCAACCGTTCGGGAAGCCTTGTCAGATCGGGTTTCTCGGAGAGATGCTTCATCAGGATCTCACCCGTCGACTCTCCCTCGAACGGCACGCGACCCGTGATCATCTCGTAGAGAATGATGCCGAGTGCATAGACATCGACTTCCATCCCGTAACGCCCCTTCGCCACTTCGGGGGCCATGTAGTACACGGTGCCGACCGACTGCGTTTGTGCTGAGCGTCGTGACGGCGTGATGAATTTGGACAAGCCGACATCGCCAATCTTGACGACACCCGCTTCGCTGAACACGTTGCCCGGCTTGAGGTCGCGATGCACGATGCCCTGATCGTGCAGAAAGCCGACGCCGTCCGCGATGCCCCTGAGCCAATTGCGAACGTCCTCCATCGGCATGCCGTCCGCGTGGCGATGGATGGCCATGTCGAGCGTCTCGCCGGCGACGTACTCCATGATGATCCAGTGATCGCCGTCGCGGTCCTGCTTGACGTCGAAGATGGTCACGAGGTTGGGATGCGACAGATTCAAACACTGCTGCACGCCGCGCAGTTCGATCTCCGAATTGTTCTGGAGCAGCTTGAGGGCCACCTCCCGCCCCGCATCGGTGAGGGCGTAATACACCTCGCCGAAGCCACCTCGATAGATGGCCCGTTTGATGGTGTATCCATCTAACGGTCTCGATTCCGGTGCAAAGGTGAACTTCATGATTCCTGGCTCCCGCCTGCTTTCGAGTATCCCCATTGATTTCGTCCGCCTGATTACCGCTCAACTTGCAGAGTGATCGGCTTGCCCTGAAACTCACCCATGGTCAGAACTGATCCAACATCAAACTCTCCGTCAGGAAGATTCAGAGTAACCAACTCGTCCAGTTTCGTGTCTGCGGGCACAGTATAGCGGCTCAATCCTCCCCCAGTGCCTCCGACACCTCGACCGACATTCAACACAAGTGTCACCGATCTTTTTTCAGTCCCCATGGTTTGAGACATGTCACACATGATCACAACCTGGGCACGGACGGTGCCCTCTTTGCCAGTCATACCTTCAAGCGAAACCCACGAGGTGCCTTCGTCTCCATGCTTGACGCGAACACCTGACGCCTGATTTGCAAGAATCTCCAATCGTTTGACGAAGTAGTCTCCACCAGATGTCACATCATCCACGGTGACGAGAAACTTCCCTTCTGTGACACTTGCGGAATCCGCGTCACGACTTGTGAAGACGAAGATCGCAACAAACATTGCCAAGAGGACAAGGCCAGCGATCGTCGATTTCATTCGTTCAAAACTCATCTTCAAATTACCTCCGCTCGAAACCGCCAGCCGTCGCCCGAGACGACCATTCCGTCACCCAACGGCGAGCCTTCGCTCAACATGCGACCGTCCAGTTGCACCCAGCCTGCCGACTTCACGCACAACTGTCCGTCGCGGCGATGCAGGATGACTTTCTCATCCCAGTCCGAACACGGGATGTGTGCATCCGACCCCGGACCGAGCAATGCGACTTCATCCATCAGCACGATGCCATCCACGGCGCCCGGCGTCTCCTTCCCGCTGAACATCCGTGGCCACGGTCTGCCATCCGGGACGAGCATGGCCGAAGCGCTCAGCACACTCGGCTGACGAAACTTCATGTACACATTCTGGCCCAGCTTGATCACGTCGCCGTCCTTCAGATAAGTCTCACCGCGAACGGAACGGCCATTGACCTCGCCACGTTCCGTCTGCAACTGATAGGACTCGCCAACTCGGGTGAGGGTTGCATGCAATCGGCTGAGATTCGAGAGCATGCAGAGATCGGCTGTCGCCTTCGATGACCCCGGCTCGATTGGTCCGCCAAGCGTCAGTTGCTCTGCGGGACTCAGCAGCCAGCAGCCGACGCCGTCGATCCAGAAGCGGACCATCGTGCCAGGCTGATCGACGCGGATGTCTTGTTGTGTCGACATGGCTGTCATGGTTTCGTGAAGTCCGTTGACGATCGTTTGCGATCCGTTGTTCGTCGGTCGTCGATAAACCTGAGCAAAAAACCGGTCACCGCAGCCACCGCACTGCCCCCAACGAATCGGCTTGCCATCTGCCTTCCAGCGAATGCCGCCCATCTCCCAGACCGACGTCTCGTGACCACACGGACAACGCATCAGCCAGGTCTGCGATTCGTCCTGCATCGACAGGAAGATCCGCTCCGGGAGGACGTGTTTCGCGATGTTCTGAACCGCACTCATGTCACCGTCTCGCCCAACAATCAGGATAACGCATCAGCTGTTGAAAAGATCACGAGTTTCCCTCTCCCTCGAGGGGAGAGGGAAGTCTCTCACACCAAAACAGGGCAACGGGCCGCATCCACGTTCCCGTTACCCTTCATTTCGAGCGACCGATCCCCTCACCGGTCGGATCGAAGTCGCAGTCACTCGGCTTGCTCGTCCAGGCTGACGATCTTGGCGTCGATTGCATCCAGTTCGGCGCTACGAGCGTCCGAGCCCGATCCGAAGTAAGAGTCCACTTGGAACGCGATGTCGACCGACTCTTCCGTCTTGGTCTCAACCGGGATCAGACCCAGGAAGTTGCCTTCCGCGTCGAGCAGCTTGGCTTCGACGTCGAGCTTCTGATCGATCTCACTGATGAGCGCCTTCGCCCGAGCGAGCTGGCTGTCATCGACGGAGACGCTGCTGATCTGCTTGCGAGCGTTGATCATCTGCATGCGGGCCATCAGTCGCTCCAGCTCCACTTCGAGAGTCTTCTTCTGGGAGAGCATGTCTTCCAGCGTGTTGCGATGCTGCTCAAGCGCCTTCTCCTTGGCGGTCAGAATCGTCTGCTGATCCTTGAGCGTTGCTTCGGCTGTCTTGAAGCGATTGAATCGCTCGGTCAGGTCCCGCTGCACTTCGTTCGACGTGTAGGAATGACCAGCGTAGACGAACTGCGTGTCGCCAGACTTGAGGTCTTCGTTCAAAGCGAGGATGGCCTCTTCCTGCTCTTCGAGGGCAGCCGTCTTCTGGTCGATGTTGGTTCGCAGGTTTTCGACGCTGACCTGTTGCTCAGCGACGATCTTCAACGACTTGTGAATGGCGGGTACCAACTCAGCAACTTCTTGCTTGGCCCGCTCCATCTCAAACTCGATCGGCACCTCCGACCGAACGGCTTCTCGCAGCGAAGAGGCACCTGTCGTCAGGTAGCTCAACGCATCGCGACCAAAGAAGAATGTGCTGGCAGTGACCACCGCCAACGATCCGATAAAGGCTTTCTTGAACATGACTCGACTCCTCTGTGTATGTGGCAAACGCACCAGCGATTGAACTTGAGAATGTTTGGCATGGCCTCGACCTCGCTGTAACGCCGGGCACACGAGTCATTCGCCGAGCTTGTGGGAATCTTGAGAAAATCTGGACGAAAATCGGACGCGAAGCGTAAGTGCAACGCTGAATGGCACTTGTGCGGTTCGATTCACCGCGGAGGCGCGGGGGTCCGCAGAGACGCTCGGAGGGCGCGAGATGGAACGTCCGCCCAAACCGACCACACAGTTCAGTCCAAGAAGTACCTCAGAACTGATTGCTCATCATTCAGCGTGTGGATTGCTTCATATGCGAAGCTGGAGAATCGCTGCTCCAATGCTGATCTGAGTGCGTGCATGGCGACCATCTGACGAAACGCCACGGTGACCTCCGGGTGATCAAATGGCAGCTGCCCCGGTTTCACCTCAGTCAACGCATCATTTCTTTCTTCACACTGACTGACCAATGACTCCACGTCGGCAAGCACGCCGTCGTCGATCACACCTTTCGCGATGAGGTCGATCGCTTGCTGGATCGTATCACCGGAGAGTCCTGTTTCACGGACGAGGTGAGTACAAAGTCCAGCCGCCCTCTGGCTTAACATCTGAGAGTCAAACTGAGCGAAAAACTCGTCCCACTCCGCAGGGATAAATGTATCTGTCCGAGGGATCATTGCATCATCATAACACGAGAAAGCGCCCGCAGGCTCTCACCCACGGGCTTCACTCCTGCATCTCTCCGCGCCTTCGCGGTGATCCTCAGTCACGTGGGTAGGAAATCTCGTCGATGGAGTTACGTGAGACTATGATGGGCACAACTCACGAATCGGCTCGCCTTCTCCCAACAGAATTGGTTGCGGTCGGCCGGTGTGGTCGGGGAATGACAGGTGTTGGTAGTCGATGCCGAGGTGGTGGTAGAGGGTGGCGATGAAGTCGGCGCGGCTGGCGATCTGGTCGGTGGCGTCTTCGCCTCTCTGGTCCGTCGCGCCGATGATGTTACCGGTTTGGATGCCGCCGCCGGCGAAGAGCATCGACGTCGCGCGGGGCCAGTGGTCGCGGCCCGGTTGCATGGTGCCGGGGGACGCGCTGGCGATGCGTTTGCCTGTGCTCTTCTGTTGACTGATCTTCGGCGTGCGACCGAACTCGCCCGTGACGACCAGCATCACCCGTTGGTCGAGGCCGCGGTCGTAGAGGTCTTCGATCAAAGCAGCAACGGCCCGGTCGAAGAACTGACAGCGGTACTGCATGGCCTCGAAGCAGTTTTGATTGACGGCGTGATCATCCCAGTTGCCGACGCCGCCGCACAGGTCGCCGGAGAACTGCGTGGTCACCAGATCGACGCCCGCCTCGACCAGTCGCCGGGCCATGAGCAGTTGCTGTCCCCAGCGATTGCGACCGTAACGATCGCGGGTGTGATCATCCTCTTGGGTCATGTCGAAGGCTCGCGTGGCCGCTTCGCCGGTCAGCAGGCTGATGGCGGACTGCTCGTGAGTGTCGAGGGCATCCATGTCGAGCGTGGTCGCCATGTGCCGTTTGAACTGGTCGAGTTGCCGACGCAGGCCGACACGGTCGGAGAGTCGCTGGACGTGTGACTCGTCGGGAAGGCCGATATTGGGGACGGAGAATCCCGCATCGTTCGGGTCGCCGGTAATCATGAATGGCTCGAACGCCGGACCGAGGTACGCTGAGCCCGCGTAGGACGTCGGGTTGACCGCCACATAGTTAGGCAACTCGCGGCCGCCGGTGTATCGCACCTTGTGTGCGATCGAAAACAGATCGGGATGCAACGGCTTGTTGCGGAGCACGCGCTCCGGGTGCCCGGTGAGGAGTTGCTGCGTTCCCTGTTGATGACAGAAGCCGGTGTGGACGACGCTCCGCAACAGCGTGAAGCGGTCAGCGACTTTCGCGTGATGGGGCAACAACTCACAGAGGTTCATCCCCGGTACGTTGGTCGCGATCGGCGAGAAGGGACCACGGTAATCGGACGAGGCGAGCGGCTTCGGGTCGTACGTCTCCAGATGACTCGCCCCGCCGTGCAGCCAGACGAGAATGACGGCTTTGTTCTCCCGCGTATCGGTCGACGCGGCGGCGCGACGTCGCAGCAGGTCGCTGAGTGTGAGGGTACTGAACCCGGCCAGTCCGACCCGCAGGGCCTCGCGACGCGCAATGGGAGAACTGAGAAAGTCCATGTGGCCACACACTCGGTCAGGACGATGGCGAATGGCTCTCAGTATAACGGGAGTTCCGTGAGGACGCCAAAGTCGGAGCGTCGTGGTGTGTCACAGTTAAGAATTCGGGTTGGGTGGCAGAGTCAGACCAACGGGATGGCCCTGACATTGTGCGTCCGAACACCGGAGCCATTCGCTTTGCTCCTGACCCCGCCACCCTCACCATCATCTTGAATCACAGATGCACGGAATGCCCCCACTTCTGTCAGTTCGCTTCCGTCTTTTGGCGTTTGCCCTTTTGCTTGGATTTGGACGGGGCGCCCTTCATGACGAAGCGGTGGTCTTCGACCAGTTGAAGCAGGTCGAAGGAACTGAGGATGCCGACGATCTCCTGCTCGTGTGTCACGACCACGTGATGGATGTGGTGATTTCGCATGATGCGTGCGGCGAGGGACGGGTCGCCGTAGACCGGGACCGTGTAGACGTTCGAAGACATGAACTGGCTGATGTGAGTGCCGTCGGCATGGTCGTCGAGAAGATCGGAGGCCGTCACAATTCCCACTGGTTCGTTGTCGGGTCCGACGACAGGCAGGCAACTGATGCTGTGATCGTGCATCAACGTTTTGACATGGCCGAACGTCTGATGCGGTTGGACTGTCATCACGCGGGAATTCATCAGGTCTTCGATCTTGGCGTTCATACGGTTACTCCGGAGATGAGTGTTCAAGAAGGAACTCGGTGATTCGACGGGGGCTCACGATGCCGGTGATGGCACCATCGCCAGCGAGGACGGGAACGTGGCGAAATCCGCTGACCGCCATGATGGCAAGAACAGCGGCGGGGGAGTCGGTCTCGCGAACGTAGACCGGGTCAGACGTCATCACGCTGCTGACCGGTTGATCTTTGCATGCCTCATACTCCAGGACGACACGATCGAGCAGGTCGCGGTCTGTGAACATCCCGACCAGTTTGCCGTCCCGTTCGATGAGCAGACTCGCATGATGGAGATGGGCCAATTGTCCGACCGCGTCCGCGACCGTCGTGTCTGCTGAGATGATCTCACATGGTTGAGCCTGCAACTCACTCACAGCGCGTGAGTCGAGCGCCGCTTCGAGTGGGTCTTCGTAATTCGGTGGATCGTAGTTTTCGAGGGGATCTTCGAACTTCTGATCGGAAGTGGGAGGAACATTTGAGGATGTCATGTTTAGGCTCCTTCTCGCTGACCTGTGACTGCTTCGCCACCAATTCGCTGGACCATGACCTGCCGTGGGAATTCCTCGGCGACAAACTCCATCAACCCCTTCTGACCGGTGAGGCCAACGACATTCTCATCGCTGTCAACGACGCAGATGAACCTTGTGTTGTTGACCTGCATTGCAGACAGGACCATGTCGATCGTGTCGTCGAGATAGACCTTGGGAAACGACGCGGCCAAATGATCCGTCACGGGATCGTCAATCACTTGCGGATTCTCTGCGAAGGCTTCGCGAAGAATGCCTTCCGTAAACATGCCGACCGGCTTGTCATCGCTCATCACCATGGCACAACCGAGTCCGGCCTGTCTCATCACCTGTACCGCATCGCGGACGGTTGCACCAGACTCAATCCGGGGCATCTCCCGAAGATTGAGCTCACTGACAGGTGCTTTGCCAATTCTTTCTGCCAAACCCATTGCATCCTTCCTTTCGCCAAAAACCGACTCAAAACTGTGCAGCTTATGTGCCATGTTCGTCGATTGAGCGGCACTCCGATGATTACAGGGGACGTCGTGTCGCTATGAGTGATGGAAGTGCTCATGCTGTCGCACGGAGTGAGCACATACGCACGGCTGGCTGGCGATGTGGGCACACGTGCACACCTTGCACGGGCTTGATCGTGACGGGATCAACGATACAACGTGGCCAACCATTCGTTGGTCCGGATGTTGCTTGACGAAAAGCAAATCACTGTTGCCTGTTGAAGAGGAGTATCGGTCGATGAGTGACCCATTGAAGATTGTGATTATTGGTGGCGTTGCCGGCGGAGCGTCAGCAGCGACGCGAGCGAGACGCTTGAATGAGCAGGCCCAGATCGTTCTGCTGGAGAAGGATGAGTACGTCTCCTTTGCGAACTGCGGGTTGCCCTATCACATTGGTGAGGAAATTGCAGAGCGCGGCAAGTTACTCGTCGCCACCAAAGAGATGTTGAATCGGCGATTCAACCTGGATGTCAGGACGCGATCTGAGGCGACCGCCATCAACCGGGAGGCGAAGACGGTTACCGTGCTCAATCACGAATCCGGTGAGACTTATGAATTGCCTTACGGCAAACTCATCCTCTCGCCCGGAGCGGCACCGCTGGTGCCACCAATTCCCGGCATCGATGCGCAGGGTGTCTTCACGTTGCGAAACGTCGCAGACATGGACCACATCAAGTCGTGCGTGGATCAGGCGTCCGAAAAGCGGGCGATTGTGGTTGGGGCGGGCTTCATCGGGTTGGAAATGGTCGAGCAACTCGTGAGGCGGGGGTTCGACGTCGCACTGGCGGAGATGCAACCGCAGGTGTTGCCGCCCTTCGATCGGGAAATGGTCACGCCGATTCACGAAGAGTTGCAAACACACGGTGTGGAGTTTGTTCCGGGTGATGCCATCAGTGCTGTCCTCACAGATTCCGAGAACCGGGCAACCGGCATTGAGCTCGCCAGCGGAAGGAAACTCACGGGCGGTCTGGTGATCATGGGACTGGGGGTCCGGCCCAACACGCAACTCGCTCAACAGGCCGGTCTGGAGATCGGCGAGACCGGAGGCGTTCTGACGAATGAGTTCCGGCAGACAAATGATCCCGACATCTACGCCGTGGGCGATGTCAGCGAGTACACGTATGGACCGACCGGGAAGTCCATGCGAGTCGCTCTGGCAGGACCTGCAAATCGAGCAGGAAGACTGGCAGGTCAACACGCAGCCACCGGATCGTCCGACCCGATGGCCGACGTGTACGGCACCGCCATCGTGCGTGTCTTCGAACAGACGGCTGCGATGACAGGCCTTTCCGAGAAACTGGCAGCCCGCTCAGGCGTCGAAGCCACAAGCGTGACCATCGTTGCGGGGCAACACGCGGGCTACTTCCCCGGGGCAACGCCGATCACCCTCAAACTTGTGTATGACCCCAAGGACGGTCGCGTGCTGGGCGCACAGGCGGTCGGCAAGGACGGCATCGACAAACGCATCGACGTGATCGCGACCTCAATGTCGTTCAAGGCGACCGTGCGAGACCTGGCCGGATTGGACCTGTGCTATGCTCCCCCGTTCGGGTCTGCGAAAGATCCGATTCATCAGGCCGCCTTCGCCGCGTGTAACGCACTTGACGGGTTCACCAGCTATGCACCGGTGGGGACGGACCTTGCGGGCAAGCAAGTCGTCGACGTGAGAACATCCGGCGAGGTCGAACGTGCACCGCTTCAGGGTGCCGCACATGCGATGCATGTGCCCGTCGATGAGTTGCGAGATCGTCTCGATGAGCTTGATGCGACGAAGGAGACCGTCGTGACGTGTGCGGTCGGCTTACGTGGGCATGTCGCCACGCGCATTCTGCGACAACGAGGATTCGAAAACGTCAAAAACCTGACCGGCGGAGCGACCCTGCGAAACCGTAATCATCCGGATGAGTGACGAGTGTCATCGTCAGTCTGAAAGTGTTTCAAGCCCACACCCCCCGCTGAGTCATGGCGGTTGACCGGAGGAGCGAAAGATGAGTGAAACATCACCCACGCTTTATGATCAGATTGGCGGTCAACAGACGATCGAGGTTCTGATCCGTCAGTTCTATGACCGGGTGCTTGACGATCCGGAATTGGGACCGTTCTTCGAGAAGACGTCGATGGACCGTCTGAGGCACATGCAACAGGAGTTCTTCGCCGCCGCTCTCGACGGACCCACAACGATGGGTGATCTGGACCTCGCCTACGCTCACTCCGGTCGCGGCATCACTCAATGGCACTTCAACCGCTTTGTGCAGCACCTCTTGACCACGCTCGAAGAGATCGGTGTCGACAACGATCAGCAGATGGAAGTGATCCGACGCATCTCGACGTATGTGAACGACATCACCGGCGAAGTGGGAACCGATTCGTAATACTCAACTGACTGGCTCACTCACCAGCGTTCGTTGGGTCCGTTGGGGACTTTGACGAGCGCGGTGGGGATCGAAGTTTCACGCTCGCCGTGACGTTGGCGAATCGCCTCGACGATCGCGTCGAACTCGTCAAAGGTCGTGAAGCGGCGCAGCCCATCTTCAAGGTCTTCCGGAATACCGAGGCGAGCCCCATACCAGCCGGCGAACTTGCGAAAGAGCATGCAGCTGTACTCGGCGTGCTGACGGGTCATCAGCGTGAAGTGACGCACGAGAAAGTCGATCTGCTCAGTAGGAGTTGGATCGGTCGGTGACTCGCCTCGGGCGACTTGCGAGAGTTTGTGGAAGATCCACGGGTCGAGCATGGCTCCTCGTCCGATGGCGACCGCATCGCAGCCGGTGAGCGCTTGCATGTGTTGAGCATCCTCGATCGATCGCACGTCCCCGTTGCCAATCACCGGGATGCGGTCGACCGCTTCGACCGTTTGACGGATGCCGTCGAGGTTGACCGTGCCGTGAAATCCCTGTTGGCGCGTCCGTCCGTGAAGCGTGATGGCGGCGGCTCCCACCTGTTCGAACGATCTGGCCAACTCCGGAGCGGTGATGTGCTCGTCATCCCACCCCAATCGCATTTTGACCGTGACCGGAATAGAGACCTCCTCGACGACGGCAGCGACCGTCGCCTGAGCGTTCTGGGTATCGCACATCAATCGCGCCCCGCCCCCCTGCCCGTTGACCTTGGCCATTGGACAGCCCATGTTGATGTCGACGCCCTGGTACTCATGTTCTTCGAGCCAGCGTGCCGCCTTGACGAGCTGGTCGCGATGGCCACTGAATATCTGGACCGACAACGGTCGATCGTCAGTGTGCGTGGCGACCAGTTCCAGCGACTTCGGCTTCTCGGCCAGCAACATCGACGCCTGCACCAGATCGGTCGTCGCGAGACCCAGTCCCCCCAACTCCCGAATCGCCATGCGAAACGCCAGATGGGTGTATCCAGCCAACGGCGAGAGAAAGTACCGCGACGGAATTTGCCTTATGCCAATGATCATCGAGGCAGATGATGGATCAACGTCTCGATGTCGATCGGGAGCTTTTGATCGAATGACCAGTGAGGATGTCATGTTTTTGATAAGTGGAGCCGCGTTACATTGACAATCCGATCACCCCGGTTGATTCGATAAACGGCGACGATCGAGAACGAATAACCGGGGAGTGACCAAATGAATTGATCGGGAAGTCCTTGCCATTGGCGACCGACAGAGTCAGGTGCGCTGGCAAGCGTCATGTCAATCTCATCACATGCTCGTGAGAATTCCGAACGAATCTCCTGTGATGCCCCCATCCAGAAGTCTGCCGCATCATTGCTGAGGTCTTGATCCCAGACGACCGTGTACGCTCGCCTCGTCATGACTTCTTGTCAAGCTGGTGAAGTCTTTCCAGAAACTGGTCTTTGGTGAGTCCCTCGGAAGCAGGACGTGACAGCCTCTCGTTGATGATGTCTGCGTCTGCCTCAAGCTCACGGAGAATGCGATCGGGGACCTCGTTCTGGTCCATTTGAGAGAGCAAGAGCGTGCCAAGCAGTTCACCTGCTTCGCTGCGCATCTCGATCACACTGTCATCCTCTCGTTGCAACAACTCGCCAATGGGCGTTTGTGACGTCTTCTCGTCGATGATGATTTGGGTCATGACTCGCTCCTGGGATTGTTAGCCACTGTATTTTACCGCAAAGCTGCTCACCCGTGAACAACGATTCTCAGGCATGTTGATGACACACTCCAGCTGTCTCAGCACTTCGGCTGTTTCCCTCAGCGGTAAACCGATGACGTTGCTGGGGCTGCCTTCAATGCGTTCGACGAACAGGCTGCCGGCTCCCTGCAGCCCGTAACCTCCGGCTTTCCCTTTTGATTCGCCTGTGCTGAGGTACCAGTCGAGCCAGTCGCCGCCATCCGACCGGAATGTGACTTCGGTCGTCACGACTCGTTCAATGACTTCGTCCCCCGGTCGAGACGCACACAGCGCAGTGATCGCGAGATGTCGTGATCGCAGGAGATAACGGGTGAACCAATCCCGCACGACGTCGGGCCATGTGTCGTCACTCGGGGGCTGACCGAGGACATGTGGTCGCTGCTGTTCGTCAAAGCCGATGATGACCGTGTCCGCAGTGAGAATTGCTGCACACTTGATTGCGGGCTCTCGCTGCTCGATTTGAGCGACCACGTCGTCCAGCTTGGTGCGAGCGATGCAGACGAGTTGTCGTGAAACGTCGTCGACCGACGATGCGTTCTCAATCGGTGCTTCATTCGTGTCGAGCGGAGGGCAGACGAGAATGTGGTCTGCCCCAATCAGATGCGCCAGTAATTCATGCCGACGAGGCGATCGCGAACCAAGCACGATTCGGTCAGACATTTCCTCTCGCCCTGGTGGGGACATCCGTCAGTCCCCCCAATCAAACTGACGGCACCGCTCCAACAGAGAGTTCTCTGTGAGGTCAAAGTGCAGCGGCGTGACGGCGACGTACCCTTGATCGACATCGCGGACATCGGTCTCTTCTTCGAGGTGCGATCCGGAGGGCGGGTCGATGCCGCTCCAGTAGTACGGACGACCGCGCGGATCAATGCGTTTCTCCACTGCATCGACGGGACGGCGGACTCCCATCGGCGCGAAACGGACACCTCGTGGACCTTCTGGGGTACTGTCCGGGTAGTTGATCGTCCAGAGTCGCCCTTTCTCGGGGACTCGATCGAGAATCTGCCGGATAAGTGCCCCCGCGTGTTCAGCGGTCGCGTCGTAATCGGGGGGTGTGCCATGTGAGAGCGAGAGTGCGAAGGACGTGATGCCGAACAGGGCTCCTTCAATCGCGGCGGCAACCGTGCCGGAATACAGCACGTTGATGCCGACGTTCGAACCGGAGTTGATGCCGCTGACGATCAGGTCGGGCTCGCCGTTACAGAATTCCACAACGCCCATCTTCGTGCAGTCTGCCGGACTGCCATCAACGGCCCAACCGAAATGTTGCCCCTCTTTTTGCACCTCTTGCACCATAATCGGGTGTAAATAGGTGATGCGATGGCTCATGCCGCTTTGTTCGACTTGCGGGGCGACGACTTTGACATCACCCATTTGACGGAGAACCCGGTGCATCGCCTGTAGTCCCGGAGCATGAATTCCATCGTCATTAACCAGCAGGATTTGCATCAGCGAACTACGTCCTCGGTTGTTGGTCTTTCGGTAGTGATCTGGAGCGTCACAAACGATGGTAGCAGTCCGCTCCGGCGTTGCTCAATGCCTGCATCAGCACGCGAGCTCACCTGCTCACCGAGGCATTCGTCTTGTCATGCCGTTGAGGGTGAGTTTGCGGGTCACGTTGTCTCTGTCGAGTTCTGTGCTGAGTCGGGTGCGGCAAGCTTTTCGAGCGGTTCTGCCCGTGCCGGTTGCATCACCTGCCCGTCCTGATTTGACGATTGAGCGGGGTATTGAACGACATTCAGCACGGTACGATTTGCAGTTGTGCCGACCTCTAGTTCTGTGCCCGCCCGCCTTGGTGAGAGACCTCAGCGAAAGTCCCAACGATGAGTGTTACGCGAGTCTGCAAAACCCTCACTCTCGCATGTCTGACGATCGTGTTTGCTGGGCCCATCAGCCGTGCTGAAGAAACACCGATCGGTCTGACAGGCTTCCGTCCAAGATTGTTTGGCCTGGGAGCTCCCGATGCGCGAAACGAGACCCGAAACGAGGAGAAGAAGCATCCCGGCTTTCAAGAGCCGATCTATGCGCCTCCATCATCGAAGATCGATGCGCCAGCACCGCAGGCGCCTCCCACGATGGATGGCAAGGTCGATCCATTGTTGCAATTGACGCTGAAGGCGATCGACAAAACCCAGCGACGCTACATGGATGCCAACCAGCATCGACCGTGGCAGATCATGCATGGACTCGTGGGACTTCGAAGAGACTTGGAACTCCGTGATGGGAATCGAAAGGTCAATGCGATCGACTGGCTTTCCAATGGGCCAACCTTCAAGGGTGATTCCTGGTTCGAGGTAACCGAGCATGGCGCGAAGGCTCACGGGTACAACGGCACTCCGTACGAATTCGAAGGGCATGTCAATCAGACGCTCGCGTTGCTCGCGATGTCGAACCTCCCGCTCGATCATCAGTTTCGGATTGCCGGTGGGCGCACCGTTACGATGCGTGATCTCGTCAACCATGCGAAGTTGAACATCACGACGCGCGAGGAGATTACCTGGACGCTGTGGTTCCTCACTCACTACGTCGACATCGACGATGAGTGGTCGAACGTCGAAGGCGACCCATGGAGTCTCGAGGAACTGGTTCGCCTGCAGACGAACGCAAACGTCGTCAATGCTCCCTGCGGCGGCACACACGGTCTGTTTGCGATTGCCTACGCCCGAAATGCCTACCTCCACAAACACGGCAACCTGCGTGGTGTCTGGTTCGACGCAGACCAGAAGATCAAACAGCACATCGCACTCGCTCAGAAGTTGCAAAACCGGGACGGCAGCTTCTCGACGGAGTACTTCAAGGGACCGGGATACAGTCGTGACTTCAACGAACGACTGAAGGCATCCGGTCACATGCTGGAATGGTTGATGATGGCGATGCCTCACAAACAACTGAGCGAACCGTGGGTGCGCCGTGCCGTCGCCTCCGTCGCCACCGACTTGGTCCATAACGCCGAGCGACCAGCCGAGACTGGGCCGATGTACCACGCAGTTCACTCCATGGTCCTCTACCGAGATCGCATGATTCGGAGTGCACCTCAGGCAACCGAGACTCTCGCTGATCAGGCCAAACCTCCCGTGGAGAGAAAGCTGACTGCGCCGGTGGGTTCCGAGCCGGTCCCCCTGACCATCAATCCGCATCTCTCGGAGCCGTCGCGTCAACTGGTCGATCACGAGTTGAAAGCTCCCCCGGTTCCGGCACCTGCCGAACTTCCCCAGATCGCGGGCGCGCCAGCGAAAGCTGCCAACGACGGCGAAACAAGCGAAACCGCAGCGAACAATCCAGCTGACGATGATGCCGAAGAGGCGAACATCGACGTCGATTCTGAGTCAGGAAATCCACTGGCAAACGAGGCGGCGAAGCGAATCGCCCGTTCATCGAGGAAGACGCGACGTAAGTTGAACGTCGATGTGAAGACACCACAAAACGAAGGTGACTCCGAACCGGAACTTGTCGGTCCTTCACTTGAGCCGGTGAAGGTTGCCGTCGAGCCGGACGACGGCCCGATAGTGCGGTGACGTCGGGGCGAATCGCGTCACACAAACACGTGCCGTGGAGCGAAGTGACGATCCGTCTCGCGATACTCTGCGATCGCCATGAGACCTCCATCGGGGTCGAGCAGTGCGCACGGTTCATGATCGTCCGGCGCCGATGACTCGCGAAACGGAACAGAACGTCCGTGCTGAATCATTTGCAAGGCGGATGACTCGCATGTGATCTTCCTCATGGGACCGACGCCCTCACTCGCGGGCAGCATCACTTTCGCGAGGGACTCTCGCGTGATCTCTTCAGGGGACTTGGCATCTTCAATCAGATGCCCACCGATCCGTGTGCGGATGAGCGACGTCATCACTGCACAACTTCCAGCTGCCCTCGCAAGATCGCGCCCCACAGAGCGCACGTACGTTCCGGTACCGCAGTCCATCTCAAGAACAAGTTTCTCTGGACTGAACTCCACAATCTCCAGGCGATGAATGTCGACCATTCGCGGCTTGATGTCGGGGGTCTTTCCCTTTCTCGCCAATTCGTAGGCGCGGCGCCCTTTGATCTTCACTGCCGAGTAGATGGGCGGCGTCTGTTCGATTCGCCCAACGAATCGAGGCAGCACTCGCTCGATGTCCCCGCGGGTCAGCGGTCTTGCATGCTCACAAGGCTGAACATCTCCCTCCGTGTCGTCCGTTTCACTCTCATGGCCGAGCAAAAACTCGGCCCGATACGACTTTGTCAGGTCATGCAGAAAGGGCGTCAAACGTGTCGCCTTGCCGATCGTGAGAATCAGCACCCCTGTCGCCAACGGGTCGAGAGTGCCCGCATGTCCGATCTTCGCCGGCTTCACCAGCCGCTTGACATGGTCGACCGCCTTCCGAGACGACCAGCCTGCCGGCTTGTTGAGATTGATCAGCCCAAACGGCTCGTCAGCAGGAGACACGAAAACAACCTTACGCTTAGACCGTCTGCTGCGACCGTTGTTGATGTCGCTTCAACGCCGCCTCGACGAAGCCTTTGAACAGCGGATGCGGTTGGTGCGGCTTCGACTTGAACTCCGGGTGATACTGCACGGCGACGAACCACGGATGATCGGGCACCTCGACGATTTCGACGAGATGTCCGCTCTCGTTGGTGCCGGCGGCGATCATGCCTTGCTCTTCGAGCTGCTTTCGATACTCCGGATTGAATTCATAGCGGTGACGGTGCCTTTCCGAAATCCGCTGCTCACCATAACACTCAGCAGCAATCGTTCCCTCACGCAGCAGGCAAGGCTCCGCTCCCAGACGCATGGTGCCGCCCATGTCCGTCACGGTCTTCTGGTCCTCCAGAAGACAGATGACCGGGTCGGGTGTGTCCTTGGCGAATTCGCTGCTGTTAGCCTGCTTGAGCCCGAGCACATTACGAGCGTACTCGATCACCGCGCATTGCATCCCCAGGCAGATGCCGAAGTAGGGGATCTCACACTGCCGTGCGAATTCGATCGCCTGCAATTTGCCCTCGATGCCGCGTTTGCCGAAGCCCCCCGGCACGAGAATGCCGTCCACGCCCTTGAGCAACGCTTCGGGAGACTGACGCTCGACCTCTTCCGCCTCGACCCGTTTGATCATCACGCGTGCCGAGTGCTCGAAGCCCGCGTGATCGAGTGATTCGTAGATCGACTTGTACGCATCAAAATGATCGATGTATTTGCCGACCACGGCGATCGTGACATCCCGCTCCGGATGACGAATCCGCTGCATCAGGCTGCGCCAATCGTCGATCTCAAGATCGCCCAAAGGCAACCCCAGTTTGTTGATGATCAGTTTGTCGAGTTTGTGCTCGACCAACCCTAACGGCACCTCATAGATCGAGAACTCCTTGTCGACCTCTTCGATCACCGCGTTCTTCTCGACGTTGCAAAACAACGCGATCTTGTCGGTTTGATCCCGACCGATGGGACGCTCGGTCCGCACGATGAGCACGTCCGGCTGAATACCGATCCGTCGCAACTGTCCAACACTGTGCTGGGTCGGTTTTGTCTTTGCCTCGCCTGCTGCCTTGAGGTAGGGCACGAGCGTGAGGTGAATGAACAGGCAGTTCTCTTTGCCAATCTCCAATGGAATCTGTCGAATGGCTTCGAGGAAGGGGAGTCCCTCGATGTCGCCGACCGTTCCGCCCAGTTCGGTAATCACAACGTCAACACCCGGCTCCGCGAGGTTGAGCACAGCCGCCTTGATCTCGTCGGTGACATGCGGCACGACCTGCACGGTTGCTCCGAGGTAATCCCCCTGTCGCTCTTTCTCGATGACGCTCTGGTAGATCTGACCCGTCGTGTAGTTCGACTTCCGCGAGAGTGGTCCACTGGTGAATCGTTCGTAGTGACCGAGGTCGAGGTCCGTCTCCGAGCCGTCATCGAGTACGTAGACTTCGCCGTGCTGATAGGGACTCATTGTGCCGGGATCGACGTTGAGGTACGGATCGAGCTTCTGCATCCGCACGTTCAGCCCACGACGTTCAAGCAGCAGCCCGATTGACGCAGAGGTAAGTCCCTTGCCCAGCGAACTAACGACGCCGCCGGTCACGAAGATGTGTTTGGTCATTTCAGCTTTCAGTTTTCAATGATCAGCTTTCACTGATCAGGATTCGCATCTCTACATTCTTGGGCGTGAGTGATCGATGAACGTCTTGAGTCTCAATAAGTGGCAGTTTCGCATCGCATGGGTTTCCTCGCAAACGGAGATATCATCCCTCAAACATCATCCTGAAAACTGATCACTGACAACTGAAAACTCAACGTTGTCTCTCGACGAACCGAGCATAATCCTCGCGTGTGTCGATGCCAACCGCTGCCGTGCGGACAATTCCGACTTGAATGGCTGCCCCCGCCTCCAACGCACGCAATTGTTCGAGTTTCTCCAACCGCTCCAGTCGTCCGGTCGGCCATTTGGTGTACGCCAGCAGAAACTCCGTGCGATAGGCATAGACGCCGATGTGCAGCAGCCACGGGGCCTCGACCGCGTACGTCTGCTCACGCAGCCAGTCTTCAGGCAGACCGTCCCGAGCATGCGGGATGGGAGCCCGGCTGAAGTACAACGCCCGCCCGTCACCTGCTCGCACAACCTTCACGCAGGCGGGGTCGTTCAACACCAGCGGATCGTCAATCGGCGTCGCCAGCGTTGCCATCTCGACATGCGGGTGAGTTCGCAATGTCTCAATGAGATAGTCGATATCCGCCGGTTTGATCTCCGGCTCATCCCCCTGCAGGTTGACGACCAACTCCGCGTCCGCACAACATCGCCGCACGACTTCCGCGATGCGGTCCGATCCGCTCTGATGCTCGCCCGTCATCTCCGCACGACCGCCAAACTCCCGGACAACATTCGCGATCTCTGGGGAATCGGTCGCAACGATCACTTCGTCCATCGAACCGACTGAACAGGCCGCTTCCCACGTGTGCTGAATGAGCGGCTTGCCAGTCTGATCGAGCAGCAGCTTGCGAGGCAACCGCGACGACTCCAGCCTCGCAGGGATCAAACCAATGACCGACATGTGACGACGCTCCTTCGTTGCCCTGAATGATGTGCTTCTATCAGACCGCAAAGAGGAAGTCAAAGTAGGGAGTAGCGAGTAGCGAATCGGGAGTAGTATTCAGTCTGGCCGACTACTCCCTACTCCCTACTCCCTCCGTTCATTTCGCATTCACCTCTCTACAATCTAAGATGCTTCTTCATCACCATCCGCGTACAAGCAGGGCCTCGCCATGCCTCCTGAGTCGTTTCGCTGCTTTCATGTTCGCAAGACGGGAAACGGGACGATCGAGTCGTCTGTCGAGTCTCGCCCGTTGCACGAGTTGCCGCCGGGCGAGGTGTTGATCCGGGTGCAGGCGTCCTCACTCAACTACAAGGATGCCCTTGCTGCGACGGGAAATCCGGGGGTCGCTCGCAACTTCCCGCACGTCCCCGGGATCGACTCCGCCGGCATCGTCGAGACGAGCGACTCCGGCAAATTTAAGCCGGGCGATCAAGTCCTCTGCACGGGTTATGAGCAGGGGGCCGGTCAATGGGGCGGTTGGGCCGAGTACGTCAGGCTTCCCGCCGACTGGGTCGTGCCTCTGCCGGACGGCTTCACTCTCGATGAAACCATGATCCTCGGCACCGCCGGCTTCACAGCCGCTCAATCGGTGTTATCACTGGTCGAGCATCACATTGAACCGGACCGCGGACCGATCGTCGTCACCGGCGCGACGGGAGGCGTCGGCGTTATTTCGCTGATGATTCTCTCGAAGCTCGGCTATGACGTCACAGCCGTCAGTGGCAAGCCGGATCAGTACGACTGGCTCAAGTCGCTTGGTGCCTCGAACGTCATCGGTCGCGAGGAAGTCGATGACACGAGCACCAAACCGCTGCTCAAAGCCCGTTGGGCCGGAGCAGTCGACACGGTCGGCGGCAACACGCTCGCCACGATCATCCGGTCTCTCGACCACCGAGGCGTCGCAGCAGCCTGCGGACTCGTGGGCGGCACCGACCTGCCGTTGACGGTCTTCCCGTTCATCTTGCGAGGAGTCAAGCTCGACGGCATCGACTCTGCCCATTGTCCTTACGACCGCCGTCTCCAGATCTGGAACCTCCTCGCCGGCGACTGGAAACTCGACAATCTCCACGACCTCGCCACCGAAATCAAGATCGACGAAGTGGATGTCACCGTCGACCAAATGATGCAAGGCAAGACTCACGGCCGCCACATCGTGCGGCCCAGGTAGGGATGGAGCGTCAAGGATCGTCTTTCAAGCAATTCCGACTGATCTGCCATACGAACCGACCGCGTGACCCAGAGTGTCGGCAATTGGACATGATGAAGTCGTCCCAGCGTGAATAGATTTGCTCGCGTCACGTTGGAATTCTGGAGAGCTGTAACGTTCGCCGCGACATGCGGATTCGGAGCACTTGGAGAAGTGTGACGCTGAACGCTGATGAACAGTCAGCACTGATGGTCGGAATCCTGCTGTAACACTTTCCTTCGCGGCACGCTTGGAAGTTGTGTGTTGACCATTGCACCGCTTGCCAATCGCGAAGGACTGACCATGAGAATTACCAACATCACCCGACGTATCCGTAACTCAGTCACGATTGACTCTCGACGTCGCGGCAGGAAGTGCACTCCGAAGATCGCCATCGAATCGATGGAGCCCCGCGTACTGCTCACTCAGGCCGCGATCGACTTCGATGGCGAGGAACTCACCGCGGAGGATACTTTTGAGGGCGGTTTCTTCGTCGGAGCGAAGTCAGCCGACAGTTTTCATAGCCTGTTCAATGGCGAGTTCGCGCACCTCGATGTGAACGGCAACGGCACCGTGAATCTTCAGGACGCCGAACTGGCGATCGACCGGATCATGGATAAGGTCCACATGGACTACCTTCCCTACGCGGTCAATATCTTTGAGGGCGATCAGGATGACTTTCAATCCATGATGACTCCGCTCGATTCGACGGATGACGGTGATGTCATCGTAATTGTGAGCGGAAATACCTACGACCAGATGGGATTCGGCATCGAGTCGCTTGGTATCGCGCCCAACGTCGACCTGCTGAACGAACAGGACAATATCGTGTTCGTCTTCGGTCGGGGCATCGCTGAGATGACGGATTCACCCGACCAGTTCATCAATGTGATGGCCAAAGTTGTCTCGCACGAGATGGGTCATTCGTTCGGTCTCGACCATCTAACGGAGGTGGCTGAAGGCTACGACCTCGAAGTTCTCAGTCACGAACTGATGGCCGCCCCGTTCGTGGATCTGAACAACCCCAATTACGATCATGATGATGTCATTATTGAACAGCGCGATTTTGACCATGACTTCGCCTTTCAGGACATCACTTACATCAACGACAGTGGTGTGGCACAGAATTCTCATCAGCACCTGACGAACGTCCTCGGAGCATCCGGCTGGGGTTGGATGGCCGTGCTTAAACCGGGTGAACTGACGATGCAAGGAGCGGCCAACGCAGGCACGATTGCAAACGATCTGTCCGTGACACAGGTCGACGGAAACACTTGGCAAGCGCAAGTTGTCTACCAACGTCGCTGGCCCGAGGGATGGTTCCGAACATTCTCCTACACTGCCTTCGTCGACACGAGCAATCCCGACATTCGTTCGCTGAATCCGTTCGCCCAGGAAATGACCGATATCACGATCATGGGAAGCGATTTCGCTGACAGAATCTCAATCGATCCCGATATCACTGTCGACGCCTACATCGACGGCATGGACGGAAACGATGACATCTCCGGCGGTGGTGGTAACGATATGATCATGGGAGGCGACGGCATGGACAAGATCCTCGGCAACGGCGGAGCCGACTGGCTCGACGGAGGAGATGATCTGTTTGAGGACATTCTCGATGGTGGTGATGACCGTTTCCGGGACACGTTCGTGACATACTACACGACCCGATACAACTCGCGCACCGGAAAGATTGAACAGACCAGTCTCGATACGGTCTACAACCGCGACTGGGAGGAACGAGATCGACTGATCTCGTTCGAGACATCTCCCACGAAGTCAAGAACCGAGGCCGAGTTGACTGAGACCAAACCGACGGAGACCAAATCCACAGAGATCAAGTCGATATAACGACATTGTGGGCAACCCGGGTTCTTTCGCGAGTCGTCTCCATTACGAGCGGATGACCCGATTCTCATGAGGTCGTGCTGGTCGCCGACATTTGATAACGGCAGAGTTCAACGGACCAGTTTTTGTTGGAAACCATTGAATAGCCGTTGACTCTCCCGTTACTGGAGGCCGTATGCTGGTGACGATCGTTCGGTCGTCAGGAGAGCAGTTGTGGCACAGTACAGAATCGGTGAGTTCTCGAAGATCACCGGATTGACCGTTAAGACGCTGCGGTTCTACGACGAACAGGGTGTGCTCAAACCCAGCTGCGTCGATCCCGAGAACGGGTATCGCTACTACGACGCCGAGCTGCTAACCCGGGCACGTGCGATCACGTTGTTGCGGAGCTTGGAATTCTCACTGACGGAGATCACCGATCTTCTCAATCGCAGTGACGAGGAATCGTTTGATGTCCTCGACATCCTCCGCAACCAGCAGGACGCGATCCGCCTGCAGATCGCTCGCTATCAACGCATCGACGCAAAACTCTGTCAACTCTTCGAGGAAGAACAGGAGACCCGTCAAATGGCCAAGCACGAAACGTTTGCAGTCGAAGAGAAAACCGTAGAGTCACAGTTGGTCGCCGGAATTCGCATGAAAGGGCGTTACTCCGACTGCGGGGAGCCATTCGCCAGAATCGGGAAGAGCCTCGGCCGCTACATCAACGGCAAGCCTCTCCTCCTCCACTACGACATGGAGTACCGCGAGGACGATGCTGACTTTGAAGCCTGCATGCCGGTCAGCAAATCGATCGAAGTCGAGGGCATCGACATCCGCGAACTCCCCGCTGGTCGTTGCGTCTCACTGCTCCACCGTGGTCCCTACGAAGAGCTGAGAACCTCCTACGCCAAGGCGTTCGATTATGTGCAGCAAAAAGGTTTCGAGATCCAGATTCCGTCGAGAGAGGTATTCCTCAAAGGCCCCGGCATGATTTTCCGTGGCAATCCGAAGAAATACCTCACCGAAATCCAATTGTTCATCGTCGAATGATCGACGCGGTTGTCATTGCGGTCCGTGAATTTCGTCAGTCAGCCGCCTGCCACGAAGGATGGGCAAGTGTGGAAGAGTGGGAGGAGTGGGGTTCGGGTCTGTTCCGGCAGTAACGGCATGACTTGGTAGCAAATCGCTTTCCGGAGATGAGTTCGGGCGATCGTGGGCGGTTTCGGTCTTGCTGACTGCTGCTGAGCTGTCGTATCTTTCGCCGCCTCTCAGCAGGTGACACCGTCATTTCTCACAGGTTTTTCGACCCTTCACGGCTCCAACTTCGGGGTCGCTCGAAAGTCGGGACATCTCTTTATCATTCTGCATGAACTTCCGCATCCGACATTCGGATCGTCCTCCGATTGAACGCTGGTTGAGCGCAGCGTCGCTTGCCATGTTGTTGTGCGCCGGATGCTCGGGTCGCAGCGTGACGGCTGATAATCCCGTCGTCGGGATGATCCCGCCGCGGATGGCGGTTGCGGAGAGCGGTCCGGAAGTCACGCGTTCGCAGGACAAGGAGACCTCGGTCACGCAGGTCGGCCACGTTGATGGCGGCGACGGGTCTCTGGACGCCGAGATGTCGGAGGTCGCTGCGGTCGTCAACGGCACACCCATTCTGGTCGCAGATGTGTTGGAGCCGATCTCGATTCAACTGGCTCAAGCAAAATCGCAGTTGTCTCCAGAAGAATTCGTAAAAGTCCGCGAGCAGGCGATTCGTCAGTTGTTGCCCCAGATGATTGATCAGGCAGTCCTGGTGGACGGGGCGGTCAGTCAATTGGGGGCCGATCAAAAAGAGCAACTGGAAACGCAACTGGACGCCCTTTTCACGCAGCGACTGGAAGAGGTCAAAACGGAGAAAGGTGTCGGTACACTTGCTGAGTTGGAGGCATTAATGCAGCAGCAGGGGACGACCCTGAGCAACATGCGTCGTGCCTTTGGTCGTCAAAGCATGGCACAACAGTCATTGCTGCTGCACATGCCTGCCGAGCCCGTGGTCTCGCGTCAGGAACTGTTGGCCGAGTACGAAAAACGGATCGATGATTACAAACAGCCGGCTCAGGTGAAGTGGCAGCAGATCTGGATCGCTTACGACAAGCACGGTGGTAAGAGTAAGGCCCTCGCACTGCTCGATGCGGCCATCGCTGAGCTGAAAAACGGCGCCGATTTCGAAACTGTCGCCCGCAAATACTCCGACGGAGTGATGGCCCAGGAGGGCGGTCACTGGGACTGGACACAAAAGGGCAGTCTCGCCAACGAAGAGATCGAGCGGATGTTGTTTGCACTCAATGTGGGCGAGATTGGTGAAGTCGTCGCCGGCGACAAGGCGTACCAACTCGTCCGCGTGACCCAGCGGCGTCCCGATCGTGTGACACCGTTTGAGGAGGTTCAGGAGGAGATCCGTGAGGAGATCCTGAATGAACGAAAACGCGGCGTCGAAGCGGAAGTTGTGAAGAAACTGAAGAAAGACGCAGTCATCACCACAATGTTCGATGCTTCCTGAAATCCAATCGACCGAACTCAATAAGTCTCCTTCCAATATCGAAGCGGCAGCACTCGCCGAACAAATCAACGAATCAATGGAAAAGGTACGAAAACAATTGACCCCTCTTGACCGTGTCAATGGGGTTGGGCTATTTAGCCCACGATCAAATACCGGAGTCTCGACGAATCCCGCGTCACGCGGTCGCGGCTCCTCCGAGTTGGCGGTCTCTCAAAACCGTCTGTGACGTCCCCTCTCTCATCTCGACGACAATCCCAACTCACAACTTAATTAGTCCGGATGCTCCTGTGAGCGATCCGTACGGCGTTTGCTCCGTTCTCACCGGACGGGCATACCCCGCGCGTGATCTCTCGACGGGCGTGCGACATTCCCCCCTCATCAGAATATCCCCGGTAGTCTCAGTCATGGCGCGACATTCCTCACCGACGAACGATCACCACAGTTGTATCCCTGGGCCTGATCATCCCGCGTCCGCGACCGAGAACTCACGATCGGGTATTCGATCTGAAGTCACCCCTCTCACCCCCTCCCGGGGCTTCAAGAAGGAGCGAACCTTGTTCCGATTCATTGGACTCATCTCCTGTTGCGGCCTTGCTGTCGCGACGTTGTGGCTCGCCAACCTGACACGTGCCGAGGAAGACTTCTCGGATTCAAATCCCTTCGCTGAGACGCCGACGGCCTCCTCTGCCCAGGTGACCGCAGAGCCGAATCCGTTTGCAGCGGATGCCTCGGCCGTGCCGCTCGCCCCCACGCAAACCTCCGCGGCCAGCACAGATGTGTCCCGTCGCCGGGTCGACGATCACATGCGTCAGGCTCGCCTGTCTGCTCGACAAGGCGACGTGAGTCAGGCCTTGCGGCATGCCACTAGTGCGGAGCACATGGCACGTCAATTCCATGTCACATTCAAACCGGGAGAGCAGACTCCCGGTGAACTGCTCGCCTCGTTGCGTGCTCCGATGCCGGTCGACGGAACTCAGGTTGCCCAAGCAGCCGTTTCGGAGACAGCCCCCCCGGCGGACAACTCAGATCAGCGCGAATACGTCAGCCTGTTGCTGGAGTCAGCAAAGAACAACTTCCAAAAAGGAAACTATGAAGCGGCTCGCCGAGAGGCACTCCAGGCTCAACAGGCAAACGTGACGTATGGTCCGAACGAACTGACACCACGACATATTCTCGAAGCCGTTGCCAAGATGCAGCCGGCCAAGGCGTCGGGTCCGTCGGAAGCATTCCTGGCGGATTGGGAAACCTCAAACGATGCGTCGGAGACGGTTCAGGTCTCCGCCACCGTGCCCGAGGCGACCTCCGATCGCACTCCGAAGGCATCCGCACAGCGACTGTTGAAGTCGGCTCGGCAATCAATTGCCCAGGGCGACCTCGACGCGGCTCGGTCCTATGCGTTGGAAGCTCAAGGGTTGAACGCCAGCTATGAGCTGTTTGATGACACCCCTGAGTACGTGCTCGCTGAGATTGAACGCCTTTCGGGGACCTCGATCATCACGGCCCAAACGTCTGTGGTCGAAACTCCTGAGATGGAACAAGAGGATGCTTC
Source organism: Planctomycetaceae bacterium (assembly GCA_020426505.1). Classification (GTDB taxonomy): domain Bacteria; phylum Planctomycetota; class Planctomycetia; order Planctomycetales; family Planctomycetaceae; genus JAHBXU01. The sequence goes on along the minus strand of JAGQPX010000017.1, from coordinate 123,386 downwards.
TGACGAGCAGCTGAGTGAAGCTGAGTCACTGCTGAAACAGGCTCGTGAGTTAATGGCCGCCGGTGATATGGCAGCAGCTCGCGAGAAGGCGATGACCGCACAGGAACTGAAAGCGGCCTACCCGCTGTTCAGCGATCGTCCGGAACTCGTCCTCCAGGACATTCGCGATGCCGAAAGCCGACAGACGGTCGCGCAGACTCCGAGTGCTGCCGGTCCTCCCCGACCGACCCACACCATGGCCCCGAGCCGGGAGAAACAGCAGGCACTCGCCCTGTTGACCGAAGCCCGTCAGCTGTTGAAAGCTGGAAAGGTTGATGAGGCTCGCGCAAAGGCCACGACAGCTGCTGAGATGGAAGTCACTTACGACCTCTTCGAGGATCGTCCTGAGATCGTGATGCAGGACATCGCGCGACTCTCCCCGACCAAGGACGTGCGTCGGACCGAGTTCATCGCAGAATCTGACGGACAGCCGCAGGAGCCGATGCAGGTCGCCGATGCTGATACGACGAATCCGTTCGCTGAGCCTTCCAACGAGACCGCAACGACACCTCGTCGTGATTCGATGATCACTCAGGCGAGCAGCGGCAGCGGGCAGGACTTCTACGAGCAGGGCATCAGCCACATGCAGGCGGGGCACCGACAGGCTGCCTACGAGGCCTTCCTGCAGGCATACAACGACAAGGATGCTCTGAGTTCGCAACAGAAACAACAGCTTCAGGATCTGCTTCGTTCACTGGCCCCCGGTCGCGAAGTGCAACAGGTTGCCGGGTACCTCGAACTCGAAGGCGATGCTCCGTCGTTCGAGCCGAAGGTTCTCGATTCGGCGATCCAACAGCATACGGCAAAGTTCGATCGAACTCGCCAGGAAGTCATGAACACGATCTTCAAGGCCGAGCGGATGCGTGAAGAGCATCCCGAACAGGCCGTCGAATTGCTTGATCGCTCCATCGCGGATGTCGAGGGAAGTGATCTCGCGCCTCAGCAAACAGCTCCTCTGCTGCGTTCACTTCGTAGCAGCCGTGAGTCGATCGACGGTTACATGGCGCAGCGTAAGCCGCTGCTCGACATGGAACGTAAGAATGCTGAAACTCTGTCTCTGATTCAGACGGAGATGGAGACCAAGATTCGGATCGAGCAGGAGATTGCGGAGCTTGTCGACAAATTCAACGACCTGATGGAGCAACGTCGCTTTGGAGAGGCCAACGCCGTCGCCAAGCAAGCAGAGGAACTGGACCCGGAGAATACGGCTGTCATCATGATGGTCCTCCAAAGCAAGTTTGCCTACCGCGTTGCCCGCAATGAGGAGACGCGCGACCTTAAGGAGGAATCCTTCTGGAAGCAGTTGGATGATGTCGAACGGGCCGCGATCGTGAATGTCGACGACGATCATCCGCTGCGATTCGATGCGGAGCGCTGGGATCAGATTGTCAAGAAGCGTCAGCCTGTGACGGATGCCCGCGAGCGTTCCGAAGTCGAGGTTCGCGTGCAGGAAAGTCTCACCCGCGAGGTCTCGCTGCATTTCGACGATGTGCCTCTTGAAGAGGTCATGCAGAGTATTGCGACCCGGGCGAACATCAACGTGATGCTTGATGAGCTCGGCATGATGGATGAAGGTGTGCCCACGTCAACACCCATTACGATCAATGTGGATGGCATCAAGCTGAAGAGTGCCCTGAACCTGATCCTCAAGCCAATGCATCTTGACTACACGGTTGAGGACGAGGTCCTCAAGATCACCAGCCGGATGCGTCAGCAGGGTGAGTTGATTCCTGTCGTCTACCCGGTCGCTGACCTCGTCGTGCCGATCCCGTCACAGGCCCCAAGTGCACGGCTGATGCCAGCCGGCGGTGTGGCGCTGCCGGGCGCCGGTCTTGGAGGACAGATGAGTCTGGCCAGCACCGGTGGATTGCAGACATCACAACAGGGGTTCAATCAGATCACGGATGACCTCATGGGCAATCCGCTCATGGGAATCGACGGGTTGAACGGTCAGCAACGACTTGGAGGCCCCGCACAGGATGAATACGACTTCCAGGGTCTCACGGAACTCATCACCTCAACGGTGGCACCGGAGTCTTGGGACGAGTTCTCGGGAAGCGGGAACATCTCCCGACACGTGACGACGTTGAGTTTGGTGATTCGCCAAACCCAGCGAGTTCACCAGGAAATTGCCGATCTGCTTTCGCAGTTGCGACGTCTCCAGGACTTGCAGGTGACGATTGAAGTGCGATTCATCACCGTTTCTGATCGATTCTTCGAGCGGATCGGCATCGACTTCGACTTCAATGTCAATGACAGCGTCGGAGGTCCGGCGACAGACAACCAGTTCCTGCCGCTCGCTCCGTTCGGAGCGGTCGACCCAATCAACGGGGGACGGACAGGCGTGCCGTTCGCCGGTCAAGCGGGACAGCAAGGTGGTGCAGCCGGTGGAGCCGCAGGTGGAGCCGCTGGTGGAGCCGCTGGTGGTGCAGCAGGACAACAGGGTCAGCAAGGCCAGCAAGGTGGCTTAACGAACGGACTCGTGCCGGTTGCACCGTTCGGACAGGGGCCACAGCTGAACATCGTCGGGCGTGACAAATGGGGTGACGGCACGGTCGTCGGCATGGTTGATCCCGAGACGTTCAGTGCAGACCTCGACATTCCGTTCCGACAAGGCTCCTTCGAGTTGGGAGTCCCCGAGTTCGGTGGATTCGACGCTCAGTCGGGTATCAGTTTCGGTATGGCCATCCTGAGTGACATCGAAGCCTTCCTCTTCGTGCAAGCCGCTCAGGGCGATGAACGTTCTAACTTGATGTTCTCACCGAAGATCACTCTCTTTAATGGTCAGACGGGAACCGTGAGCAGCTTTGTCGCACGACCGTTCGTGACCAGTGTGATCCCTGTGGTGAGTGCCTTCGCGGTCGGCTTCCAGCCGGTGGTAACTCCGGTTCCCGATGGTATTCAAATGACGGTTCAAGCTGTTGTCTCGGCTGATCGCCGTTACGTGCGGCTTGCCGTGAACCCCAACTTCGTCAACGTGACCGACGTGTTCACATTCTCCTTCGTGAGCGGTGCAGCACCGACCGGCATCGGTGGTGCCGGTGGCGGTGGTGGCATCGGTGGTGGTGGTGGCGGTATCGGCGGTGGTGGTGGCGGCGGTTTCGGCGGCGGCGGCATCGGCGGCGGTGGTGGTGGCATCGGTGGCGGTGGCATCGGCGGCGGTGGCGGCGGTGGAGGCTTCGGTGGTGGTGGCGGCATTAATGGCGGCCAGGGCGGCCAGCAAGGCGGCGGCCAGCAAGGCATTGGTGGTGCCGGAGGTGGCGGTGGTGCCGGCGGTAGCATCACTGTTCAGCAGCCGGTCCAGGAACGCGTGAATGTCGTCACTGTTGTGAGTGTTCCGGACGGTGGCACAGTGCTGCTCGGCGGGGTGAAGCGGTTGCGTGAAGGACGCAGCATGAATGGTGTTCCCGTCCTCAACAAGATTCCCTACATCAGCCGACTATTCAAGAACACGGGCGTCGGCCGGGAAACGGAAAGCCTGATGTTAATGGTCACCCCCCGGATCATTATTCAGGAAGAAGAGGAGGAGAACCTCGGCCTGTAAGACGGCTGACCATTCCTCCACGGACCTTCGCGTCATGGGTCCTTGACCGCTGCAAGTTGCGGGTAACTTGCAGCGGTCTCTTTTTTCAACGATCCGCAATCGTCTCAATAAAAAAACGCCGCGATCAAGGGATCGCGGCGAAGTCACGAGGCCACTCACATCGAGCGGCGCTCACAGTGATTTCTAATGTCTGCGATCAGTTCCATTCCGGAGCTGAATCTTCGGCTTCGTTCTCGTTCCACTGCTGAAACGCTTCGTAAAGATCCGACGAGATGATCACCGCGTCACGTGTCCCGACCTCAATTGTCAGATCGAGTTCGGCGAGGACGAGTCGCAGTTCACGTGCCAGGACAGGTGGAGCGACGAGCGTGCGCACTGGCAGTTCCTGGGACTCTAACAATTCGATATCCGCGTGGGATGTGGGCAGCATGGGTCACTCCGTGGGTGTTTTGCTCGTGGGTGTATTGCTCAGTGAACGCGATGGACACATGATGTCGCTGCTACACGGGGACTTCAATCTTTCTTGATCCAATCGCGGTGATTTCACTCAATCCCCGGTCGGTTGTGACGCGCATTGGAAATGTAGGAAATGCGGTGAGACTGTCTCACAGCGAAGATGGGTAAGGGCGAATGAGAGTGACGGGAGGAGTGTAAGGATTATTCCTTCACAATTCACGCGTGCGAAGCCGCACAAGGCCCGAATCTTCCAGTTGTGACCGCGGACTACTGGTCCGGCCAATCGGTCGAGCTTTCCCGAATAAGGATGCTGGGCCGGCGAATTTGAGAGCCTTTGACCTCGACCGTCAGCTCCGGCCAGTTCTCCGAGGGAGTCAGCAACTCAAAGCCCTCGTCATGCACAAGCATTGTGTCTCCCACCGCGGCGGTACGCACCGAAGGATGCCAGAAGATGGGGGTTCCTGTCCTCAGTCGAGAGCGACTCCCCGGCTCGAAAGCGAATTCCTCGATTGCATACCCGATTCCCTCCGCTTGCTCGGCCTGTCGCCAGCCATCGGGAGCACCGAATTTTTCGTAGATCCGAGCAACGCGCGACCACGTGTCACTCACAGTCCAGCCGACCTGAGAGAAGAACATCCCGGTCGTTTGCACGATGGCCGCGAGATGATGCGTGTCCGCGATTGACTTGGTTGGCTGTCCGAAGGTGACCGTCCGAGTTGCCCCAACATGTAGCCCCTTGCGGCGACCGATGGCCGAAATCACGCATGTTCTTTCGATACGGTCACTTCCATAACCCCAGTGTCGATACCGATGCCCTTGTCCGTCCGCCATGACCTGCAAGCGGACGGGGGTAATTTCATGCCTCATCAGTCGATGGGCCAGTTGCCCCGCCACTTCCGCCTCCGTCTCACCTTGCGAGAAAGTGCGAGCCGTCGCCTCGACCGCGTGGGCGACGTGACGGCCGAGCCGTCGAAGTTCTGGCCGATCAAATTCCGGGAGAGGAACACGAAACCGGACGAGGTGTGGTTCGAAGTTGTCCGTCAAAAACATTCCCGAATCGCTGGCGACCTTCCGGCCGCGGCACAGGTCCTCCAGCAGAACGCTCCGCTCTTCGTGCCAGGGGCGCTCCTTTAACTGGAAGCCGAGCCCATTGACAACCTGATCGAACAGATGCCCGGAGTCGACGCTTCCCGTGAGCATGACCCGTGCATCCGGGGTGATAAAGGCCGCCGCAATCATCTCGTTCGAGCCGGGGCGCGTTCCCTCGCCCCCCGCCGTGATCCAGGCGAAGTTGTGGGGCAATGTCAGCAGCAGGGCATCGTAACGGGCGGACGACAGGAACTCAGCGACCTGCTGGTGCCTGCGATCCACTTCGTCGGCACGATGCGGGTCGATCATGCCGATCTCACCTGAAGAAACCGGTTGAGCCGGTGCCAGCGTGAGTGGTGCCATAAATTGCTCGGTCGAGAGGGGACTGCATGGAATTCGACAGCAAACGGGCTCACAGATCCGAATGGATGCTTCGATACACGAAAGAGGCCGCCAATTCAAGCATACCAAACCCTTTTCGAACGGCCTACAATTCGTGTTGTTCTTCCCCAAACCGTTGCTCGGCGACAACATAATACGACGGTTACCTCGGTTGCATCAGTCTGGTCTTAACGAGAATTCCGCTTGTCGAGGCATCAGTTTCATGACTCACGCCTCCCCTCACCGTCGTCTGGAAGCCGACCGGGAAGACCTGATGCGAGAGGCGACGGCACTGCGGCAGCGTGCTGAGTTTCGTGCGCCAGGGCAGGTCGACAGCGTCATCGCCGGTTACCGGTCGGATGGCTCACTGTCGATCTACTTTGGCCCTGACCCCTGCCTCCATTTCAACTCGGCCCTGCAACTGCGGCGGGCTTACGTCGATGGCTATCTCTATCGTACTCAAGGGACAACCCTTGCCCGCCTGCATCGTGATCGCAGTGGCAAACAGGTCGAACTCCGTCGACATGATCTCTCGCCAACCGAACTCGAACGCTTCCTCGATCAGGTTCGTGCTCAACTGACGACGTTCTTCGACGCACTCCAAGAGGCGAACGCCGAGTGTCTCCAGTCGGTGCCTCCCAATGCAGACATCACAAGCCGACTCACGAAAGACCTGTCCGATCTCGTCTCACAACCCCTCCAACTTGCTCCGGCGATCGCAGGCAAACGTTGATACCCTCAATCTCGTCAATTCCGCTTGGCTCATGGCGACACCAACTCTCGTTCGAACACACATACCTCGCGTTGCTGATTCGCTGTGAATACGACTCTCAAATCCCGTCTGATCATCGGCTGCGGATACCTCGGTCGTCGAGTTGCCCGGCGGTGGATTGATGCCGGCAATCAAGTGTTCGCCCTCACGCGATCGTCGGACCATGCGGACGAGTTGTCAGCACTCGGCATTCAACCGGTCATCGGCGATGTCCTTTCTCCAACGTCGCTTCAATCGCTTCCGGCAACGACAACGCTGCTGTATGCCGTCGGCTACGATCGAAGCGGCGACGCTTCCAAACGCGTCGTCTACGTGAACGGTTTGCGGAACGTCCTTGCGGCTCTCCCGGATTCGGTCGATCGTATTGTGTACGTGTCGAGCACGAGCGTGTACGGACAATCGTCCGGTGAACGAGTGGACGAATCGTCGATATGCGAACCCACATCAGAGGGCGGACAAATCTGCCTTGATGCGGAGAGGCTCCTGCAGGACAAGCTGACCGGTCGTATCGGATTGCACATCCTTCGCCTCTCCGGCATCTATGGGCCGCGGCGATTGATCGCCCGGATTGACGCCTTGCGTGCCGGTCAGCATTTGACGTCACATCCGGACGGATGCCTCAATCTCATCCATGTGGATGATGCGACGACCGCTGTCCTGACATGCGCCGAACGAGACGCCGGTCGCTCGCCCGTAACACTTGTCAGCGACGACTGTCCCATACAGCGTCGGGAGTTCTACGAGACGGTGGCGAAACTGGTTGACGCTCCCGAACCGACGTTTGCACCGCCGCCGAACGAAGCTCCGGATCTAGGGAAGTGCTGCGACAATCGCCGCCTCCGGGAAGAGTGGGGAGTGAATCTCACTTTTCCCACGATCAACGAAGGTCTGCCACACGCGATTGGTGAGCTGTGACGACAAGATGTGCATTGCTCGGCTCGGTCGTTACCATGAATCGTTAATCGCTACTCTCAATGATGTCCCTCGCCCGGGAGGCAAACTCATGGCCAATATCGATCGTCAAATTCCGGCTCAGCAATCCTCGCTCTCCACTGTGAGCCGTCGCTCGTTTCTCCAGACCGCGAGTGCAACGGTCTTCGCAGCCGGGCTCGCTCCAGCGATTCTTGGTGCGGATGACAAGGCGGGCACGAAACCGGTCGTCATCGGCGATGGGGACTTTCAATTCGAATGCCATCACAACTGGGGCGAAGTTCCTGAAGGCATCACCTACAAGGACACGCACGGCGTCACAGTCGACAAGGACGGGTTGATCTACGTCAAACATCGAGGCAACCCCGATCAACCTTGCGATACGATTGTCGTCTTCGATCCGGATGGCAAATGCGTTCGATCGTTCGGCGAGGAGTACGCCGGTGGCGGACACGGCATCGACATCCGCGAAGAGGACGGCACTGAGTACCTGTACCTCTCGGACACCTACAATCGTCAGGCCGTCAAGTGCGACACGCAGGGTGAATGGCTGTGGAAGAAGCGATACCCGCGTGAAGCGGAAACGTACGACGAGTTGACACAGTTCCGGCCGACGAACATCAGTTTCCACCCGAATGGCGGCTTCTACGTCGGCGACGGATACGGCTCCAGTTACCTGCACGAGTACGACAAGGATGCGAACTGGGTTCGAACCTGGGGCGGCAAGGGGAGCGAGCCCGGACAGATGTCGACCCCGCATGGTCAATGGCTCGACGACCGACCGGGGCGCGAACCATCAATCGTCGTCGCGGACCGCGCGAACTCTCGACTCCAGTACTTCTCTCTCGATGGCGAGCCGCTCGCGATCATGCAGGGCGTCAACGAATTGGATCACCCGAGTCCGACCGACGAACATCTTGGGGCCCGTATGAAGGACTACCGAGACTTCCCGGTCGAAGCGGTCCTGCCCATCTCCTTCCCGGCGGACGTTGATATCCAGGGTGAGTACATGCTCGTGCCCGATCTTCACGCACGTTTGCTGATCTTCAACGGCAAGAACGAACTGGTCGCCAACATCGGTTACGATCCGGACTGGACACAGCAGGTCTTCGCCGACAAATTTGCGATGCGTGGCAACCCATCACAGTGGCAGGAGGGACGTTTCGTGCATCCTCACGACGCCTGCTTCGACAAGGATGGCAACATTTACGTCACCGAATGGGTTGCAGCAGGTCGCGTGACGTTCCTTCGACGTGTTTGACGAACAGCGAGCCGGGGACGTCAGCAATCTTCTTGCCTACGATCTCACCCGCAGTCCGGTTAAAGCGATCGAAGATCCAAGTCCGAACGCTCGGTCAATTCCGTCCCGGTCGTCCGTAGACGTGCAGCGATGACCTCCAGTGTCTCGCCCGTCTCCGGGTGAACGTAAGTGCGGTCGACTTCCGACAGTGGCACCGCCAGGAACGACCGCGTGAGAATGTCCGGATCCGGGATGCGACGAGAACCGACGGTCGTCGTCAGATCGTCATACAACACCAGATCAAGATCAATCGTTCGTGCTGCGTTGACGTTGAGCGGATCACGAAGGCGCCCCATGCGTTGTTCGATCTCGCGGAGGACACCGCAGAGTTCGGTGGGTGAATGCTCCGTCTCTAATAGCACCGCCGCGTTGAGAAAGTTTGGCTGATTTACATCCCCCACCGCGGGCGATTCATACACGTGTGAGACAGCGACAACCTCACCAAGTTGGGCCAATTCCGTCACTGCATGCGGAAGATGCAGTTCGGGTTCGATATTCGATCCCAGACCGATGAATGCCCGGTGACTCATGATGACCACTGCGCGTGAAAGTCGTCGCGACAACGCTCGATGGTCACGCCGACCGACTGGGCGAACCGCAAGGCCCCCGGCTTGTCGACCTTTACACGCACCCACTGGACACGTTCGTCAGCCAGACAGATTTTCGCGATCTCTTCGGCCAGCCTTTCGACCAGCAGGAACGACGATCCCTCGACAAGATCAATGATGTCTTTGCACAGATCGCGATAATTGACGGCGTCATTGATGTCGTCGGACGCAGCAGCCGGCCGGCAATCGGTCTCCAGCGTCACATTCACGTACACGTCCTGTTTGTTCACGCGCTCATCGGGGTTGATCCCAATGATCGTTCGCATGTGCAGGTCAGTGATGTCGATGAAGTCAGGCATGGAAGATTGAAAGTTGATGGTTAAGAGTTGAGGGTTGAGAGGATCGCTTGCGGATTAGCCAGTTGAAAGCGTCGTCCTTGATCATGCTGTCGGAACTGCGAGTTCCTGGCCTCCCGTCACATGCAGGACCTCGCCATTGACGAAGTCATTCTGCAGCAGAAACAGCACCGCATCGGAAATGTTCGCGGGTGAGCCCGTTCGTTGCAACGGGATGAGTCTGGCGATCTGCTCGTCGTGATCGTCTGCTGCATCGGGCGGAGGCAGAATGGCTCCCGGTGCAATAGCATTCACGCGAACCTGCGGTGCCAACTCCTGTGCGAGGATGCGTGTGAGGCCGACCAATCCCACCTTGCTGATTGTGTACGCGAGATGACCCGGCTGCGGGTGTGTCGCACGCCAGTCGGCAATGTTCACGATGACACCAACTTGTTTCGAGTCCAATTGGGCAGCGAATTGCTGACTGAGGAACAACGGTGCCTCAAGATTGATGGCCTGATGCCGTCGCCAGTCGTCGAGCGTTGTTTCCGACAGCAGTCGTGTTTCAAAGATAGAGGCACAATTGACGAGCACATCCACTTGCCCAAACGCCGAGCGTGCTTTGTCGACTATCGTTGTTGCCGCATCGACCGGGGATGCGAGATCGGCCTGCACGGTGACGACATCCCCCGAGGCCGCCCGGATCACAGTCGCGGTCTGTTCAGCGGCGTCCGACGACGAACCGTAGTGCAGGCAAATGCGCATACCGGCATCCGCGAGACGGAGACAGATCTCACGTCCGATCCGCACCGCTCCACCCGTCACGACGGCCACTCGCCCCTGAAGTTCCACAGGTTATCCTCACCGGCTCGGCACATTATTCACCGTCAGCGTGACCGATTTCGTCGAAGGATGATAGTCAGCATGGCCCCAATGACGAGTGGACATTTCCTTCAAGACCAAAAGAAAAACGCTCCGATGCCGTCTTGGCCACCGGAGCGCGTTGTGATGCGACTCATTTCAGAAACCGCGCTTCTCGCCGATCAACCCCTGATTAAGCTTGTTGAGTGCTTCGCCTTCGATCTGGCGGACACGTTCACGGGTCAGGCCGAGTGATTCACCGATTTCCTTGAGCGTTCGCGGCTCGCCGTCGTCGAGTCCGAATCGCATGCGGAGAATGGTCGATTCGCGTTCGTCCATCTCGTCGAGCATGCGGTAGACATGTTTGAGGTTGTCGTTCTCGAGCAGCAGGTCTTCCGGCCCTTTGCTTCGTTCGTCGGGAACGATGTCTCCCAGTGACCAACCCGATTCGCTTTGATCGGACTGAGGGGATGAGTTGTAGAGTTGAATCGCCTTCTTGACGATCCGCAGTTTCTTCTTCGGCAACTCAAGTTCTCTGGCAACCTCTTCAGCCGTCGGCGTGCGATCAAGTTCGTCCTGGAGCTTGGCCGTTGCCCGACGCCATTTGGTCAGCAGCTCGACCATGTAAGCAGGGATGCGAATTGTCTTGGCCGAATTGACAAGCGAGCGTTTGATCGACTGCTTAATCCAATAGCTGGCGTAGGTGCTGAACCGCGTATTCATGTCGGGGTCGAAGCCCTCGACGGCGCGCAGCAGTCCGAGATTGCCTTCCTCGATGAGATCGGGCAGAGGCAGACCTTTGCCCGTGTAACCGCGTGCGATGTTGACGACGAGTCGCAGATTCGCGCGGACCATACGGTCGCGAGCGGCGCTGTCGCCTGCGGAGATGGCTCGCGAGAGGTCCTTCTCCTCCTGAGCGGTCAGCAACGCGGTTTCGTTAATCTCACGGAGGTATGTTTCAAGAGGACTTTGAACAGAGGAGGAGAGTCTTCGGCGGGTCGTTTTTTGCATCGAGGTCTCGCGGCGTCATTCAGTTGACCGATGCGGAAGTGATGAGCGCGGACTCCAACCGCCACTCCGCAGACGCGCGCATCCGTGAGCTTACTGAGACTTCATCGACCTGACGTGCCTCGCGATTGAGGCGGATGATGTGCGAAACCTGCGCGGTTAGGCAGAGCGGCAGGCTCGCACGATCGTGACGATCGTGTCAGCCAAGATGGGCCGATTGCGACGGTCGCATGGTCCAACAACCGGGAACAAATAAGTGCAAGGTCCTGAGCGGCAGTTCAAGTATGAATCGTGGTCGATTCGATGCCCAGACGGCGATGTCCGAGAGTTCCCGCGGCACTATCGTCGATATGGAATCGTCTCATCAGTCCAGACGTCCGAGGTCCGCACGGGCGTCGACGTTGGTTCGGTTGACGCCTCATGGGGCCAGTCATCGGCGTCCCACCATTCGTCAGCGTCCTGTGGGACATCTTGGATCGGGGGAGGGCTCTCGCGGGAGACAGAACCCGCTTGAGGCACATTGACGGGGAACGGCTGAGGTTCTTCAAACGGGTTGGGCTCTTTCGCCACAGGCTTCGATTGTGGCTGGGTTTCCAGTGAGACGGGCATTGCCCGGGAGAGTTCGAACTCTTTGGAGAATGGAGGAGCCGTCTTGGATGATGTCGGCGGAGACGGAATGCGGGACGAAGGAGTGTCCACCGTGAGAGGTGAACCGACGTTGAGTTGGTCTTTGAACTCTCTGCCGGTCATGGCGCGGGCTTCGATGATGCGCGGCTGGACGGCCGGAGAATGACCGAAGGGATTGTCCGGCGACGGTTCGTTCACTGAGACGCGAGCAGGTGCTTCGATAGGCGCTCCCTGCTGTGGCGATTCGTCCTCCCAGTCATCGGACGACGACTCCGCAAGAGCCGGTCGGACTTCGGACGGACTCTCCTCGAAACCCGAGAGTTGTTTGATCGTCGACGGTGGGGCATCGGACGAACGGGAACCGCCGACGAGTGTGGCGTCCGGCGGTTCGATACTGACTGTGTGTGTGGTGTCGAACTGGCGACCGTCGATCGAGACGAGGCGACCGTGCAACAACAGCTGCTCCGCTTGCGGGATCTCCTGCCATGGGAGTTCAAACTGGTAGCCGGACTGGATCACCCCCTGATGCCAGTACTCGTGGCTCTCGCCAACGTCGAACGTCCATTGACCGATTCGTTGTGCTCCCTCCGGGCGGGCGAGGTCGAACGCTTCGATCTCGATGGTTCCCGCCACTTTGACGACGACTCCATCCGGATCTTTTGGAAGCAGGACGACCGTGAGTCCGTCGTCGCCGGGCGAACTGTTGATGTTGGTCCCCCCTGTCATCAGAGTGCTGAACTCGATTCCGATCGTACGGAAGCTCGCATCGACGTGCTCGGTCGGAGGGACTTCCTTTTCGCTGCTGGCAAGTTGCTGGCGGAGGCTTGCTGCCTCACGTTTGGCGATGTCCAACTCGGTCTTGGTCCGGTCGATCTGCGCCTGATAGCTGGCGAGCATGTCCTCTTGGTGACGCAGCCGTGACTCCAGAACGTCCCGCTCTTTGGTGCCTGCGCATCCAACAAGCGACGCGACGATCACCAGACACAGCGAGCTGCTGCCCAAGGATGTCCGTATCCAGGAGGTTGAAATCATGACGGTGGCCTGCAATCCATTGCCAAGCTCAACGCGTGAGTCACGCTCAGCTGTGGGGGAGTTGTTCCATAACGTTGTCGACGAGACCGTAATCACGGGCCTCTTCCGCAGACATGAAGTTGTCGCGGTCGGTGTCCTTTTCGATCTGCTCAAGCGTCTGACCGGTGTGTTTGAGCATGATCTCGTTGAGACGACGCTTCATCTTGATGACTTCCTTGGCGTGAATGTCGAGGTCCGTCGCCGTCCCCTCCATTCCGGCCAACGGCTGGTGAATCATGATGCGACTGTTGGGCAGTGCATTCCGCTTACCAGCTGCGCCGGCGGTGAGGAGCAAAGCTCCCATGCTGGCACACTGGCCGATGCAGTACGTCGCGACATCACAGCTGATGTACTGCATCGTGTCGT